>PKTG01000083.1 GCA_002869225.1 Candidatus Muiribacterium halophilum | reverse complement strand
TCAATAATAAAATATTTAGGATTATAATTCCATATATTTACAATTGAGTCCGAAATCGTAAGTGTAGTAGATTTTCTCGGTAGTGTAAATGGTACAAAGTTTTGTAGCTCATTTTTCATTCCTCTCATTGGTGATGATATATGATAGTTTATCGGACCCCAACCGTTATGATTATTACATTCATAGCAAAAAACATCACAGAAGCAATAAATTCTTAACAAGACAATAAATAGTATGATTTTTTTCATATTCCTAATATTATAACAAAAAAAATTGCTTTTTTGAGGCATTCTGATAAAATTTACAGGTGTTTAAGATAATCGATAGATATATATTCAAATCACTTGGCGGACCATTCCTTTTTGGAGTGTTCAGCTTTTTTATAATTATGTCAATAGATCCTCTTTATGAGACTATGCATTATATATTATCTCAGAAAAAAGAGGTATCTGATGTGCTCAAGTGGTATTCATATAAGATGCTTTCAAGTGATCTTATATTTGTTTTTCCGATGAGTGTTCTATTATCTACCTTGATAACAATGGGAAATTTCTCAAGACTAAGTGAGATAGTCGCTTTAAAAGCAGGAGGAGTAAGTTTTTTCAGGATAATAAGACCGGTAATGGTTTTTGCAACACTGATCTCTGTAATGACTTTTATGGTTTACGAGAAGGTAATTCCTAACGCAATAGAAAAAGAAGAACTTTATAAGAAGTATAAGCTTCAGAACATACCTCATACAATAGTCAAAGATAATGTTTTCTTACGAGAAGATGTTGATAGATTCCTATCTATTAAAAGAGTAAATTTCAGGACGAGACAGTTTAAGTTTCTTATGGTTTACTATTTTAAGGATAATAAACTTATAAAGACACTCGGTGCTAAACATGGGAAAGTAGGTAAGGATGAAGTGTGGAATCTTGAATCCGGAAGTATAAATTATTTCGATGACAACGAGACTATTTCAAAAGTGGAAAGATTTGATAAACATAAACTTCAACTTAACAATACTTTAAGGGAGATAGAGAATTTTGATAAGGAAGACCCAAATGCGATGTCTTTTTTTGAACTTTATAAAAAAATAAAGAGTCTTTCGCGTCATGGAGTACTAGACCTTAATAAGTACCTTGTTGCTTTATATGGTAAGACAGCGATGCCATTTTCGTGTCTTATCTTTGCCGTTATAGGTGCATCGATGGGAACTACATCAAAAAGGACGGGTACTTTTACCAATCTTGGACTGTCTGTTATAATGATATTTATATATTATGTTATCACATCTTTTGTGAAATCATATGGAGTAGCCTGAAAGATAGAACCAATACTGGCCTCATGGCTTCCAAATTTTATCTTTTTTGCGTTTGGAGCCTTTTTAGTGACAAAAGTTAAGAATTAAAAAAATAAAAATACTAATAAAAAAGATCAGAAAAGGAGAGGAATATGGATATGATAAAACAGGCTCAGGAGAAGATCAGATGGGCCAGAAAATATATGTCAGTAATGAAAGAGATCGAAGAAAGGTTTTCTGCTGAAAAGATATTCCAGGATAAGAAGATAGGATTATGTCTACATATAACAACTGAGACAGCTTTTCTTGCCAGAATACTTGAAAAATCTGGGGCAAAGGTATATCTTACAGCTGCTAACCCTCTTTCTACACAGGCTGATATAGTATCTTATCTTGAAAATGAGACTAGAATAAAAGTACTTGGTTTCAGAGGAATGACCGAACAGGATCATTTTGAGAATCTTCAAAAGATAATCGACTGGGAACCTGATCTTATAATGGATGATGGTGCAGAACTTATCTCTCTTGCTCATGATATGAATAACACAACTATAATTGGTGCTACAGAAGAGACCGCGACTGGGTATTATAAAGTGCTTAAGATAGATGATGAGAGCAACCTTAGATTCCCTGTAATAGCAACCAACTTCTCATTCTGTCATGACCTTTTTGATAATAAACACGGAACAAGTCAGTCTGTTATAGATGGTATTATTAGAGCAACAAACGCGTTAATATCAGGTAAAAGTGTCGTAGTTGCCGGATATGGTCAATGTGGCTCTATATTTGCAGACAAAATTAGAGGTATGGGAGCAAACGTAATAGTCTGTGAAGTTAATCCACAGAAAGCACTTGAAGCAGCTCTTGCAGGTTTTAGGATACTTCCAATGAAACAGGCTGCAGCTGAAGGTGATATATTCTGTACTTTTACTGGAAATATAAATGTTATAAAAAAGGAACATATAGATGTAATGAAGGATAATGTGATACTCTGTAATGCAGGACATTATGATATAGAGATAGATAAAAGAGCTCTTGCGCAGATGGCAGTCGGAATGGAAAAGACACGAGAGAATATTACAGAATATGTACTCGAAAATGGAAAGACTATCAATCTTATTGCAGAAGGAAGAATAGTAAATATGGCAGCGGCTGAGGGTCATCCTGCAGCGGTAATGGATATAACTTTTGCTTTGCAGCTCTTATCACTTGAACTTTTTACAATAGATGATGGTACTATGCAGACTTCAATATATGAAGTTCCAGAGTATATAGATGAAAATATAGCTAATCTAAAACTCGAAGCTTTGGGTATTCAAATAGACGAGCTTGATCATGAACAGCTTATTTATCTTGAGAATGCGATTGTAGATTAAAAAATTTAGGAGATATTATGGAAAATATAAAAAAGACTGCAGAATTTTTGAAGAAGAGATTAAAGGAAGAGCCTGAAATAGCATTAATATTAGGTTCAGGACTTGGTTCGATAGCAGAACTTATCGAGGACAAGACAATAATAGATTACGATCAGATACCAGGATTTCCTGTATCAAAAGTAGAAGGACATAAAAACAGATTTGTGGCAGGAAGACTTTCAGGTAAAAAGGTCATTGCTATGCAGGGAAGATTTCATTTTTATGAGGGATATTCAATGCAGCAGATAGCTATGCCTTTAAGAGTGTTTAAAATTCTTGGTGTAGAATCGCTTCTTGTTACTAACGCTGCTGGTGGTCTTAACCCGAATTTTGAAGTTGGAGACCTTATGATAATAAGGGATCATATTAATGGAATGGGAACTAACCCTCTTATAGGACCTAACCTTGATGAGATTGGTACAAGATTTCCGCCAATGACTGGAGCATATAATTGTCAGGAGCTTATAAAGGAATGTGCTGAAAAGACATCGGTACCTGTAGTATCAGGAACTTATATAGCACTCACTGGTCCCTGCTATGAGACCCCTGCAGAGCAGAGAATGTATAGGATGTTTGCGGATGCGGTTGGAATGTCAACAGTACCTGAAGTAATAACAGCGGTACATGCTGGATATAAAAACATTGCGGGTATCTCTCTTATAACCAATGTGCATACTGGTACAGCCCATTTTATTCCAAATCATGAAGAGGTGGTTGAAGCGGCAACAAAAGCAAAACCTAAATTTCAGAAACTAGTGATGTCAGTTATAGAAAATATGTAAAAAAGGTAGAAGTATGATAGAAAAATTAAACGGAATACTTGAGACATTCAAAGAAATAAACAGAAAATTGACACTTCCTGATGTTCTTTCAGATCAGGAGGAAATGATCAGACTTTCAAAAGAAAGAACCAGACTTGAACCAATAGTTGAAGTGATAAAAAGCTACATGGAAGCTGTGGATTCGGTTCAGGAAGCTGAAGAGATATTGAAAAATTCAAAGGATGATGAGCTTGTTGAGATGGCTAAGATGGAGCTGGATGAGAACAGAGAAAAGCTACCTGAATATGAGGAAAAATTAAAATTTATGCTTCTTCCTGTTGATCCTAACGATGATAAGAACATTATAGTTGAGATAAGAGCTGGTACTGGTGGAAATGAAGCAGCTCTTTTTGCTGGTGATCTATTTAATATGTATCAGAGATACTTTGATCTTCGTGGATGGAAGATGGATATGATGGACACAAATCCTGGAGAAGTTGGGGGTTTTAGAGAGATAGTATTTAATGTGAAAGGTGAAAGTGTTTATAGTAGGATGAAGTTTGAATCTGGTACTCATAGAGTTCAAAGAGTGCCTTCAACAGAGTCTAGCGGAAGAATTCATACATCGGCTGCAACTGTTGCTGTGCTTCCTGAAGTAGATGATGTGGAGATAGATATTAAAAACGAAGATCTTAGAATTGATGTGTTTCGATCAGGTGGAAATGGGGGACAGAGTGTTAATACAACGGATTCTGCTGTAAGAATAACTCATTTACCTACAAATATCGTAGTATCGTGTCAGGATGAAAGGTCTCAGCATAAGAACAAGGCAAGAGCTTTAAAGATATTAAAAGCTAAAATATATGATGCAGAGCTTCAGAAACAGGAAGATGAGATTTCTTCATCGAGGAAAAGCATGGTAGGTTCAGGTGATAGGAGCGAAAAGATAAGGACATACAACTATCCTCAGAACAGAGTTACAGATCATAGAATTGGTCTTACTTTGCATAAACTTGACAGGGTGGTAGATGGAAGTGCTCTTGATGAGATAATAGATGCTCTTATACTTGCAGAGCAGGAAGAAAAACTCAGAGAAGCGGAAAGTTGATTTGAGATTTAGAGAGTTTCTTAAAAGTTTAAATATAAAACCTGATAGTCATAATGCTAAATGTATAATAGAATATCTTTGTGATCAAAAAAACATCGACAGATCTTTTATCTTTAACGAAGAAATCGAGCTTAACAAAAAAGAAACTGAAAAGATTATTCTGATACTTTCTAAACTGAAAGACGGAAAACCTTTTTCTTATATAACAGGAAAAAGGTTTTTTTTTAATGACGATTTTATAGTGGATGAAAACGTTATGATACCAAGATATGAGACTGAACAATTGGTTGAAAGATTGGTAGAGGAAGCAGACAATAAAAAAATCCTTGAGCTTGGAACAGGTTCAGGATGTATAGCTGTTTCCTGTCTTAAGTATTCCAATCCAGAACTCTACATATCTACTGATATATCCTCTAAAGCTCTTGATATTGCTCAAGAAAACTCAAAAAAAATATTATCTAAAGAAAAAAGAAAAAGATTATTTCTTATCAATTGTGATAGGTTTGAATCCATCAAAGGTTTTTTTGACATAATAGTTTCAAATCCTCCATATATTGATATTGATCAGTACAATAATCTGTATAAATCGGTAAAAGATCATGAACCTAAGATATCACTTACAGATGATTTCGACGGATTGTCCTATTACAGATACATTCTAAAAAAATCCTCTGAACTTTTAGATGAAAAAGGTAAGATAATATTAGAACACGGTTATGATCAGAAAGAGAATATCATAAATTTGTTTTCAGAACAATTCAGAAAAATAGAAGCTATAAAAGATTACTCGGGTCATGATAGGATAATAATAGCTTCGGAATCTATTTGAAAAAAAAAGCTATTTGTTATAAAATCTATCTGTTGTTAAATGTAAAATCTGAAGAGGGGGGAGTATAATGGACGGTAAAAGATTTATCGTGATGGTCTTCTCGTTGATCTTTATCCTGGTGGGTATCTCATCTTATTATATGCTATATAAAATATATAGAAAAGAATTTCCAGTATATGATCTGTTTGATGATATGAGTGTTTTGAGTATATCCGCTTCCTTGGGTGAGGATGAATGGAAAGTCATGAGAAATGAGGTTTTTCCTGATTTTGAAAGAAGACACGGTTGCAGGATAAGAGCTGTGAATATTGAAGCTGGTGACACTCTTAAAAAGATTGAGGTAATGCATAAAGCAGGTAAAATGGGAATTGATGTATTGTTTCTTGATAATATGAATCTTGCCCCTTATGTAGAAAAAAGACTAGTTCTTAACCTTAACAGGTATAGAGATATTATGGATAAAAATGTTTATGATTCTCTTGTAAAACCGCTTGATTTTAATGGTAGACTTATGTTTTTTCCAGGAAGACCAAATGTACAGATCACTTATTACAATACTGATATATTTGATGGGAAAAAATATAAGATACCACAGACATGGGATGAACTCCTTGATGTAGCTAAACGATTAAAAAAAGAGTATGGAACTGGTAAAGTGGCAATACATGGGACTTTAGATGCAAACACCACATCACATGTATTTGAATTTGTTGAAGCTGCTGGTGGCGATATTACTGATCTCAATGATCCAGGTACTATTAAAGCATTTGCTTTTCTTAAGAGATTATATCCATATCTTTCTGTTGAGACAAAGAAAGCCAACTGGAATACTACAAATAAGTTTTTATCTGAAGAATCAATATATTTAGGAAAAAATTGGCCGTTTGGTATGAATATTATTGTTAAACAGAACGGTAAAAATAACATCAAAGCCTATGATACATGGGCTGGACCTGAAGGAAAAGCTACTATGATTGGTGGTGATGTGATAGCTATAACTAAAAGGTCTAAAAAACATGAGTTAGCGCTTGAATTTGCTAAATATCTTATGTCAAAAGATGTTCAGAAAGTCTTTGTTCAAAAACTGGGATGGCCTCCAATTAGAAATGATGTTCTTGGAAAAGTCCCTAAATGGCAGAGACCGTTTTTTAATGCTGTCATGAATGCTTTAAAACACGGTAAATATAGACCAGCTATTATGGGATGGTCTGTTGTTGATAAATATGTTAACAAAGCTTTTAAAGATATTGTAATCGATCAGGGAGATGTAAAGACAATATTAAAAAGATATGCTTCAAAAATGGATGAAGAGTTAAAATGGCTTAAATAAAGGAGGGAAGAATCTTGACAAAATTTATTAAAAAATATTGGCTTGAGATAATAATGATGCTTCCGTTATTTTTATACATAATTGGATTTACTATTTTTCCTATCTTCTCGAATCTTAAAAACTCTTTTATAGATCAAAGATATGGAAGAAAGCATGATATTTTGGTCTCAAAGATACAGGATATAGAATATGATCTGAAAAATGCTAAAGATGATCTGGAAGCAAAGGATTACAAAAAAGAACTTAGGGAAGCAAAACAGGAGCTGAAAAAACTTGATCAGGCTCCATATGCAGGTTTTACACTGAATAATTATAGAAGATTATTGTCAATGAAGGATTTCAGAAAAGGAACTTTAAACACTATACTCATTACAGCTTGCGGACTTATCGTTCAATTTGTGATAGCTATGGCTATAGCTCTTTTGCTTTCGAGATCCTTTAAAGGTAAAGGACTTTTCAGGACTATTGTCCTTACTCCGCTTGGTATACCTACTATAGTATCGGCTACTATAATGACCTATATATTTGATACTTCTGGTTATCTGAACGTACTTTTGAATAAGCTCGGTCTTATAGAAAATGGTATTGATTGGGCTCAAGGAGGTATTATATCGATTTTCATGATAGTATTTGCGGATACATGGAAGGTTTTACCGCTAATGGTCCTGCTTTTTATAGCCGGACTCGAATCTATTCCCAAAAGTGTTCATGAGGCAGCATCTATAGATGGTTCAAAACCAATTTATAAGTTTTTTACCATAATACTACCTCTAATGAAACCACATATTACAATAGCTCTTATACTTAGGGCAATAGATGCTTTCAGGATATTTGAATTACCTCTTATTTTAGCAGGTACTTCGACAACACCTGTTATATCCACATTTACATATAGTGAGTATTCAAGACAAAATTATAATATGTCGGCAGCCTCAGGTACTATACTGACACTTATAATAGTCATATTTGTCTTTTCATACCTCTATGTAGTTGAAAGAGAAAAGGAGGTAAAGATAGATGAATAAAGATTTAATAAAAAAAGTCTTCTTTAACGCATCTCTTCTTATTGTCAGTGCGATAATACTTTATCCTATCTTTCTTATGATAAAGATATCATTATCACAACCAGGAGACATTTTTGAGAAGTTTACACAAAAAAATCTTATATGGCCAAAACTAGGGCTTACAATAGAACATTGGAAAAATGTATATAACTCTGGACTTTTATTTCCTTCGCTTATAAAATCACTCAAGACTGCGACGGTTGTGACTTTTATTGCAGTTTTGGTAGCAGCTCCTGCTTCCTATGTAATTTCAAGGATCGGAAATAAAAAGATAAAATATCTGTTTATAATATCGCTTTTTATATCAAGAGTATTTCCAGAGGTGGCTATAGCACTTCCTATAAGTGTACGATTTCTTTCATGGAATCTTATTGATACTACCCTTGGACTTGTACTTGCACATCTTATAAAGGTTCTTCCGTATGTTGCCTGGATACTTGTAGGAACATTTGAGGCAATACCTAAATCACTTGAGGAAGCATCTTTTGTTGATGGAGCAGGAAGGGTCAAGACTCTTTTCAATATAATATTCCCTCTTTCTCTACCAGGAATATCTGTAGCAGCAATGCTTGTATGGCTAGAGTCTTGGAACGAGTTTACTTATGCTTTGTATTTGACAGTATCGGAAAATACATTACCTCTACAGACTTATTATTATATTAACCGAGGTGGTATATTTAACTCAGCTGCTTATGCGACTATTATTACTGTTCCAGTGATAATATTAACCTTTATTCTCCAGAGATATATCAAATCCGGTATGTTATCTGGTGGTGTAAAATAAAAAGAAAGGGGAATCAAAATGGCAAATGTAGAATTAAAGAAGATAGAAAAAATATATTCAAACGGTTTCAGAGCGGTAAAAGGAATAGATCTAAAAGTAAAAGATGGTGAGTTCATGGTACTTGTCGGTCCATCAGGTTGTGCAAAAAGCACAACTCTTAGAATGGTTGCAGGACTTGAGGAGATAAGTGGTGGAGAACTCTGGATAGGTGAGAATTTGGTGAATAATCTTTCACCATCTGACAGAAATATAGCAATGGTATTCCAGGACTACGCTTTGTATACACATATGAGTGTATATGATAATATGGCCTATGGGCTGAAAATAAAAAAGATCGATAAGAATGAGATAGATAGACGAGTTAGAAATGCAGCTGAGATCTTAGGACTTACAGCACATCTTTCAAAGAAACCAAAAGCTATGTCAGGTGGACAGAGACAAAGGGTAGCTGTAGGAAGGACTATTGTAAGGGAACCTGAAGTATTTCTGTTTGATGAACCTCTATCAAATCTAGATGCAAAATTAAGAGTACATATGAGATCAGAGATAACCAAGATACAGAAGAAGTTAAAGACAACTATGATCTATGTCACTCATGATCAGGTAGAAGCTATGACTATGGGAGACAGGATATGTGTTATGAATTTTGGTGAGATAATGCAGGTGGCAGAGCCTCTTGAACTTTATGAAAGACCGGCTAATAAATTTGTTGCTACTTTTATAGGTTCTCCTGCTATGAATATAATTGGTGGGGTAATAAAAAAAGAACAGGATAAACTATTCTTTAAAGCTCCTTCGGTTGATTTTGAGATAACAAATGAAAGTATGAAAAGAAAACTTGAAAAATATATAGATATGGAAGTGGATTTCGGGCTTAGACCAGAACATATTCTTTCAGCAGAATTTGCAAAGATCCCTGGTGTCGAGATAAAAGGTGACATAGATATAGTTGAGCTCATGGGAAATGAGATAATCGTACATTTTAAAGTGGGAGATACAACGGTTATTGCTAGGATAGATCCACATTCGAAGATCGATAAAGAAAAACCTCATACTTTTTTGATGGATATGTCTTATTGCCATTTCTTTGATAAGGAGAGCGGAGATAATATAACGCTTTAAAATGATTGCATGAAAATATATGATTGGCCTGTTAAAGAAGATGAATTAGCTTTATGTGTTGAAGCTATAAATGATGGATACATAGGTGGTGTCTCAACGGATACCGTTTATGGTCTTGTGTTTGATTCAAATTCATCTGAGGCATGTCAGAGAATAGCAGAACTTAAAAAACGAGAAAATGATCTCTTTACTTTTCATATAGTGGAGCTCGATCAGATATTAAGATCGGAAGTAGAATTTCAGGATAGAATAATTGAATTTCTTAGGGTCAACCTTCCTGGACCTTTGACAGTAATAGTAAAAGGTGTTTACAAAGGAGTGGAAAGATACTATGGTATTCGAATGCCAGAAAACCCCGGTGCAAGGAAGCTTTTTAAACAGTTCCCATTTCCTTCTGTTGTGGCTACATCTACAAACGAAACAGGATATAATCCACTTGTATTTAAAAAGGAAGTGCTTACTTTTTTAAAGAATCGTATCTCTTTTTGTATTTTTGATGAGAGTTTATGTCTTGATAAAAAGGCTTCTACTATTATCAAAATAGTTGACAAAGATATTCAGATATTAAGGCAGGGGAGTCTAAAGATCGAAGATATTGATAGTTCGCCACTGTCTTAATTGATGCAATATAAAAAAAAAGCCTCCGATTAAGGAGGCTTTTTTTATTTCTCTTAATTAAATATATCTTCTATATCGTCTATTATTCCGCCGATATCATCACCAATATGCCACCAGAAGATAGTGTAGTTGTGATCAGCATTTTTTACTACTACATATGAAAGACCATCCTGTCCTTTAAGAGCTTCTTTATAAAGAAGTTTATCAACGCTTGAAAGTTCATGAAGTCTTTCTTTAGATTTTTTAATAACCAATTTTCCTTCGTATGAATTTGAATTTACAATATCATAATTAGAAGGTTTTATCTTTTCCTTAACAACGCTTACAACGAGTTTGTTGTAGTTGATAGTTGGCTGTGGATCTGGTTGTGGCTGTGGGTCAGGCTGTGGCTGTGGAGCTGGTGGATTGTAAGGTACAGCGTTCTGAACTGTCTGAATAACTCTTACAAGATTTTCAGTTATTTTAGAATATGCAGTCTTACCATCAGCAAAATCTTTTTTAGCATCTCCGATTCCGGATTTACCTTTATTAAGATTTTTATAACAGCTGTTTACAGCACTTTTAGTTTTTTTCAGATCATTATACATACCACCGAATCCAAGTTCTTCAGGATTAAAAAGTTCAAGTTCAAGACTCTGTAGTCTGTCATCAAGATTTGAAAGTCCATCTAATATCTCTCTAGTAAGTGTAAGCATTATATTTCTATCTTTTTCAAATTCTGAGTTTAGATACCATGACTTATGAATGATTCTGCCTGTAGCGTCAAAGTTATCTTTAATATCTTTATCAGTTGCCTGAAGGTCTTTTAAAAGAGCATCAATCCTTGCTGGAACATTTCCTCTTGATGATCTTGAAGGCATTGCTTCAAACTGATTTTCCGGTAGAAAATATATAGTATCCGAAAAAGCAGATGTGATACATATCACTGTAAGTATTAAAACTAGTAATCTTTTCATTTCTTCCTCCTTAATTTTCTATTACTATAAATTATAATCGAATTTCTTCATTCAAGCAAGTGTTTATTTGAATATATCACCAATTGTATCGATTATATCTGCTATCTCATCAGCAGTATGCCACCAGTAAATTGTATAATCCTCTTTTGCGTTCTTTACTATTATGAAAGTATATCCTTCACCACCGGATATAGCCTGTCTGAAAAGCCATCTGTTCATTGAGTCAAGTTCATGAAGTCTTTCTTTAGATTTTTTTAGAACAAGATGTCCTTCATAGGTCTCGTCTTTGATGATATCGAGGTTGTTGAGTTTAACGTGTTTTCTGATTATATTAACTTTTAGATTGTTGTAATTTATTGGTTCTTCGGCTGGCACCTGAGGAGTTTGTGGCTCATCAGTCTGTGCTGGAGGAGTCTGTGGATTATAAGGTACTGCATTTTTTACTTTATCGATTGTTTCAATCATCTTAGCAGATAATTTTTCATAATCCATAGCACCTTTTCCGAAAGCATCTCTTGCAGCTTTTAGACCACTTTTTCCAACATGAAGTTCTTTATAAGCTTTATTGATATTGTTGTTTGTACTATCTAGTAATTTATACATATCATCAAAACCAAGTTCTTCAGGATTGAAAAGTTCGAGTTCGAGTCCGCTAAGTCTATCGTTTAAGTTTGAATAATCTTCAATGACAAGTCTTAAGACTTCGAGCATGATGTTTCGATCCTTTTCGAATTCTGAGTTTAGATACCAATTTTTGTTTATAAGATTTGATATCTGATCTAACTTTTCCTTGATCTGTGAATCTGTTTTTGCGAGTTCTTCCAATAGTATGTGAAGTCTTTCAGGTATATCAGAACTTGTTGAAGACCTCCTCATTGGCATAACTTCAGTGTAATCTTCCGGTAGGAAAAAAACTGGTCCGGCAAATACAGAAGTGATAAAAACTAGTGTCATAAATAAGGTTAAAAGTTTTTTCATATACCGAACCTCCTTTCTTTTTATTGTATTAATTATATTATAATAGAAAAAATCGATTTTGTCTGTTACATTAAGTTACGAAAATCAGAGAACTTTTTTCGTAAAGCGTAAAACGTAAATCGAAACGGGGAAAATCACGGAACGGTGAACAGATAACTTAAAGCGTGGGGTTTGGAATTTGGAATTTGGTGTTTGGGTTGGTTTTGATCTTCCCTAAATCCAAAATCCAGTTTTATCCCAAGTCCCAGTTATTAAGTCGAAAAATCGAAAAGTCGGGATCCGATATTTTAAACAGGGAACTTTTATAAATGAAAATAAAAAGGGGTCAGTAAGTAAGAATGATTCCTTCACTAACCCCTATTCCCTGAAATCTAATGACTTTATTTATTAAAATTTTCCACTTATTCCTATTGTGAGTCTGTTCTTATCGTATTTAGGATTTAGATATTTTTCATAAAGGTCTTCATAATCACCTTCTATTATCCATCCCACTTCAACAGTAGAAGCCATTCCTTCAGTATCATCTATCTCACCACAGAAACCAAGTCCTACGGCATCTCCATTATAAGATACCGTCAATGCCCCTGATTCTCCGAATTGAAATTTTGCGCCTGCAAGAAAAAAAACTTTATCAGGTGCAATATCTGTAAGGTCATATCCTCCCATTCTTGCAGTAGAGTAAGGTAATCCTTTTTCTCCACCAAAATTAAAGCCCATTCCAAAAAAAGCGATGTCAGCGCCAACAAGACCATAAACGGAAGAATAATTTCCAGATGTTGTATCCACTATAACTCCGCCGGCCATATTGATGTCATCAGATATACTCCATTTAGCTTTAGCATTTATTAACATTCCAGGGTCTCTTGAAAGAGTACCGCTATCGGTAGTTTTTTCTATACCAACTTCAACATTTTCAGAAATACCAACATTTCCTTTTATACTTACTATATTATAATTAGTATTTCCACCAAAACCATAACTCTGATAATGCACTCCACCTTCAAAGGTGTTAGGCTCAAGCGTCTCAGGTGAAGGTACGTTTAAAAATCCTGTTGGACCTTCCAGAGAGACTCCTGCAAAAGTTGAGATCCCAAGAATTGAGATCATTGCGGATATATAAAAAAACTTTTTAAAGATTCTCATGATATTCCTCCAAATATTGTGTTTTCTTTTTTTATCGGAAGAAAACAAGAAAATACTAAGGGGAAAATATCATTCTTGTTCGTTATCGGGCTCTTCGTTGTCGTAAAGCTTGATATCGTTAAGTTCAGAGAAAGTATCGAGAAGTTCCTTTTGAGACATGACTTTATCCTGAATATCTGGTTGTTCCGGCACCTTTTTCATCTGTTCGTATGCCATATCCATAAATTTCAGACTTTCTTCTTTAAGATCGTTTTTATTAGATAGATCAGCCATGATAAACAAAAGCTCTGATCTTACACTTGGAGACAAGGTCTGATTCTTTAAAAGTGTTGAGGCCTGAATAAAGGCATTTTCTTGATCGCCGTTTCTATAATAATCTCTTATTCTGTTTAATTTCTGTTTTTCATAATAATCTACCGAATCTTCTCCCGGGCTTTCAACACGAGTGAAATTAGCTGTTTTTACCTCTTCTTTGGCTTTACTTATCTTATTTGCTTTATACATATATAAAGGATCTGTTAGTTTTTCAGAATCAAGATAGGTTAAAAGATCGCGGATGTTTTTTCTTATATCCTTCTTTTCCTGTTTTACCTGAGCTACAGTTTTGGTGTTTTCAGAAATCACTGCTTTTTCAAGTTCTGTTGTATTATTATCATCACTACCACAGGATAATAAAAAAAACGAAAATATAATTAAAGATGATATTATTGACATTCTATACATATTTATATAATATTACCTCTGTTGCCGGAGTGGTGAAACTGGTAGACGCAGTGGACTCAAAATCCACCGGACCTCGGTCTGTGTCGGTTCAAGTCCGACCTCCGGCACCATCTTTATCTTTTTCTTAATCTTACCTTTTAACTATATAAATAGTCAAATTGATTTCCTTGTTCTACACTTTACCCTTAACTGTTCTACTTTAACAGTTGGTGGTCTTTTCAGGAGATAACTTTGGATGGAAGAAAATATTGTTGACATAAAAAAGGTATTATGGTACCATAATACTATAAAAGAAAAAAAGGAGTGAAATATGCTTATAAGATTTAGCGAAGGACTTTCGATTGCTCTACATGGTCTTGCATATCTTGCTACAAAAAATGGAGAGAAGATAAGCGGAAAAGAAATAGCAAAAAAGATAGATGCTGCAGAAAACACTTTGCAAAAAATATTTCAAAGATTGGTCAAAGCTGGAGTTGTTTCGTCTCAGCGAGGACCTTCGGGTGGATTTTATCTTGAAGATTCTGATGTGGATTTTCTAACTGTTTATAAATTACTTGAAGGGGATGATAAAAAACTTAATTGTCCGCTGGGGAAGACCTCGTGTCCGTTTGAGCATTGTATTCTGGGAAATGATTTTAAAAATATAGAAAAAAAACTTGAAGAACTTTTGAAATCTAAAAGACTTTCGGATCTTAAAGGGAGGTCATAATATGGGTAAGAGAAAAATAATCAGTATAAAAGAAGATCTTTGTAATGGTTGTGGTCTTTGTGCAAAAGGCTGTCCTGAAGGAGCTTTAAAGATAATCGATGGTAAAGCAAGGTTGGTATCAGAGATATACTGTGATGGACTTGGAGCGTGTATTGGAGATTGCCCTTTAGGAGCAATAGAAGTAGAGGAAAGGGAAGCTCAGGAGTATAGCGAGAAAAAGACAATGAAAAATATTGTAGCTAAGGGTGAAAATACTATTAAAGCCCATCTTGTTCATCTTCTTCAGCATAATGAAGTCGAGTACTTTAACCAGGCTTTAAAATATCTTAGGGAAAATAAGATTCCGGTGCCTGATATAACAGCTGAGATGGCAGGACCTTCAACTCCTTTTCCGGATTCTGATAAGTCATGGCCGGTTCAGCTAAAACTTTTAAATCCAAAAGCAGGTTTTTTAAGAAATAGTCATCTTCTTATCGCTGCGGATTGTACTGCTTTCTCTTATGGAGACTTTCATAGAGATTTTATGGAAGGTAAAGTCCCGGTGATATTTTGTCCAAAATTAGATTCTGAGGTAGATAAATATATAGAGAAGTTAACATCTATATTCAAAGATATGGATATAGAGAAGATCACAATGGTAAGGATGGAAGTGCCGTGTTGTGGTGGTGTAGGAAGCGTTGTTGAAAAAGCTTTGGATCTAAGTGAAAAAGAGATTCCTGTTGAAGAATTTATTATCTCTATAACTGGAGATGTAAAATAAAAGATTTAAAAAAACAAATACTATACTTAAGGAGGTTTCATGTATTGTTATCAATGTTAACAGACAGCAAAGGGGCAGGCTTGCACAGTGGCGGGAGTATGCGGCAAGACAAATGATACTGCTAATCTGCAGGATGCACTTATTCATTCTCTTAAAGGGATATCCTGGTATAGTTCAAGATTGGCCAAAAAAGGTATCTTTGATAAAGAGGCGGATCTATTTGTTGTAAAAGCATTGTTTACAACAGTTACAAATGTAAATTTTGATGAGAAGGATATTGCTAAATGGCTTAAAAAAGCTGATATTATCACAAATCGTTTAGCAGATGAATATAATGAAAAAGATGGCTTAGAAAAATTGCCTGAATGGCTCACTTGGGAAAGAGATTTCTCTGATGATGGGGTTAAGGCAATGGCTAAAAAGCATAATCTTGAAAAAGATCTTGAAAGATATGGTGATGTAAATGCCGGTCTTTATCATCTGGTACTTTACGGACTAAAAGGAATGGCTGCATATGCTGATCACGCACAGATTCTTGGTGTTGAGGATCAGGCTGTATATAATTTTTTCCACGAAACAATGGATTTCTTATCAAGAGATAAATATGAGACTGATGAGTTGGTTGGGAAATCTATGGCTGTCGGTGAAGAGAATATAAAGGTCATGGAGATGCTTGACCGTGCTAATACTGGAACCTATGGACATCCTGAACCAACAAATATCAGGATCTCACCAGTTGAAGGTAAGGCTATCTTAGTATCTGGACATGATCTTAAAGATCTTGAAGAACTTTTGAAACAGACTGAAGGTAAAGGAATAAATATTTACACGCATGGTGAGATGCTTCCCTGTAACGCTTATCCTGGGCTAAAAAAATATAAACATCTTGTTGGAAACTATGGCGGAGCTTGGCAGGATCAGGCAAAAGAGTTTGATGCTTTCCCAGGTTCAATATTAATGACAACCAATTGTATTCAGAAACCAAGAGAAAGTTATAAAGAAAGGATATTCACAACAGGGCTGGTCCAGTGGCCTGGAGTAAAACATGTTGAGAACTATGATTTCTCTGCAGTTATAGATGCTGCTATTTCACAGGAAGGTTTCAAAGGCGATTTTGAAGAAAAGTATATAATGGGTGGATTTGCAAGAAATGCTGTACTTTCAGTCGCAGATAAAGTAATTGATGGAGTGAAAAATGGAGATATCCGACACTTCTTCCTCGTAGGAGGATGTGATGGTGCTAAATCGGGTAGAAACTATTACACAGAGTTTGTTGAAAAAGTTCCTGAAGATTGTATAGTTCTTACTCTTGCATGTGGAAAATATAGGTTTAATAAGATGGAACTTGGAGATATAGGTGGAATACCAAGACTTCTTGATATAGGACAGTGTAACGATGCTTACTCAGCGGTCAAGATAGCACTAGCACTTGCTGATGCATTTGATACTGATATAAACTCTCTTCCACTTTCACTTGTATTGTCATGGTATGAACAGAAAGCCGTAGTTATATTGCTATCACTTCTTCATCTGGGAGTAAAGAATATGAAACTTGGACCTACGGTCCCTGCTTTTTTGAAAGCTCCAGTCATCAAATTTTTACAAGATAATTTCAATCTACAACCAATATCTGATGTTGAAACGGATATGAAAGAGATGCTTGGAGAAAAAGAAAAAGATGTTTAGAACTCAGTATTTTTGAATATGTATAAAAAAAAGGGCTGCTCCTTTGAGTAGCCCTTTGCATTATTTTTGTAGGGATATATCTTAATTCAAGCCTTTCATCCGTGAAAGTCTATCCATTTCTATCTTTTTTGAATCTGGATCAAAATTACCGGAATCTAAAAAGTATCCTATCATCTCGGTCCTGGTGTCATTGCTATAGATTATTCTAAATACAATCATCGCAGGTCTTTTATCAAGTGACCTTAGTATACCAAGATCAATCGTATAAGCTTCAATCGAGAATTCCTCGTTATCGTTCATGCAATCGACAGATATCTTTTTATCTTTAAAATCTCTTATAAGAGCAGAACCATCTTCTGAGATTCGATCTTTTTCTGTTTTTATATTTTTTAGATCTATAAAATCACCGTTTTTATCAACAATAGATATTCCTATTTTTTTTTGTGTGATAGAACGATCATCTATATCATCTATCATGCAGCCTATCTTGATGTTTGAATTGATCGGGTCATCCTCTTTTGTAAATAAGTAGATCTTTTCTGTGATCTCAACTGGAATATAGTTTATTGTACCTTTTAAAGCATATCTTTGACCATGCATCTTATAATGAGTGAGTGAAACAACACCATCTTCATTTTTCCCATTTTTATTTCTGATTGAATAGATAAGATGTCTTGCATTTATTTCCTTAGGAAATCCTTTGAAATCAATTATTGAGAAATTCTTTTTTTTATTCATATCTGTTAAAAAAAGGTTATCTTTTAATTTCTTTGTGTTATCAGGTAAAAGTTCATCAGGAGGTGTAATGGTCTTTTCTCCATCTTTATCTAGAAGATACCATCCGATAACAGCATCTTCAATATCGGTCGCTATCATAAAACTTTCATCAAAAGAAGGAGCTTGTGGTCTTGTTAGTACAGCTGAAAAAGAATATAGGGAAAATATTAATATATAAATAAATAGAAATAATCTTCTCATAGGGACCTCCTACTACAATACTCAATACTAATTTAATTATACTGTAAATTTATTGAGAATGTAATAAAAAAATAAATTGAACGTTTTATTTAATATAATTCTACTTATAAACATATTGTTAAAAATATTGATAAATGTTAAAATATTAAAAAAGTTTTGGAGGGGAAGATGAGAAGAACTTATAGGAATCTACTGATAACGACTCTGATAATGATGAGTATGCTTGTCGGGTGCTTTGGAGGAAACGATGATGGTGGAAGCACACCGATAGTCGCAGAAAATCCTGGTTATGGAATATTAAAAGGAACATTAAAAGGTGAGGATGTAGCTGGAGCTTTAGTTATAGCAGAACCTTTAATTAATGGACAGACATTGACGGTTTCAAAGGTAAGAAACGCTGTTTCAAAGGATGCACCGTCACTTATATATACACAGGCAGATGAAAATGGATCATTTGAACTTGAAAAAGTGCCAGTTGGAGACTATTTTATTCAGGCTAAAAAAGGTGGTACAACAATAGGTCAGGCAATGAAAGTCTCGGTCAGACAGGAAGCACGGACTGCACTTAATATACAGGTTACAGCAACAGGAAGTATAAGCGGAACGTTTAACATGAGTGGAGCAAGTACCCATAACGGAGTAATGGGATATCTTCTAGGAACATCATATATGGGAATATCTGATGCAAGCGGAGCTTATACAATAAGCAATGTTCCTGTGGGTACCTATACTATGGAAGTATGGGCAGGATATGAATACGATATAGCACAGCAGGTAGTAAGTGTATCAGCTGGTACTACAACAAGTGCAAGTGCGATGACATTGACTAAGCCGACAATATCAGGAAACATATACGGAAAAGTAATAGATCAAAGTGGTAATGCGATAGCATCAGCAACAGTAGAATTAAAGAGTGGAGCAACAGTAGTATCCACGACAACAAGTGATGCAAATGGAGATTATACAATAAGTGGGATAACTACTGGAAGTTATGAGCTTTATGCAAGTAAGAGTGTACTTACAACAGTGTATATGCCAACGGTGATAATAAGTCCCGAAAGAAAGGAAATAAACGCACCAAACCTTGTCATGTATGTTGCGACAGCTGGAGCAGCTACTGGAAATATAGAAGGTTATGTGGTTGAGGAAGGAACTGGTAGTCCAATACAGGGAGCAAGTGTTGAGGTAAGATTAAATCAGCATGTTCTAGGAAATGTCTTTACAGATGCCACCGGTTATTACAGCTTTAGTAATATAACGGCTGGTGATTATGCATTAGAAGTTTACAAAAGTGGATATTGGGATGAAGGGTATCTTGTAACTGTTATTGCTGGAACAACTGAAGTTGCAAGTGTAACTGAACTTGAAGTTGATAATTCGTCCGGTAGCACACCTGGAAATGTCACTGGACAGGTACTTTATTATGATAATACTCCTGTAGATGTTGCTACAATTGAGGTCATGTCTAACAACAATGTAGTAGCTTCATATACTTTAAACGGAGCAGATTCAGGAATGTATTCTTTCACCGGATTGACTCCTGGTCTATATACTATAAGAGCATCAAAAGATATTGAAAATGAAAATTTTGTGGTGTTTCAAATGTATTCAGGAGCCTCAGATGTTGCTCCTGATATAAGATTACAAAATGTCAGATCTGGAAACATCGCTGGTTTTGTAAGAAACCATAACGGTTTACCTATAAATAATGCAGGTGTTCAGTTTTATGATTCTACGGGTTCTTTATATTCTACAACAAATACTGATGCTTCCGGATATTATAATCTAAATCCGGTTAACGAAGGTGTCTATCGAGTGGATTGTGTTGTAACAGGTGCTCAGACACAGTCAAGGACTGTTGAGGTCATAATAGGATATACAAATGTTCCTGATTTCTTTGTTAGACCTACCTTAAATTCATTAGCACTTTCTCAGACAAATATTAATACATGTGTTGTTAAAGGAATAGATCTATCCTCGATATTTGGAATAGCAAATTACAGTGATGGTTCTACATATGAAGTATATTCAGATCTTTTCTGGAGAGTAAAACAGGGAACAGGAGATCTTGAAAGATCATATTTTTATACTGATTCACATCAACAGGGAACGCTTGAAGCGAAATATATAGAAAATGGTATTTCTCAAAGTGCTTATCTCGGGTTTACATCTACATGGGAAGTTGATGTCGTTGATAGTACAAATGATGTTGGTATGTATTCATCACTTGACATAGGAAAAGACGGTAGAATACATGTAGCGTATTATGATAATACAAATGCAGATCTTAAATATGCTTATTATGATGGGACATGGAGCATACCTGAGACAGTCGATTCAACTGGAAATGTTGGTGATTATTGTGATCTTGTCGTGGATGATTTTGATAACGTCCATATAGCTTATCAGGATGTGACAAATGCGAATCTTAAATATGCTCTCAACTATGGTGCTGGATGGGCAACAGAAAATGTTGAATCTACTGCGGATAATGTTGGTCTATATATTGATATAGATTATGATACAAACGAACTCCCTGTGATAATCGCTCAGGATGCAACAAATTCAAGACCTATAGTTTATCATTACGATGGTGCAGCGTGGCAGACTGAACCGGTAGAGGATGTTGTTTCTATAACTGGATCTTATAACTCTTTGATTGTTTCACCAAATACACATCAATATAGAATCGCCTATGCAAACGAGAGTTTTAATGCACTTAACTATGGTACTTTGGAAATAACTGGACTTTGGAGTACAAAAGAGGTAGCAACATTTTCAACAGCACCTACTTATACTGATATTGAGGAAAGCGATTCAGATGTATATATAGCTGCATATGATACTATGGCGATGCAGGGATTTGTAAAAAGTACTCCTGTTAGTAGTGGGGCTATTACAGATGTCGTGAATGCTCAGGCAACTCCAGTTAATGGGACTTATATAGATCTTGAACTTGGAGAATATGATGGAATATATGTCGCTTATTATGATAGTGTAAATGGAGATCTAGGTTACAGTTATGCACAAGTTGGTGATACAAGCTGGAAATATAATACTGTATATACAACCGGTGATGTTGGATCTTATTTATCTTTTAAACTGATTAAGAAAAAATATACTGTATTTTCATGTTATGATGCAACAAACACTGATCTTTTAGTGATTATGTATTAATGAGGATGCATATGAATATTTACAAATATATATTTAAACTTTATAATATAACTCGGAGGGATACCGTATGAAAAATATATTATTTATTACAATACTAATTATAGGAGTGTTGATAATCGGTTGTGCATCTAAGCAGGTTAATGTAAATCCTGCTTCAAACAATACATTTTCACTTAATCTGGATGTGAACTGGCCTGAAAAGGTTCAAAGAAAAGCTCCGCCAGCTGTTTATAATGTTGTTACCATGGAAGTTGTTCTTGTTGATTATAATTATATATGGGATCTTGTATCCAGTCCTGATGCACCAGAATATGTTCAGGACATTGGTGGACAACTCACAGTAAGTCCATATTATGCTTCAGAACTTGCATCCGAAGGTGGTTATTATGGAGAGTTTGATATTACACCTGGAAGTGGTAACGAGGATGGTGTGGTAGTTGACGATCTTGAAGCTAAGAAATATGTTCTTGTGCTTTTAGGAAGTGATCCTTCAGGAGTTTACACACTTTCCTATACAACTGATGTAGCAGTTGGAGGAGATGAAGGAAACAATATTGCTATAGATGATAGTCAGTGGGATGATCTGAAGTTTGGAAATGATGGAGCAATATATGGATATGTAACAGATGATACGACAGGCAATCCCATAGAAGGGGCTGCTGTTTTTATAGATGGCACTGAGATCTATACCTCAACTGATGTTGACGGTTATTATGAGATACCAGGATTAAATCCTGGCATCTATACAGTAGTAGTTGTAAGAGATGATTATGTAATAAAAACAATACCTGGCGTATATGTAGCTGAGTAGAATTTTACAGGGGGAGAACATGAGAAGGACATACGGAAATCTGGTTATAACAACAATAATCATGCTGTTTATGCTTGTAGGGTGTTTCGGAGGAAGCGATGATGGAGGAAACACACAGGTAGTAGCAGAAAATCCTGGTTATGGGATATTAAAAGGGACGTTAAAAGGTGAAGATGTAGCAGGAGCTTTAGTTATAGCAGAACATTTAATAAATGGACAGACATTGACGGTATCAAAGGTAAGAAACGCTGTTTCAAAGGATGTACCGTCACTTATATATACACAGGCAGATGAGACAGGAAGTTTTGAGTTTAAGGATGTACCTGTAGGAGACTACTTTATACAGGCAAAACAGGGGCAGACAACAATAGGTCAGGCGATGAAAGTCTCGGTCAGACAGGAAGCACCGACAGCACTTAATATTCAGGTTACAGCAACTGGAAGTATAAGTGGTACGGTTTTTATGAATGTAAAGACCAGTCATAACGGTATAATGGCATATCTGCTTGGAACATCCTATATGGCAGTCTCTGATTCAAGTGGTGCATATACTATAAGTAATGTTCCTGTGGGAAGCTATACTATGGAAGTGTGGGCAGGATATGGATATGAGATACTTCAGCAGTCTGTAAGTGTATCTGCTGGAGTGAATACTTCTGCTACTTCTATGACATTAAATGTACCAACTATTTCAGGTGCGATTTACGGTAAGGTAATAGATCAGAGCGGGAATGCTATTGTTGGTGCTACAGTAGAAATAAAGATCGGAGCGACAACTGTTGGAACAACAACAACTGATTCAAATGGCGATTATAATGTCAGCGGAATTGCAGCAGGAAGTTATCAGATAGTATCAAGTAAGACAGGTCTTTCTTCTGTTTATATTCCAACAGTAATAATAAGTCCTGAAAGAAAAGATATAAACGCACCTAATCTTGTCATGTATGTTGCGACAGCAGGAGCAGGTACGGGAAATATAGAAGGTTATGTACTTGAAAATATCTCAGGTTCACCTATTCAAGGAGCTAGTGTAGAGATATGGATAAATCAGCAGTCATTAGGAAATATTTATACAGATGCAAGTGGTTATTATTCTTTCAGTAATATTGCCGCTGGAAGTTATATCATTTATTCAGATAAGACAGGATATAGAGATGATGATGTTCTTGCAACTGTATTTCCAGGTTCTACTGAGGTTGCAATGACATTGTATCTTGATACAGAAAGTGTTTCTTTTACACCTGGAAATATTGCGGGTCAGGTAAAATATTTTGATAATACACCAGTTCCAAGTGCTACGGTTGAACTTACACAAAATAACAATATTATCTTAAGTACAACAGCAGATGCTACAGGAAACTATTCATTTAGTGGAGTAAATCCTGGTATATATACCGTTAAAGCATCTGATGGAACAAAACAATCTTATGTTATAGCAAATGTGTTTAATGGAACAACGATAACACCTGAGATAATAATGCTTCCAAAAGCTCAGATAGGAAGAATAACAGGTTTTGTAAGGAATCAGTTCTTTACTCCTGTTGGTGGAGCAAGTGTTGAAGTTTACGATACAGGAAATACACTTGTAAATAATGTTTTTACAGATGCTTCAGGTTATTACTTCCTTGATAATGTCAATGAAGGTGTCTATAGAATCGATATAAACACAGGTGGAGCTATAACTGAGTCAAGAACAGTAGAAGTCATAGTCGGAGTATTACTTGTACCTGATGTAATAATAAAAAGTGCTCCAACCTCTCTTTTATTTGATACATATGAGATACAGACCTCCTCTTATAGAGGTGCCTATATGTCTCAGCTTAATCCGCAAGTCCAGTATAATGATGGAACGACCAGAAATGTTTATTATGGTCTTGAAGCTAAAATAAAATCAGGATTAGGTAAGCTCGAAGGAAACAATTTCTTCCAGCCGACTTTACATGGTCCATCGACACTTGAAATAAGTTATTTTGAAAATGGTGTATTTGTAACAAATGAAGTTGGAATAATTTCCACTTGGGAGATTCAGGTAGTTGATAATGTAACTTGTCAAGGCGATGAGCTTAAAATTGATTCTAAAGGTAATGTTCATATAGTTTACTCGGATACTGGGAATTCCTTGATCAAATACGCTATGTTTGATAGGAAAAATTGGTATTTTAACACAGTTGATACTGGAAATATTCAATCACCATCTATGGTAATCGATGATTTTGATCAGATTCATGTTGCCTATTATGATGCATCAGCAGCTCAGCTTAAATATATACTAAGTCCTACTGGGGACATATGGACAGGTTCTTCTTATGTAAGTTCAGCAGGACCTGATATTGGGCTTTTTAACGATATAGTATATGATACAAGAGAGATTCCTTTAATTGCGGCCTACAATGCGACTGATACCAGTCCACAGCTCTTTAAATGGAACGGGGTAAGTTGGGATTCGCAGGAAATCGGTTATATTTCATCTGCCGGTCAGAATATAAAGATAGCTATGTCGAAAGTTCAAACAAGTCTTATATATTCTAAAGCGACAAGTCTTGATCAGGCAGTACCGCAACCTGGTTGGGTCGATACATATGAGATCGCAGCAGCAGGTAGTTCATTTACTTATTTTGATGTTGAATACGATCAATTTGACAAGGCGGTAGTAGCATATTTTAATCCAAATTCCAATGCAATAGTAATGAAAAGAGCCGATGTGTCACCAGGTATGTGGAATTTTGTCAATATGGGAATGGATCTTACACCTGCTAATACAGGAAACTATTTAGATCTTGAGCTAGGTGAGGAAGGTGCATTCTATCTTGCTTATCAGGATAATGTTAATCAGGATCTTTATGTATCGATAGATTATACAGGTTCAGGTAATTTTATTCATACAGATGTTGATTCAGTTGGTAATGTGGGGTCATATATCTCAATGGATCTTTATAATGATAAGATTCCTGTTGTATCATATTTTGATTCCACAAATAATTTATTGAAAGTAGCTTTTTATTAGAATAGAAGTTAATTAATTCAGATCTAAAGCGTCTGCTATATCGGCAGGCGCTTTTTTATTTAAGATCTTTTTTATAATATCATTATCCTTTTTAAAAAGTGAATAAAAGAAAGAAGCTCCTGTATAATAAACATCGTCTCTTTTCAAAAGATTCTCGATTATCAGACCGTGTGATATTTTTTTAAAATCTATAAGAGTAATATCAGAGTCAATGAATCTTAAAAGATCATCATTGTATAATCCTGAAAAAATATAAAACTCTAAAAAAGTAGTCATACCTTCATAAAAATATGGATTAAAATGAGGAAGTTTACCCGTATATAGATGGGTGATTTCATGAAGTAGATTTTTTTTTAAGGTCTGATTGAAAGTCATAAGCGTGTTATCAGGTCTTCTATAAAGTGTCTTGGGATTTAAAAGTATTAGAGGATACTCTATTATTCCGCTGCTTCTTCCACTGAAAACAAACACATCTTTATTTTTTAAATTTATATCTGTAAGATCGGATAATATAGTGGTGAATATAGATAACTGTTTCTGAGATATATTCTGATCTGTAATCTTTTTTGATATTTTTAAATCTATGTTGGAAGCCTTGAATTCGGAATAATCATTATCTGTTAGAAGAAAAAGATTGTTGAAATTACTTTTCCCATTTACATATATACTATTTTCTTTTTTTTCAATAATGCTTTTCTCATATGGAAATACTACTTTAATATCATCCTCATGACATTTAATTCTACATTTTGTAGGTATGGTGTCATAGATATCAATCACCATATCTCTTGTACTTATAGGTTTAAAGACTAGATCAAAGTCTTTTTCGATTGAAAGATCAGTTGAAAAATCAGATATTTGAAGTTCGTATGTATTATCTTTTTTTAATATATCATCTGTTTTAAATGAATAAATATTTCCAAATGAAGCTACTTTAATTTTAACCTGTCGTGATCTTTTATTGCCGTATTTGATATAGATATCAGAACTAATCTCGGGACTTACAATAAACTTTAAGTATTTTGAGTCCTGTTTGGGTTTGAAAGTGGCTGTCAGGTCCTTTGATTTTATATTTATTGTCTTATCTTTATTTCTTTTTATTTTAAAATCAAAATTCCAGGAAGTAATAACATAGTTATATTTAATAGTTTCTATGTCTTTAGTTACAAATAGGAGTCTTTTTTTTAAAAAACCTTTTTCCCCAAGCGCCTGAATTGAGACTACAAAGAAAGTCAATATCCTATTTTTAAGATCGAATAGATTTCCTCGAATCTCCTAGAATAATCCGGAATTTTCAGGAAGACATATATACTTACCATGCTTCGGGATAATTTCTTTATTTAAGATATTTAGACTGGAATCATCCGAAAAAATATCATTAAGCTCTTTAGTCTGTAGTTTATTTAGTTTTAAGAAAAAAACAGCTTTCAGTTTTACGATCTCTTTAAAACTATGTTTATTGTTACAACTAATAAGAAAAAGTAAATAGATTATTAATAGAGATATTAAACATAGCTGTTTTTTTTTGTTCAAGTTAGTCCTGATATTTTACAAATTCTTTTCTAGTCTCATTTATATTTATTGTCTCGTCTTCAACTATATAATCCATATTCATTGTCACATAAAAATCATTACCAAAAATACCGCATGAATTAGAGTCTACCTTCTCAATATTGCATCCTTTTATGTCAAATGAAACAGGATTAACTGAGTTTTCAGGAAGCCATTTATCCTTAAGATATTCGATAAATTCATCAATTATTGTCTTGTTTTTGAATGAATAGGAGTATTCTTTCGCATAATTATCATATACTTTAATATCAGAATTAGATACATCTACTTTTAAACCGATCCTTTCATAACCAAATGAGACCAGTTGATTGATATTATATTGATTATCAGGAGTCTCTATCTTATACTGTTCTTTTAAGAAAGTATTAAGTCCAGAGAAACACATAAAAATATTATCAGCAGCAAATATGTTTAAAGTAAAAAATATCAATAATAGTATTAAAGTTTTTTTCATTGTCTTTCCTCCAATATCCATTTAAATTCATAAACTTTTTTTGTTTCCTGTTCCCAAAACTCTTTCCTAAGTGAAAGGTCATCAAGGTCCTGATCGTATCTACCTAATTTACTTGCATAAAAAAAGAAACCTTTTCCTGGAAGTCCAGTCTTTCTGTTGATCACAAGAGAAGTGATCAATGGTTTTTCTTCATCACTAAGCCAATCATTAAGATCGTTAAGGACGTTAAATAATGGCTGAAATGGATTTAGAAAGTTTTTACTTCCCATTTTAGGTAAGTACTTATTAAGCTCATAATATGTAATAAGACTTTTTCTCTGTGATACCTGAAGAAGTTTATTGAAAATTATTTCTGTTGCTTCCTTTTGAAGTTCTTTCACTTATCCTCCGAAAAAAAACAGTAAACCGTAAAACTGTATAATCAGCAAAACAGGGACTGTTTAATATAATACCTAAATTGTAGCATATTATTTTAATATTTTGAAGCAGAAATATTTTTAAATCAGATTAGCAACTCTGTTGCCGTTGACAAACTCCGTTTGTATATTCAACTTGCGTTGAAATGCTCAGCTTTTCTGAGTGTCGAGGACTTTTTTTTAATCTAACCTAAACACTTTCCGTAGGAAAGCATATGAGCTTTAGCTCATCATTTTTTTCACAGAAAAAATATTTTAGCTTTAGCCAAATAACCTTATCGACACAGTTCTATCCGTTTCGCTTCACGCTTTATGCTTTACGAAAAAAGTTCTATCGTTTACTGTTTTCATTATTTGCTAAAAGTGTATAACTGAATTATAATTGAAGAAAAAAATTGTTGCGGAGGATCTTTATGAAAAAGCATCTTTTTACTGTATTTATCTTGATAACTATTATATTTACGTTTTCTTATGAACCCGTTAGGATATTGCATATAAACGATTTCCATGGACATCTACTTCCTGAGGCTGATGTGAACGGAAATCTTAAGGGTGGAATAGCAAGGATCGCCAATGAAGTCAGAATAATCAAAAAGGCACTTCCTAACACATTGTTTATAGATGTAGGGGACTTTATTTCAGGATATTTATATGCGAACTACGATACTGGAGAATCAGTTGCCACTATCTATGAGAATCTTCCACTTGATATGTTTACACTTGGAAACCATGAATTTGATTATGGTTTTTCCGGTATGAGAAATACTTTGAAGAGACTTTCAGATAAAGCTCTGTGTGCAAATGTTTTTTATAAGGGTAAACCGTTGTATAAACAATTTAAGATAGTAAAAACAGGAAATTTGAGAATCCTTTATTTTGGAATAACAACCACAATGATAGAAAGGTTTTCACCTGATATTAAAAAGCTTGGAATCGAAGTAAGAGAACCCGCTGTTGTAGTAAATGACATACTCAAAAAAAATCATGATAAAGCTGATATATTTGTTATGATATCCCATCAGGGACTTGATAATGACATGAAAATAGCTGAGCAGTTTTCTGATCTTGATATAATAATAGGTGGACATTCTCATACTCTTGTAAAATATCCTCCTGTTGTAAATCATACTATTGTCACTCAAGCAGGTTGGGGTGGTAAATATTTAGGTTTTTTAAGGGCTTTTTATGAGAAGAAAGATGGAGATTATCGTCTTAAATATTATGATAGTGATATGCTTGAGCCATCAAATATATGGATGGAAGATAAAAAGATTGCTAAACTTGCTGATAAAGCAAAAGAGGATGTTATAAGACTATCGGATATGGTAATTGGTGAAGCGACTGCTAATTATATGGTAGATAAAAAATCTGTTAGGGGAAATGAGAATGAGATGGGTAATCTTATATCCGACTCAATAAAAGAACTTTCAGAAGCCCAAATCGGTCTTATGAACGGTGGAGGAATAAGAAGTTCACTTATGAAAGGTCCTATAACTATGGCTCAGATAGAAAAAGTCCTTCCTTTTAAAAATGGGGTCGTTGTAGTAAAGATGAAAGGTGATGAACTCTATAAGGCTTTCAAAAACTCTCTCAGTGCTTTAAAAGACCCTGCTTTAAGTGGTGCTTTTTTGCAGATATCCGGAATGAAAGTTGTTTATTATCCAGATAACAATAGCTTTAGATTAACTCTTGATGATGTAAGAAAAATAGAAAAAGATGAATACTATGTTGTAGCTTTAAATACTTACATACTTGGTGGGGGAGATGGTTATAAATTTGATGATTATGAAGAGGTCTTCACAGAAATCAGTGGTTTGCAGTTAAAAGATGCTGTTGCAAAGTACATCAAAGCTAAGAAAAAAGTAAACCCATATAAAGATGGAAGAATTCAAATCAAATAAATTTGATTTGTGATCGAACTAAAGTTCTAGTGAGCGGGATTGCCTCTTGTAAACAATATACTGACTAACAAAAGGGATGCTTAACAAAAACAAAGATTTACTTACAAGAACTGAACAAATCCGTTTACATAAAACGACTAGAAGGAGTTTTATTTTGAATAATGCATTTATAAAACATCTATCAGATCTCTTTAAAGCAAGATTTTCTTATATTTACATACCTACATGGGAGGAAAATCGACTTGAGGATATTCTTAAAAAGATCTCAACTACGAAAGAGATCATAAAGACTGAAAGAGACCTTTACACATGGACTTCTACAAAAGGTCTTATAAAAAAAGGCGAAAAAAACGAACTGGTTAGTAATACTAAAGATCCAATGAAAGCTTTGAGTTTTATAGAAAAATACGAGAATCCTTCTGTTTTTATGCTAAAGGATTTCCATGTATTTTTTGGGTATAATAATTCTCAACCTGATCCTAATGTGATTAGAAGATTAAGGGATCTATCACCGGTAATTAAAAATGGTAATAGCCCTAAAAATATTGTATTCACATCACCTGTTGTTTGTCTTCCGATAGAACTTCAAAAAGATATGACTATACTTGAATTTGACCTTCCTGCTTACGAAGATATCATGAAAGTCTTAAATGATATAATAGATCAGAATAAAGATACAGGTAAGATAAAATTTGAGATAAATGATTATGTTAAAGAGAGACTTGTTAAAGCAGCACAGGGACTAACTCTTCAGGAAGCCGAAAATGCTTTCGCCCGGGCTATGGCACATGATGGTTGTCTTAATATAAAGGATGTCAAAGTAATATTTGAGGAAAAACAACAGATAATAAGAAAAACAGGGATATTGGAGTTTATTAATACTGAGCTGAACATGGACGATGTAGGGGGATTGGAAAATCTCAAAAGATGGCTAACGAAAAGAAACAAATCATGGCAGGATAAAGCAAAGAAATATTCTATTCCTGCACCTAAAGGAGTACTCATTACTGGTGTCCCTGGTTGTGGAAAGAGTCTTGTTGCAAAATCTATATCTTCTATGTGGCAACTGCCACTTCTAAGGTTGGATATGGGTAGGATCTTTCAAGGAATTGTTGGTAGTTCTGAAGAAAATATGAGAAAAGCTATTAGTACAGCTGAAGCTGTTGCTCCTTCAATTCTTTGGATAGATGAAATAGAAAAAGGTTTTTCTGGTTCAGGTGGAAGAGGAGATTCAGGCACATCAGCAAGAATATTCGGAACCTTTCTTACATGGATGCAGGAGAAAAAGAAACCCGTATTTGTTGTTGCCACAGCTAATAATATTAATGCATTACCTTCTGAATTTTTAAGAAAAGGAAGATTCGATGAGATCTTCTTCGTAGATATTCCTACACAAAGGGAAAGAGAAGCGATTCTTCTTGTTCATCTAGTTAAACGACTTAAAAACAAAGATATTTTAGGAGATTTTAAAATATCAAAGAATTTTGTCGAAAAACTAGCTTCTATAACGGAAGGATTCACGGGTGCGGAATTAGAACAAATAGTCATAAGTGCCTTGTTTGAAGGTTTTTCGGAGGAAAGAAATATAAGGCCGGATGATTTTTTAAAAGCCGTTAAGGATACAATACCATTATCAGAGACAATGAAGGAAAATATTCTAAGTATAAGGTCATGGGCTAATTTAAGAGCTGTATCGGCCACATCTAAGGAAGATAGAAAAGATTATAGTGATAATATAGAAGAGTTTGAGACAAAAGAGGATATATATCAGAATCGTGGTGGAAGAACATTGGATATATAAGATTAGTTCTTTTTAAGAACAAATCTGATGATTGTTCATTGAACAATATGTTTTTTCTAGCGAAAAAAGAATGACGAACTAAAGTTCGTTTGCTTTCTGTTCAGAAAGAGTTTTTGAAAGATTTTACACTTTGCAAAGCAAAGCACTTCAACGAAAGTTGAATACACAACTTTAAAGTTGTTATCAGCAACATAGTTGCTAAACACGACTGAGTTCAATTAGCGAAGGAGAAAAATATGTCTGTATGTATATGGATGATTCCAATAGCTCTTGCAGTGAGGGCTGTAATCGGTGAACAGAAACTACAGGAATTAGCAGAAAAGAACGAGATAAGGGTAAGTTCAGGTATAAGTGAGAAAGAAGCACTTGGAGTAGCTTTAAAAAAAATCGGTTATGATGTCATTGATTTTGCAGGAAGCCTTAAAGTTCATCTAAAAGATAAAGACGATTATTTTTTTATTGATAAAATAGAAGGTGTCTGGACTTTTTGTTTTCCGAAATATTTAGGTGACGTCTTTATAAAACAGTTTATAAATGAGTTCGATTCATCATCTGGAACTAATCTGAAAGAAAATATTGATACAAAAAAATTGGAAATAGAGGAAATAAAAGAGTTTCCAACAAATTTTAAAGATAAAGAACTATTAAAAAAGGTTATACGGGAATATGGAATGAGTTGTGAAGAAGAAAATAATGGTGATTTGGTCTGCAATGCAACTGGTAATAGTATCAGATTTATTCAGGAAAATAATGATTCGCCTTTTTTTGTTAGGTTTGAATCGTTCAAGGATGCTTCTGAGATGTTATCCTTGATAGGTGTATTAGATGAAAGTTATAGAAGTAGAATACAGAAGAGAACCTATCAGAATTTTATGGATAACTTGAAGGATTCTGAATACACTGTAGTAAGTGAAACCAGGCAACAGGACAGAAGTATTGTGATCACATTAAAGACGGAGGATTAGTTTTTGATGATATGCGATCACTGTAGGAGAAAAATAAATGAAAACGCAAAATTTTGTAAATACTGTGGAAAAAAAGTGGTTTTAGAAAAAAAAGAAATACCAGTTAAATTGCTCGGTGAAGGTAAAGATATTTTTAGAGCACTTGAAAAAAATGTTACATCTTCTGAAAGAATCAGATCTTTTGGTCACATTTCTTCTGAATTTATCAAAAAAGTAAAAAACATATTCCCTGATATTAAAGGCGAAGAAGAGGTTCTTGCTTTCTATGATGATACTATAAAAAAGAACATGCAAAATGGTTTTTGTCTTACCACTAAAGGAATGCATTATAAAAACTTTATGTCTAAACCTGTTTTTTTAGATTATAAAGATATTAAAGATTTTAAGATAGCGGTTAATTAATTGTTAATAAACGAGGATCATGAGATTAAGATAACTTTGATGTCGGAAAGGTCTAAAAATAATATATTTTCCTTTCTTATAGATATTGAAAATATTTTTAAGGAAAATAAAGAGGATCAAAAATATATCCTACTGGTGGATATGAAAGAATTTGGACCTTATAATGATAAATTAATAAAAGATATGTTAAATGGTACGTTAAAGAATAAAGATAAAATATATATAAGAAAAGTAGACGAAAGAGAATTTCAACCTGTGAAAAATCTTTTTGGTGATAGTGATAAGATTAAAGAAAAAATAAAATCGATAGATGATGAACAAAAAATAAAAATAAACTATTGTGATCTAAATGAACTTCTTAAAGTGCCTGGATTATCATTAAAAAATGCTCAAAACATACTTGATGATCGACAGGAAGGAATATTTATTGATGATGTATATGATCTTGTTGATAAGTTTGAGATCATGCCACATCATATTGGTTCTATTGAGAGTCAGATAGATTTTGCTCATAAATCAGAAGAGATCAAACAGGAGATCACAATAATGACTCCTGAAAGAAAAGGAATAATAATTGATTTTTAGGGGGAACTATTATGGGAGAGATAATTGTCAAGATAAGACCAGATGGAACGATAGAAGCACAGACGAAAAATATAAAAGGGAAAAAATGTCTTAAAAATATTTCTATTCTTGAAAATATTTTAAATGCAAAGACCCTTAGATCTGAGTTTACTGAAGAATATTATGAGGAAGACGTTAAGGTAGACCTAAAAGATAAGATAGTAGATAAAAATAGAATAATTCAGGATTAAGAAAATGTATGCAAGATTAAATCATATCATTTTAAAAACATCGGTAGAAGGACCGGGTGTAAGAACAGCCTTATGGTTTCAGGGTTGTTCTCATCGATGTGATGGATGTTTTGCCAAACATACCTGGGAAAAAGATAAAGGTTTTTCAAAGAAGGTCTCTGAGATTATCGGATTGATACTTTCACAGGAAACTCGTGGAATAACAATATCTGGTGGTGAACCTTTCGATCAGTTTGATCAGCTATATGATATAATCCATGGAGTAAAGGAAAAAAAGGATATCATAGTGTTTACAGGTTATGAATATCATGAATTACTGAAAAAGGACAAGAGGTGTTCAGAACTTTTGGAAAATATTGATCTTCTTATAGATGGAAGGTTTATTCAAATTGAAAAAGAGGCAAAAAGACCTTTTGTTGGTTCAAAGAATCAGAATTTCAGATTCTTATCTGAACGAATATCTGAAAAAGAGTTATTTGAACAAAAAAACTGTGTTGAGATAAGAATAAATCAAAGTGGTAAAATCACTATAAACGGTATGTTTCCAGCAGAAGAGTTCAAAAAAGAAATGTTATGATAAAAATAATATTATTATTTCCTAAAACCTACAGATTTGATATTTTTCTTTTGGTTTTTTTGCTATCCTTTTATTCTTTCGATAATAACAATGTTTTTCAAACACTTGCTTTAGCATTCTTTTTTTCTTTAATACCTTTTAATTTCATATATACTATAAATATCCTGACAGACAAAAAAGAAGATAGTATAAATAAGCCTAAAAGGATTAAACTTATCAATGATCTCGGTGGAAAAAATATTAGGAACTATTCAATATTTCTTTTTTTTCTTGGGATAATGATACCGATTGTTTATTTTTCTCAAAAAATATTGATATTATCAATCATTGTCATGACCGGTGGAATAATATATTCAATTCCTCCATTCAGAGCGAAAAGAAATATTTCAGGTAATATTGTTGTTTTAATAGTCGCCTTATCAATATTATTAAACAGACCTGAAGGTTTAGACAAGATATTTCTATTAAACTTTATTTTTTATGCGTTTTTGATGATGGCTTTTAAAGATATAAACGATACCAAAGGGGACAAAGAAGCAAAAGTATTCAACTGGTTTAATCTTAGATTTCCAATTTGGTTTTTGATTTATTCACTCAATATTACCATATTCTTCACTGATATATATTTTAAGTCTTATTTACTTTCTGTATTTGCTTTTATCAATCTATTTCTTATAAAAATAAAGTTTGTAAAGAAAAACTACATATATTTTGTATGTATTTTTCTATCTTTAATAATTTTTTTTGAAAATGATCTTTTGAAGATTAAAGGAGATAACATGGGTAGATTTGAAATTGTTTACTTTTATCAGAACTGTTTTTTAATTAAACATGGTGAGGAGGGTATTTTATTTGATGTACCTGACAAATCTTTTATAGAAGAAAATGTCTTTTCACTTATAGATAAAATATCACCTGAGAATATAAATCTCTTTTTCTCACATGGTCATAGTGATCATTTTACAAAGGATCTATCTTTTTTTAAGGATAAAAAGCTTAGAATATTTGTTCCTGAAAACATCAAAATAGATAAAAAAGATGTCATATCTTTAAAAACGGATAATGATTCCTTTAAAGATAAAGATTTAAAAGTGTCAACCATTAAAAGTAACGATGAGGGAATGGCATATATTTTAGAATGGAAAGGATTAAGAATATACTTTGGGGGTGATCTTGCCAGCTGGTATTGGGAAGGTCTAAGTAAACAGGAATTTGAACTTTATGTGAAATATTTTTTTGATACTGTTGAAAATCTAAAGAAAAAAAAACCTTTTGATATTGTATTTTCTAATGCTGACAATAGGGTGCGGGATTTATCAGGTGCTAAAGATATAATGGATGCTTTAAGACCTGGATTATTTGTACCAATGCATCTTTTTGGTAATATAGATATTTTAAAACAGCTACCTGATAAAACAAATATCTTTAAGTATAAAAAGTCAGGTGATTCGATGGTGTTTGAGAAACATTAGAACAGTGCAGATAACGGTTATTTGGCAAAAGCCAAATTATTTTTTCTTCGAAAAAAATGATGAGCTAAAGCTCATATGCTTTCCTAAGGAAAGTGTTTAGGTTAGATTAAAATAAAGTCCGAGACACTCAGCAAAGGTGAGCATTTCAACGTAAGTTGAATATACAAACGAAGTTTGTCAACGGCAACAGAGTTGCTAAAATGCCTTTTGTTGTTGAACAAAAAAACGATTAAAGGTATCATTTATAAAATAATATTTGTAGGAGAATTTATGTTTGATAAAAAAATAATTTTAATTACCCTCATTATTTGTACAGCTTTTTTAGCTTTTTCGGATAATGTAATAGATTTCTCAGGTAAAGCACAGATAAAGAGAAGAGGGGAGAACTGGAAAAAAGTCGTTGAGAATATGAATATAAATAGAGGAGATTATATAAGAACACTTCCTCTATCAAGATGTTCGATAAGACTTTACGATGGTTCTGTACTGAGACTTGAACCTGATACTTTGGTCAAAAGAAAATCAAAAAATTCTTATGAAATAAATGGTATGGTTGGATTGGAAGCAAAAAATCTTGATAGAAGTATAAGATTTTATCAGGGGAATAACTTTTTTGAATTTGAAGCAGGTAGTTTTATTATTACTGCAAATTCAAATTTTATGTGGGGAATATCAAATGATAATGAGTTCTGGGCAAAAGGTCCAAATGGTAAATTAAGGGTGTTGAACGCTTATCAGACTATAATAACACCTGATTACGGCCCGGTAGAACCTGAACCAACTAGTATTTCAAAAGAAAAGATGATGGCTAAGGCAAGACTCCAGGATGTGAAGGAGGATTTTCAGGCTGGTGTTGATGAACCTTTTAAACAGGGTGATCCATTTTTTGTGAAATTTAGAGGTCTTAAGATATGTAATGTATTTGTTGATGAAAAAGATGAGCTCTTTATAAATAAGGATGATCTTATCAGAGGAAAGATCATAATAAGTGGAGAGATCGGTAAATCGTTTGCTAAAGATATAAGAAGCATACTGATTTCAGTAGATGGTGGGAAGACATATCTTCAGGCTGAAGGTGTATCGCCATTCAGATATCAGTTCGAGCCTCAGGCAAAGAAGACATATCTTATAAAGATATTAGCTCGCGATACAGATGGATTTGATTCAGGTAAGACTTTCTATAGTGTTAAGGTGACATATCTGAATGAAAATGATAGACAGCAGCTGGAAAGGTATATGGAAAGTCTTGTGTATTATTTAAAAGATGAAGAATATAGTGGTGTTTTGGCATATTTTGATCAGATAGAATATCGCGGAAATATGAATGTGATAAGTGATAATCTTATAGATTTTTTCTATGATAAGGATTTTTTCTATATTCACTATGATATAAGAAATTTTATGAAATTTGAAAAGAGTATAGAGATCGGTGTCGATTGGGAATCAGATCTCACATATACAGCCGATGGAAAGACCGAAAAGGTGAACGGATTTACCCTTTTTAAATTCAGAAAAAACGAAGAGAATCGTTGGAGAATTTTCGATATTCTTGATGGCTCACTCTTTGGAATAAGTGTATACAGATAATAACGTTGTGACGTTAGAGCGTTGAGTAAGTGAGACTTCATACTGTAACAAATCAACTTATATTCAAGTACTATATATTAAGAGTTATTGATTAAATACTTTAAAAGTCTTACAATTAAATTAGGCTGTTTAGGTTTTGAGGGGAGTCTTATATGAAAAAAAGAGGTTTTACTCTTGTCGAGATAATTATAACAATATCACTTCTTACCGTCGTAGTAGCACCAATAGTAACCGCTTTTATGGTTGGTATGAAGTCTACAGATAATATTCAAAAAGATTTCAACATGGAAGTGCTTGCAGAAGAACTTATGAACGAGATAATGAGCAGAGATTATGAGGATAGGATAAACTACGGAAGCATTGGTAAAGAGGATGGCTAGATCAACCGTAGAGATTTTGATGATATAGATGATTATGATGGATTTTTTGAGGATTACGGAGCAATATCGGATATATCAGGTGATATACAGGATCAGTATTCTGATTATAAAAGAAAAGTAGAGATATATAATGCTAACGGTCAAAGAATATCAGCAGCTGATGGATTGGAATTTGTCCCTGAAAAATTGGCATATTTCCCGGATGTCTTAACCAATATAACTCTTTCGAGAGATGGAAACAGGATGTTTGCTGTCAATAATTCCAATAAAGCTCTTATTGTAGCAAATCCTTTTTCGGGAACTATCGAGACTCAGGTGACTTTGCCCGATCTCCCTTTAAACATAGCGACTACTCCTGATTCGAAGATAATATATGTAAATTATGGTGATAATATGGAAGTCTATTCCTATTCACTGGGAGAATTGAATCTTATAAGGACCTTTTCAGGAGAAGCTCTTCAGGGAATAGAGGATATGTGTTTTATTGATGGTAAATTTGCTACTGCCGGAGTAAACGGTCTTTATGTAGATTTTGAAAAGATAGGAGATTATACAGATTGTTATTTTCTTTATACCTTACAAGGTAAGACAGTCCTAGGTTATTCCGATAAAGTAGCAATACTTGAAAACACCGACCTTACATCATCTATATACGAGTTTTCTTTACCTTCTTCTAAACTCACATCAGCTTATTATGATGTATTTAACAACGAGTTTGTATTCACAACTAGTGGAGATTATGTATATAAATATGATGTAGATGGAGATGCCTTATCTAATCAGGTGAGCCTTGAATATGAGAAACTGGAATCAATAGTATACTCATATATAGATGATGAATATTATTTTGGCGGAAAAGAAGGCGATTCCAATAAATTTTTCAAGACAGATGGCGGTTATCTTGGTGTAGCAGATCTTATAAACAACGGTTCTGTAATAGATATGGACTTTCTGGAAGATTCAGGTGAGATAGTCTACTTGGGTCAGAACACAATAAATTTTTATAGCCTGAAAACAAAATCGACAACTAGTTATAACAAACCTATAAATATAAACGATGATCTTATTGATCTCAAAGTGACAAATAAATATATATATATTATTGCAACCGACGGATTATATAGATTCCACAGAGGGGATATTACTGATTATAGATATTTTGCCAAAAATGGGATAAGAAACTTTGCCGTAAATAATCAGGAAGTGCTTTTCTCAGATGGAACGCTTCTTTATAGTCTTTCATCAGAACTTACAGATCTTAAGACTTTTAATTACTTTTCCGGAATAGACAATATACTTTGTTCCAAAGATGGTAAGACTTTGTTCATGTTTTCAAAGACGAATTCAAAGATATACTTTTTAGATACCTTTACAAATAATATATCTGATATGGATTATGATGCGATCGCCAGTACTCTATCAGCCTCAGGAAATACACTTATAACTTCGAAAGATAATGGAGATGTGGATTTTATTTATTCAAAAAACATAGACTCAAATTCAACAGAGGATGTTTATAAGAACCTATGTAATATAGACAAAGAAGACAGATTTGTAGCCTTCTCTGATACTGAGAAAAAAATTGATATTTATTCCTATCAGGATAAGTTCGAGGATGAATTCGATGATTTTAATGGATACAGCTTTGCATCTTACTCAACAGGTGCAAATGAAGGGTTCCAGATAGAACAGGACTCAGGAAAGATAGAGGTCAACACAAAGCCGATAATAGGAAGTGATGATAACAGCAATCTTTGTTCTGTTCTATTTTACAGGACCTTTGTATTTCCAATCCCAAAATATCTAAGGACTTTTTCTGTTGATGCACAAATTGAGAATGTTCAGGGGAACATCCAATTTTTTTGTTATAACGGTATTATAAGTAAGAGTCTACTTGATCAGACATCCGGGACATTATCAGATGCACCTGTTAAGACGGATATTGTGGCGACTGGCAATTTTACAGATACCTATAATGTTCCTCCATCAAATGTTCTTTCAATAGGTTTTAGATTGGATGATTCTGATACAAATGATTTTGCTTCACTTACATTGGATTCATTGAAGATAAGATTCAATCAGGATACTGTGTTTACGAAGGAATTTACAAAATCGACAGATTTTAACTCAATAACGGATTGGAAGACATCCTGGGATAATAAATTCCTTTATATTGCAAGTGGTAACACCTTATACACCTATGATATCGATAAGAAAGACTTTGTGCAGAGAAAGAACGTAACTATACCTGATGTGACCCAGATATATAAAATTGAAGTGAGTAAAGATAATAATACAATATTTGCAGCAACAGATAACGGAATGTATTCCATAAAAGAACCTGTAAGGACAAAGATAATAAAGGTAATAGTAGAGAATAAGGATCAAAAGGTAGACGAATATGTTCTGACAAGTTCTATGTCTAATTGGAAAACAGAACATACTACAAGGGTGATACCTCATCTTGTTGCTAGAGAATTTGTATTTACAACAAATGAATATAATGGTGAGATAGATGAGGATACAGTATGGACTTCTGATAGGCAATATGTAATAGAGGATGATCTTGTTGTAAAGACCGGAAAAAAACTCATAATACAGGATGATACGATATTAAAGTTTGATACAGGGGCAAGAATAAAACTGGAAGATGGTTCGTTTTTATATGCTAAAGGAACTGTCTTTACATCGCTTAAAGATAATACATTTGGAGCATGTATGAATCCATCAGGAGGAGCTCCTGCTTCTGGTGATTATGCAGGAATTGATCTTGATGAAGGTGCTTCCATATCTGCGCAGAACTGTGAGTTTTATTATGCCAGTAATGCTATAATCAAACACGGAAACTCTTTTTTAGATGTTCGTGATTCTATCTTCAGTAAAAATCTTACCTCCATTTCATTAACTGGTACTTTTGATGATGTAACGATAGAAGGGAATATTTTTAAGGCGAATGAAAATGATCTGGTTCTTAATACTTTCACCGGAAAGATCGAGAACAACATCTTTACAGGAACTGTTGTTAGATCTATCGATCTGAACAATTGTCCGCAGGTTGAACTTTCATCCAATATGTTTTCCAACATTCCAGTTGATGTTATATATACAAATGCAGGAGAACTTGATGTAACATACAATGATTTTGCATCCTGTGATAATGTTCTTGAAGCTACTGAGGCTGACATAAGATTTTCTGATAATAACATAAACGATTGTGATTATTTCTTTGATATATCTGATTATATGACAAGTGGTCCGAAAGATCTAAATATAATGAACAATATATTCTCAGGATGTGATTCTGTTCTGAGCCTTTCCGGATCGCTTCCGAATCTTTCAATTAATACTAAGTTAAATTATTTTGTTAGATGTGTTAATGAAGTAACAAATACCAGTTCTAAAGTTGCAGACTGTAAATATAATTATTGGGGTGAGAATACAAGTAAAAGTTTTACAAATACTATAACAGAACCATATGTACTCTTTGGAAGAATAGATCAACCAAGAAGCTACGAAGGTGAATCGGTGATAAGACATCATCTTAGGATAAATTCTTCTGGAAGTGCAAATTTTAAGGATGGTCGTTTGTATCTTTTTTCTGAGTTTATCAAACCGTTTATTGAGATAAGAAAATCAACCGGAGGAGATGCTGCATCATTTTCTGCTGATTCAATGATAATAGATCAGGATACATCAGAGGTAGCGAGTATTTTTACAGATACCGGACTTCAACCTCAATCACAGTGGGAAGGGTTCAGAGTATATGGAGATATAAATTTGAAATACTCAGTTGTTGATAAAGCTGATTGTATTTTTGCAATGAGATCCCAGAGTATGATAAATGAGGAAAATTATGGACCACGATTACAGGAAATAGTCTACAATCGATTTGGTGAAGAAAATGGTTATTGTTTCGGGTTTTATGCGTCAGAGGCTGGAAATGAGTTTAATGCTGTATCAAATATGATGTCGTTTAATATATTTGAGAAAGAATCAGATTATATAGATCCAAACTCATATATACCAGTACCTCTTTCAGATCCTTTTGATTGGAGATATAACTATTGGGGAGATAATAATATAGTCAATACTCCTGATGGTGCAGTTGCGGCAGTAGTTAACGTATTCCCGAGAGCAGTCATGGGGAGTATAGATAGTGCTATTACGGTACCGTATTATCCTGCTACAAATGAGCATAGACTTGTATGTCTTGGAGATATAGAGGTCAATTCCCAGGTGAGATTTGCCAATTCAGGAAGTGCTATGGGTATAGTGACGCCGCAAGTTGTTATGACGGGGGATGACGGAATAAAGATTTCTTCTGCAGGAAGTATAACGGTACAGACTGCACATCCGTATGCTGAATTTAATGATATTAGAGTACTTGATTCAAAATTTTCCAGCTATAAGAATTGGGAAAGATGGGGAGGAATAGATCCTGACACCGATCCTGAAAATCTTCCAATAGGTATTTATTCAATGCAGCCAAAGATGAAATTCTCAATAAAGAACGCGAACCTGGTATGGGAAAATATTGTTAAGAATAACACTGTTAATGGTGTATTGCAATTTGAGGATTGTTTTATGATGGTATCAGATAATAGTGTAATTAATACCGATTATAACGGTATATACTTTCAGATAAAGGATTCTATTATAGGATTTAAGAATTCAGCGATGTTCAGAATGAGTCAACTAAACTCATTATCATCATTTGAATTTACAGATAATAAGATCGGTCCATATAATTATACTTTTTTTGTTGATGGTATAAAGCTAGAAAATGGAAATACGACTCCTTCAAAATACTTTGGTCTAAACGGCACTTCGAGTGATTCTCCTTCTATGGTAGAGTTTACGGATAATGAATTTTATAGAAGCGGAGGTATTTACTTTGATTTTGTACCTCAGAACATTGAGATTCTCAACAATACTTTTGAAAAATGTTATGGGGTAGATCACATATTCTATCTCAAGTATGGGTCATGTAATCTTTTGATAGAAGGAAATGAATTTGGTGATATATCAGGATTTGATCCGGATGCCGACAAAGCGTGTGGTGGTTTTTTGAAGATAGATACTCTGACTTTAAATAATGCAAATATAAACAATAATACTTTTGCAGATTCATTAGGTGCAGTATCACCATTTGAGATTTCAAATGTCGTAGTCGATGATCCATTTATTATTGAAGGGAATGAGTTTATCTATTCAGGAAACAATGATAAACTGTTTAAAGTTTATAATACTTCTGAGTTATCATCTGATGGTGTTCCTGACTCTTTTATCTTTAAAAATAATCTTTTTTATAAACCGGAAAACGGTTCAGATTTTTATATAATAGATGGAAATAATTTAAATGAGCTGGCATTTTATTTTAATCATTCAAACTCAGAATATGCTTTTAATCTAAATGGGTCTTCAGATCTTATTGTAATTACAAATAATAACTTTAAGGGTTTTGATGGAAGTGTTAACACAATAAATACTTCTGTTATATGTAATTATATCGAGAATCCTCCTTTTTCAGTTTCAATTAATCCACTTTCTCTACCTGATCCAGTTGATATTTCAACTTCAGCTGATTTTCAGGTGAAAACTTATGACACTTCAGAGATATACGGAATGGATGTTTATCAGGATCCAAATTATATACAAAAGGATAAGGATGTTCAGTTTACACTTATTACAGATCCGGGAGCGACTCAATTTGATTTTGGTGTCTTTAATTCTTTTTTTTCCGGACCATCCCTGGACAACTCTATAGGGGCTTTTTTAGTCAGACATTATATGACTCCTGCTTCTGCACAGGTGAATTTTCTTTCTTCTCCTAAGCAAAAGGGATATTTTATTTTAACTAGACCTGCTGGTACTGATGAGTATAATGGGACATTTACGATAAACGGATATAGTAATTCCACTACAGATTATAATTATATAAACGCTGACTGGAATGATCTTATAAAAGTAAGTATCCCAGTATTTGGTCTTATAAACGGGATTTCTGAGTTTCCTGTTCCAATGCCTATGCCAGATCCCCCTGAGCCACCACTTGATTTTTAATTTACAAGTATAGATTGTCCTGTTAATGGTCATGATTTTGACGGGTTTGTTACTTTAGAATGGGAACATAATGTTGATGCCTACCATCCTATCTTTTATTATACTCTTGTCATAATGAAAAAATTGACCGCTGGTGGTTGGGTACAAGCCTTATACTTGACTCTACCAGGAACGGTAACAAGTTATACAACTACCCAAAAATTAGATTATGGTAGCTATGTTGTTAGAATTTATGCATATAATAATGCTCCTTTTGAGCATACAGAAAACTCTCAAAATCCTGCTATTATAGGTGACTCAGATTCTGGTGTTGCTTTTGATGCTACTGATGTCTTTCACGTAGAAAAACCACCAAGAGTAATTGGACCGGATTATTATACTGAAAACGAACTCATATCAGGCTCTAAATTTATTGAGATGGACCTTATTCCAGGAGCAAACACTTATAGACTCGAATATGCTAAATATACGATTGGTTTTGATTCAAGTGAAGTCGGAGTATGGGAAGAGAATATATCCAATAATAATCACGTCGCTTTGACTAATCTTAATAATGTTACAGCTGGTTTATATATATACAGATCAAGGGCTGGCTTTAAGTCAGGTGATATAGAGGAATATACAGAATATGGACCGGAAAGATTCATATTGGTAAAAAATGGTAATACAGGTAAGACGATAGCCGTTTTAGTTTCCGACCGTTCCGTTCTTTGGCGTCCGGGTATGAAAAATATTGTAGCTTTCGGAGATGATAACTGGACTGCTCCTTTGCCTACTGCTGCAATAGCTACTCCATATGAACAGCTATTTGCTCCTTTAAAACATCTTAAGCAGGATGCTGAAATAAAGGATTTACAAAACGCTGTGATACTAAGAGTAGCAGATCCAATAAATTTGCCTATATCAAAAACCGATTATGATAATGTTACAGACATGATTAAACAAGGTTTGAACAATAATTCAATAGAGGATCCGGGTTGCATCGATATCAATCCTTATGATCCAAAAGATTATAAATCAGTTCTTGAAAATATTGATGTGCTTCTTGTAAACGCTAACTATACAACAAATGAATCGATTTTTTACAATCTGTTGGTATCTAACAAAAAATGGTCAATACTAACAAGTGATGCACCTTTTATAGAAAACGGTGGTATACTTAAAAATTGGTTTTGTTCTGAGATGAGAACAGGTAGTACTTATAGTGGACTTCACTTAGTTAGAGCTATGCCAAGCGAGGGTTATCCATCCCCTTCAAATGCTATGTATGTTAATAAGAGTAATGTTTCTGGAGGGCTTCCATTTAAAACTGTATTTCAAACCGAGACTTTTGGGAATATAGTAGATATTCACGACAATATGACGCTTCCTGAGGTAATACATAACGTAAAGACGGGAGCAACAACTCCAATTTATTCTCCTAGCAGAAGACTTTTAATAGCATATGAGCATGCAGTTGGTACGGATAAAAAGAGAAATGTGTTTATAAATCAGAAAGCTTTTATGAAAAAATCAAGAGCTTATTATCATGAGGGATCATATACTCTTACGATGAACGATGTGCTTAATAAATGTATTAAATATGTTCTGTTTGTTGATCCACCTATTCCAAGTGATTTTGATCTTACCTATAAGGATTATGATTCAAAAGGAAGATTTAACATAAGGGATTATTATGGTGGAACCTACAATTCTTCTGATCCTACACTACCTATATTTATGGATCTTGATGGAAATCCTACAAATAATGAAAACTCTCATTATACACCTATGCTTGAGTGGACGAGAGATAAAAATGTTGATAATTATATGATCGAATCTACTTGCCCGACAAAGGTTTCTGGAGATCCTCCAGTTGTAAACCTTGGTTTTACAAATAGTTACAACCTTGGAAAATACTTTAATATAGCTGTTAATCCTAATATCTCTGGTGAACTTATGTTTACTTTTGTTGCAGAAAATTCAACAGGTAGAAAAGAGATTGATTTTAGAATAAGATATGCTGGAAAATCTTTAGCTGCAATTAGTGACGGGGAATGGCCTGGAATAGCTGCTGGTGGTGGTTTAACACAAATACTAAATTCTAATCCTAAAGATAACGGAGCAAGAGCAAGTGTTATGAGATTAGAGGTAGAAGATGATTCTGGAACTTTAATCCATGAAAAGAACTATGACATAAATTCAACTACAGATCAATTTGATCCGGTTGTCCTTGAACCTATTATGGGAACAGCTGCCTATGATAATATTGGGAATAATAATTTCAAAGTCAGGTTTGGATCAAAAAAACCAACTTCAGATGCAATAAGATTTCTTGGATATGAGATGGGACCGGAAGTATCCGGATCATTTCAGATCAGGCCTCCTGTTCCTCTATTTGATAGTCCTTCTTATAATGTTGATGTAAACTCAGATGGTTCAAATGATTTTTATGAGGATTGGGATGGTAACTATCTTATAAGACTACTGCCGCCGATTAATTTTACACCACCGAACCCTATATCTTATGTATTACTTGGAACACCTCAGGGATATACTACCCCTATGAATATAGCTTTGACTCCAGCACCAATTAACGAAAAAGATACAACTTCACTTAATTCATACTTTAAAGTACCTGGTAATATAACTTTTTATTCACAGCTTCTCTATAATGGAGCTGCTTCTTCAATCGTATCACATAGCGTCAGAATACCACCACCACCTGTTTTAACAACAACTGATACCGAACTTATACCAGGTATTGATAATCCACTTGAAATAACTTTAGATATAAATTATTCTGGTTCTGCTCTTGAGGGAACTCCACTTCAATGGGATAATGTTGAGATCTGGTGGAAAAGACCTGGAGATTCAGCGTTTACTTTAAGTAGGACAAGACCGAGGGATGGAAATCTAACATATCCATTTAGTGGTTTAAATTATGGTTATTATTATTTTAAGGCAAGAGTGTTAAGAGGAGCTGATGATACCTCATTGTTTTCAAATACTGTAACGGTTAGAAAAAGAAGAGCACTTGTATAATCTATATATAGGAATAGATCAGGAAATGATTGGGATGGTTATAAATATAAGCCGAGTATTCAAATTTCAAGTAGAGATGATCAGGTTGAATATCAGGTCGATATGACCATTGGTTATTGGAGCGGTGGTTGGGATTCTAAATGGATAGAAAGCGGTAGTGATTCAACTTCGCTTGATGGGGCAACGTTTGGTTCTGGTGATGTATATAATTGTGGTACCTATGGCACTTATGCATCTAAAAGGGAAGTATATATAAGAGTGCAAGTCATTGATAAGGCTACAAGCAATGTGCTTCTTGATACAGATTTTATAGAGGCTGATTCATCTAATACTATTGATTATTAAATAAATAGGATAGTAACAATAATATTATAGGATAGAAAATAAAATACATATGAAAACGAATCTCTTTCGTTGGTCTATTTACTATAATATTATCTATCATGAATAATAAGACAATAATAACTGTATAAGATCTATGTAAGAAAAATATAGATGATAAGGATAAAAGGATCGTATAATTTATTAGAATATTAAATCTAATAAATGAAGAATTATTGGTTCTTTTTAAAAATAGATCCAATGCCATTACTCTAAGTAAAAAGAAGAGCATCCAGAACCCACTTGATATTAAAGCGTTTAATAATACCTGTATGAATTTTAAGTTAAAAAACATGAAATAATATATATTACTGATAAAAAATATAATAAAAAAATAAGAAAATGCAATCTTTCTTATCTTTTCTTTAAGTAGAAGAATAATAAGAATACTGTTAAGTGCGATAAGAGTGTGTATGCTATCGAAAACTGATAGTTGATAAGCATTTAGAAGAGAGCCGGCTATAAAACAACCAAAATATATCAGAAACGTTATCTTTAAACTCTCAAGCAATTTCTTTTTTAGAAACCATCTGGAGAAAATAAATGAAAATATTATGATTGATATGATCTCGATCTTCATAAAAGGATGAATGTTACTGTGGAGTGTGAAGGAAAAAAAGTTTTTTATAAACCCAATAATATTATCATTATGTATATATACTAGTTCTTTATTTTCATGGAATAAAAGAGATATTCTAAGTGCAAATGCTGGTATTAGCATAAGGCATGCACCGAGAGTGTAATCTTTGTATCTTATAAGATCTCTTAGTATGAAATAACAAATGAAAAATGTGAATATATACCATAATATACTGTGGAACAGGAAATGAAATGGTATTAGATCACCCATGGATATATAGCTTTCAAAAAAAGTTAAAAAGACTATAAAAATAAAAAAAAGTATCTGTCTTCTTGAAACGCTCACGATATCCCCTGAGTATTATAGTATAATATAAAATAGATCATCAACAACAAATATTTAGACCAATTGATATATGTCAAGAAATGTCTTTTAATTATAAATCTTAAAGAAGTATCTATTGTAAGACATATCAAAGTCAATCCAAAAAAGATATAACTACCAAAAAGAATGTATAAGAACGTTGTCCCTAAATAAAGAATTATAATATTTTGTTTATTCATCTTTTTGTATCCCTTAGCAAAATAGGATCTTATTGTTAGTAATATTAATATCAGAAAATGATTGCCCGGGATGATGAAAGATTTTTCTTTTATAAGATTAAAAGCAAGAGTTACTAGAAAAAGCTTGAAAAAATTCTTTAAAAGATCTCTTTTTTTATCATTATCAAAAAGATAAACACTAATAACAAATAAGGTCATGGTAAGATATTTAAAAATATCGTTATTGTGCAAAATATAATCTTTTACTAAAAACAGTCCATAGCTTTGTAGGTTAATATGTAATAAGATGATAATAGATCTGATAATTGAGAGAAACTTAGTCATCTTTAATAAAAATAAAAAGATAAGATTTATATAGATCAAAATGAAATAGAAAAATATTGTAGTTTTATTTTCAAGGAATAATTTTAGATTAAGAAAAATAAAACTGTTCAGAAATAGAAAAGGTAAGAGTTTCTTTTTCTTTTCACTAGTGACATATCTTGAGGTTAGAATAAAGCAAAAAAATGAGAGATAAAAAAAACTTATCTCCTTGAAAAAGTTAGTGATATCTAAGTTTAAATTATCAGATTTCACTAAAAAAATAGATAGTAAAAAAATTAAAATAAATGAAATGTTTTGTAATGTTTTTTCTGTGAATATTTCCGGATTAAATATTAATCTTTTTTTCAAAACACACCTTATATTTTCGTTTTTTTATTGTGAAAAGATACATATATATTATATCACATATTGGAATACAAAGAAGAAGGATTTTTGTTGTTAGATCGAGGATTTGAAAGATATCCTTTGTTAAGATTACAAAGACAGCTGAAGTAGTTCCAATAATTCTAAACAAAGCTATGTAAAGACTTTGACCTTTTGGAAAGTCATCCCTTTTTAAAAAATCAATAAACAGAAGTGACATTATAAGATTTTGAAAAAAAGCTGAAAAAATTATCCAGCTCTGTATAATGAGTGAGATCTGTATTACTACAGACCAAATTATAAACCCGATTATACCTAAACTATAAAACTGCACTTTATTTTTGACAGGATAAAATCTTATTATTTGATACAGTATTATAAGATCAAGTAAAAACCAGATAATATTACCTAAATAATAAAAACTATCGTATGAAAAGTTGAAAAAAGTATGAAACTCCATTGAAAGATTCATAAGACATGCTAAAATGGGCATTCCATAGGTCTTATCTTTAAACCCTTTTATTATTATAAGGATATATGCAATAGTCCATGAGATTGTAGGTATGGTTTTAAGTACCAGGGTTAAAATATTGGTCAAAATTCACCTTGTTTCTTTTTTTATAAAAAAAATATACATATATTATATCACATATGGGTATACAAAAAATAATGTATTTAGTTATTAGATCAAATGTAGGAAAAAGATTTATTGCAAATAAATAAACAATAGCAGAAAAAGTCCCTAAGAATTTAAATATACCTATATAAATGCTTTGACCTTTTGGAAAGTCATCCTTTTTTAAAAAATCAATAAAAAGAAGTGACATTAAAAAATTCTGGAAAAAGGATGAATAAACAATCCAATTGTTGATTTTCAAGGATATTTCGATTATAAAAAACCAGAAGATCAAACCAAATGATAAATATAGATAAAAAAGCAGTTTATTCTTTTTTGGGAAAAAGATTATTATTTGATAAAAGATTATAAGATCCAGAAAAAACCATGCAATGTTTCCTAAATAAAAAAAAGTTCCATATGAAAAAATAAAAAGAGACTTAAATTCCATTGAAAGATTCATAATACATGCTAAAATGGGCATTCCGTAAGTCTTATCCTTAAATCCTCTTCTTATTATAAGTATATAGACTATTGACCAAAGTATTGTAGTTGTTGGTTTTAATATTTTGATAAATGGAACTGGTACTTCAAGCGTTGTCAATGTAATTACCTTTCGTTCTTTTATTTAAGAACGATCTCATCAATAAATAAAAAAATAAAAATAACAGAAATCTTTTTCTTAGCATGATTAGATCTATTGATAAGTTTGTTATCATCAAAAGAAAGACCACGTTAAACCGCTTGAATAGTTTATTTTTATTAAATGTTAACAATAAAAATTCTGAAATAAACATCATATTTATTAGATTAAGGAAAATTGGTAGTGTGAATATAAGATTAAAGGAATAAAGTTCTGAAAGATCTAATATTAACAATAACAATACGGTTAAAAGTGACATGATTAAAAAGTATTTTTTCTTACGTTTACTTAAGAAAAAGAAAAAACACAAAGGAAAAGATGCTGTCAGTATAAATATTGGATTATAAGGTCTTAATAGATCGAAAAATAGTGGAAACCAGCCGGTAAGATATGCACTGAAGTAAACCGAAAGTGGAATAAGTATACTATCTGATAAAGGTCTTTTTAATTTAAATCTTAAAAAGATAAAACCTATAATAATTATAAATATTGTCTCCAACTTTAGTAGAGTGTTTAAATCTGAAGTTAGAGTAAAAGAAAAAAGATGAACAAAGAATGAAGATAACTTTTCGTTGACCATAAAAGTAAGTCTTTTATTCTCTGTAAAAAAAAGTCCGATTCTCACAAATAAAGGAAAAATAAGAAAATAAAAAGAGTATTTTGTATATTTATAATAACCTAAACGCCTTCCAGAGAGAAAATATACAAGAAAATAATTGATCATATACCAAGTAGTAGCAGAAAGGAAGAATTTAAGATCGAAAAAAATGTCTCTGTATGCAAGAAGTTCCATAGAGTTTAAAAATAATATTCCTAAAAAGAAAAACAATTGATATTTAGCAGCCGATATCCTCATAATCAGATTATATCATAGGGGTCAGACCTTGTCATCTCACATATTAGTTGTGTAATATGAAAGAAATAAACGATATAATAACATATTTGTTCGATTATAGAAGGTTTGAATTTATATAAAAATAATATTAAAAAAATAAAAATTATTACACATTTATAAAATCTTTAAAACTTTTTTAAAAACTTAAAGACGAAAAGTTTTAATAACACCTAAAGAGAAGTTTTATCAAGAAAAGTTCAAACTCAATATTTTATGCCGATTTTTGAAAATCACAAATAACAAGGTCTGACCCCTTTTTAACATGACCCCTTTTTAACACTGCTTAAAGATATTGATTTATTATTTTTTTCAATGACTAACAACCTTTAAATATCGAATTTTAAATGATTTTATGTTATAATTTTAAAAAAAATAAATCAGGGGGAGTCTTTATGAAAGCAGTTATTATGGCTGGGGGATTTGGAACAAGATTAAGACCTGTTACAAATAGGGTGCCTAAACCTATGGGGCCGGTTGTAAATATTCCTATGATGGAGCATATAATAAACAGTCTGAAAGACATTGGTATTACTGAGATCGTCTCAGTACTTTATTTTCAGCCTGATGTGATAATCAACTATTTTGGAGATGGTTCAAAATTTGGAATAAAGATGGAATATCTTACAACCAAAGATAATTATGGGACTGCTGGTTCTGTAAGAATGGCAAAAAAATTTCTTAACGAAAGGTTTATGGTACTAAGCGGAGACGTCCTTACTGATATAGATCTTGAAAAAGCTATTAAATGGCATGAGGATAAAAAAGCTAAATCTACTATAATACTTACAAGAGTAGAAAATCCACTTGCTTTTGGTATCGTGATCACCGACGAGGAAGGAAAGATAACAAGATTTTTGGAAAAACCCTCATGGGGTCAGGTCTTCAGTGATACTATAAACACTGGTATGTATATATTTGAACCAGAGGTTCTTGATTTTATTCCTGAAAGAACTGATTTTGATTTTTCAAAAGATCTATTCCCTACACTTATGAAAGAAGGTCAGGACATCCATGGTCATGTAGCAAAAGGATACTGGCTTGATATTGGTGATATAAAAGCTTATAGAGTGGCAAATATGGATGTTATAAAAGGTGTTGTCCAAGCTAAGATACCAGGAAATAGAAAAGATGTAGTAGGAAGAGACCTATGGCTTGGCGAAGGCACTACTACAGGTGAAGATTGCAGATTTGAGGGTGGTGTACTAATAGGAAAAAACTGTAAGATAGGTAAAAATGTATATATTTATAACTCGACTATTGGAGATAATTGTGTCATTGAAGATGGTGCTCAGATCGATCATTCTGTTGTATGGGAAAACTGTTTTATAGGCAGCGAAGCATATCTTGAGAAAAACGTGGTGTGCAGAAATGTAAAGATAAAAGCTGAAGCTTATATTGGTGAAGAGGCAGTGATCGGTGATGATTGTAAAGTAGGAGCTGGTGCTACAGTAAAACATGGTGTCAAGATGTGGCCGGGAAAAACGCTTGAAGATGGATCAGTCCTTGGTGCTTCACTTGTTTGGGGAGATAAATGGAATAGAGAGTTATTCTCAGCTCATGGTATTGTTGGACTTGCAAATTTTGAGATAACTCCTGAATTTGCAACCAAAGTAGGAGCAGCGATGGGAGCAGCTCTTGGTAAAGGCTCAATGGTGGCTACCGCAAGAGACGGACACGGTGTATCCAGGTTGATAAACAGAGCTTTTATCTCAGGACTTCTTTCTGTCGGTGTAAATGTACAGGATCTTAGAAACCTTCCAGCTCCAGTGCTTAGATATCAGATAAATGCTCGAAATATTATGGGTGGTGTACATACTCATATGTCTCCTTATGATCCTAACTTTCTTGATGTTAAATTTATAGATGACGAAGGAATGGATTTTACTGTATCTAAACAGAAAGCTATTGAAAGAAACTTCTTTAGAGAGGATTTCTCGAGATCAGAGGTAAACGAGGTAGGAGAACTTACTTTTCCTCATAGAGTTCTTGAGTATTATAAAGATGGACTTGTGAACTTTGTTGATTCAAAAGCGATAGCCAAGGCTGGTCTTAAGATCGTATTGGATTATTCTTACGGAAGTGCTTCAAATATCTTTCCTAAGATACTTTCAGAATATGGCTGTGAGGTCATAGCTTTGAATGCTTTTGAAGATTCTAAGAAACTAACAAAAAATACAAAGGATTTTATTAACGAATATAATCAGCTTGCTGAGATAACTGGAAGTCTAAAAGCTGATTTTGGCATAATGATGGATTCAGGCGCTGAAAAAGTCTTTCTTGTTGATGAGACTGGTACGATAATCTCAAAAGAGGATGCTCAGGCAATACTTGTTGAGATAATATGTCAGACAAGACCTGGTTGTACAATTGGTGTACCTGTATCAAGCTCTGAAAGGATCAGAAAGATAGTTGATAAACATAAATGTGATCTCGTCTATACCAAGCTTAATAATAGAAATATGATGCAGGTAGCCGAGATGGAAGGTGTAAAACTGGTAGCTGATGGAGAAGGTGGATTTATATTCCCTGAGTTCCAGACATGGTTTGATGGAATGGCGAGTATATCAATAATACTAAATCTTATTTCAAACAAAGAATATTCCTTTAGTAAAATAAGAAAAGAGCTTCCAGCTGATAATAGAGTGTTTCAGAGAGTCCCTTGTGCGTGGGAAGAAAAAGGCACAGTGATGAGAAATATAATGGCTAATTGTAGCGGAGAAGAACTTGAGCTTATAGATGGAGTTAAGATCAGAAAAGGAAAAAGTTGGGTGCTACTTATTCCTGATACTGATAAACCATATTTTAATATATATGCTGAAGGAAAAAACAAAGAGGAATCAATGAAATTATCAGAAGAATATAAAGAAAAGATTGAAAAATGGAAAAAATAAGACCTATAACAAACCCCAGAAACAATCTTATAAGGTTTATAAGATCTTTAAAGAAAAAGAGAACTAGAGAAGAAAAGTGTAAGTTTCTTATTGAAGGTATCAATTCTATTAAAGAAGCTTTAAAGACTGACATAGAGATACCATATTTTGTTTATTCTCTAGATCTCTATAGAGTAAGTGGTGGAAAAGAACTTATAGAGGACCTGCAGCAAAGAGGTGAAAGACTTCTACTTGTCAGTGAAGCTATCTTCAATAAACTTTCCGAGACAAAGACACCTCAGGGAATACTTGCTGTACCTTCAAGACTAAAATGGGAAGAAAAAAACATAATGGAAGCTAAGAAGTCATTTGTCTTTGTATTAGTCGGTATTCAGGATCCTGGTAATATGGGAACAGTAGTCAGAATATCCGATGCTCTTGCTATGGACGGTATAATAGTATCCGAAGATAGTGTAGATCATTATAACCCTAAAACTGTCAGATCTACTATGGGTGCTATTTTCAGAATGCCAATATATAAAACGGATGATATAAGAGAATACCTTAAAAAGATGAAAGATAACGGTTTTAAAATAATAAGTACTACTCTTAGTGATAGATCTCAGGTACATGATTCTCCTGATTATTCAAGTATGGATAAGATAGCTATAATAATGGGGAATGAAGCTAATGGCATTCCTGAGGATATTTGTGAGTTTTCTGATCTGCAGGTCAAAATACCTATTCTTGGTAAGATAGATTCATTGAATATTGGTGTATCTGCAGGTATTATATCTTATGAAGTGATTAGACAAAAAGGATGGAGGCCAGTAAATGGAGATAAAGAATGAAAAACTTTTAAATGAGATGAAAGAATCTGATGAATCCATAAGTAATATAACCGATATATCAGAACTTGAAGAAATTAGAGTCTCACTTTTTGGTAAAAATGGAAAGGTCAATATACTTAGAAGAGAGATAGTTAATGTGCCGAATGAGGAAAAGAAAAATTTCGGTATGCAGGTAAATTACCTAAAAGAATTACTTGAAAAAAGATTTGAAGAAAAAAAATCCTTTTTAGAAGAAGAGGAACTTAATAGAAAGATTAAAAATGAGAAGATCGATGTAACTTTTCCTGGTAAGTTCGTTAGAAAAGGAGCGGTACATCCACTAACAAAAGTCTTGAGAGACCTTTCAGAGATCTTCAAGACCTACGGTTTCTCTATAGCAGAAGGACCTGAAGTTGAGATGAACGAGTATTGTTTTGATAGACTCAATATTCCAAAGAATCATCCGGCTAGAGATGAAGCGGACACTTTCTATACTAAAGATGAACATTGTCTAAGGACTCATACCTCATCAGTTCAGGTAAGGACAATGCTTTCGCAAAAACCTCCTATCAAGATCATAGCTCCTGGAAGAGTCTATAGAAAAGATGATTTCGATGCGACCCATTCTCCTGTATTTCATCAGATCGAAGGTTTATACGTGTCAGAGGATGTATCTTTTGCTGATCTTAGATCACTTCTTATAAATGTACTTAAAGATTATTTTGGAGAACACATAAGTGTTAGTTTCCAACCTTCATTTTTCCCTTTTACAGAACCTTCTGCAGAAGTATACATATCTTGTTTTGAATGTGGATGAAAAGATTCTGATAACTGTTCAGTGTGCAAAGGAGCTGGCAATATAGAAGTCCTTGGTTGTGGAATGGTTCATCCGCAGGTCTTTGAAAAATGTGAAATAGATTCCGGGAAGTTCAAAGGTTATGCTTTTGGAATAGGTATAGAAAGAATAGCTATGATAAAGTATCAGGTCAATGATATAAGATACTTTTATGAAAACGATAAAAGATTTTTGAGAAATTTTGAATAAGGAGAAAGATATAATATGAAATTGACATATAACTGGTTGAAAGAATTTATAGATATACCTGTTTCTCCGTTGGAGCTTAAGGATATCTTTCCTAAGATAGGTCTTGAGGTGGATGATTTTCAATATATGGGAAAATCCTTAGAAGAGGTTGTTGTAGGTAAAATAGAAAGTATAAGAAAACATCCTGATGCTGACAAACTCTCACTTTGTATGGTGAATGATTCCGAAAACACAAATCAGATCGTATGTGGTGCAAAGAATATGAAAGAAGGAGATTCAGTAGTACTTGCAAAAGTTGGAGCTAATCTTCCCAATGGTATAAAAATAAAGAAGGCGAAGCTTAGAGGCGAAGAATCCTTTGGTATGCTTTGCTCGCTTCAGGAGCTTGGTCTAGCGGATAAGTCTGATGGAATAATGATACTTCCAGCATGTGCGCCAGTTGGAGAACATTTCAGAGATTATTATGGTCTTGATGATTATATGTATTCATTAGAGACCTTTGCTAACAGACCAGATCACATGGGTGTTATAGGAATTGCTCGTGATCTTTCGGTTTATTTTAATACAAAATTAAAGGTAAAAGAAATCCCGTATCTAAACTCGAAACCATCAAAAGAGTTTGAAATAAAGATCGAAAATAGTGAAGATTGTCCAAGATATATCGGAAGATATGTAAAAAATGTATCAAAGACAGATTCTCCTGAATATATAAAAAATCGTCTCGTTGCATGCGGAATGAGACCGATAGATTTTCTTGTTGATGTTACAAACTATGTGATGCTTGAGACAGGACATCCTATGCATGCTTTTGATGCAAGGTACTTTCCATTAAAAAAGGTGGTTATAAGAAAGTCAGAGGGAGAGAAATTCAAAGCATTAAACGAAAAAGAATACAGTTTATCGAAAGATGATATAGTGATCGCAAACGAAAAGGAAACGGTTGCAATAGCGGGGATTATTGGTGGACAGGAATCTGAGATCAAAGATGACAATAAAGAGATATTTCTTGAATCAGCTATGTTTGATCATAAAAGAATACAAAGTACATCAAGAAAAATATCATTAAAGACGGATTCGTCCCAGAGATTCGAAAAAGATGCTGATATAAATATGGCGATGTATGCTATGAAAATGGCTAGTTATCTTATAAACAAATATATTCCTGAAGCTGAGTTTTATGAGATAATCGATAGTTATTCAAAAGAGCATCAAGGTGTATATGTAGATTTTGATATTGAAAAAGTCAACTCCTATCTGGGTGTTAAAGTTGAAAAACAGGAGTTGGAAAGCATTATTTCACGTTTGCCAATAAAAGAAGTTTCCCAAAACAGATATGAGGTAGAGAGTTGTAGAAAAGACCTGAATATACCAGTAGATATAATTGAAGAGATAGCAAAATTCTACGGTTATGATAAGATCTCCAAAAAAAGTATGATAATGGAGATGCTTCCATATTATAATCAGATGGAGAATATGTTTGTTCTTACTGATAAGATGGTAGCAATGGGTTTTTATGAAATAAAGAACTTAAGTCTTACCTCTGAAAAACAGGATGATAACGTCATAGAAAGTATCAATCCTTTAAATGAGGATATGAGGTATTTAAGGCAGAACATGTATAAAAACATGTTGAATACCATTGAATATAACGCTAAACGTGGGGTTGAAGACCATGCTTATTTTGAGAATGGAAGGACCTATTTAAAAAACGAAAATGAGTATAAGGAAAAGAAAGTAATAGCTATTGCTGTATCAGGTTCTGCTTTTTTAGATCCTGGTGATAAGATACCTTATTCATATCTTTATCTAAAAGGGATAATTGAAAGACTTCTTTCGGGTTATGAACTTGAATTTGTTTCTGAGGATCTTCCTGAATATTTACACCCTGGTATTGCTGCAAAAATAAGATGCTCCGGAAAAAATATCGGCGTTATAGGTAAAATACATCCATCTCTTGGATCTAAGTATTATTCTGATGTCTATTATGCAGAGATATATCCTGAAGCTTTCCCTGCAAAGAAAAACATTGTTGTCGGTACTGTATCTAGATTTCCTGATGTGAAATTTGACCTATCGCTTCTTGTTCCTGAAGGGGTTGAGAGTGCTGTTATAATAGATACGATAAAAGCTCTTAATATAAAAGAGATATCAGATGTACATCTTTATGATGAGTATATAGGAGAAAATATTCCTGAAGGTAAATACAGTCTTACTTACAGACTTTTGTTCTCGCATCCTGATAAGACTCTTGACGATAAGCAGATCAATAAGACAATCGACAGTATACTGAAAAATCTAAATGAAAAGGGAATCGGACTTAGATGATCACTAATAAAATTAAGAAAGGCTTCTCATTACTTGAGCTTATGATAGTTGTTGCAATACTAAGTATAATGGCAGTAGCTATAGTTCCAAACCTGTTATCATATGTGGATACTTTTAAAGTAAAAAAAGTCACTAGTGATATGAGAAGTTTTAAAAAAGCTGCTGAGCTTTTTTATGAAAAAGAAGGAAGATGGCCTGTAAATTTCAAGGAATTTATTGATATAAAAGACCCCAGAGGAGCAATGAATCCGTGGGGATATCCTTATAAGATGGATAAATATTTCTTTTATGCAAACAGGCCGGATAAGGATACAAACGAAGTGGGTTATATACCGCCTGTTTATTACAGAGAATACTATTTTACTATAAGTTCGGAGAGTGACACTTATACAATGAAACCTGTTTATATCGATCTTGTTCCTCCACTTGCGCCAGTATCTCTTGGTACAATAATGGCAAATACCATGAAGGATGATAGAGTCAATATATACTTTGTTTCAATAAAAGGTTCTTCTGTGATTTATTTAATAATTCAGTATAATTCAAATCTTAGCGGGGTCATAAAGACTGACGCATTAAATGATTTTAATATGTATTTAGATTTTTATGACCAATCAAGGACACCAGATGGCAGCTACATGCTTACTTATTCATCAAATACTCTTACTAATGTTGTTAATGCACAATGGAGAAGATATGTTTTCTTTGAATTTAATTGTCTGGAAGATATAAGATTTAAGTTTAGATTGGATAAAATATCGACTGTTGGTGGAGTGCCATACGAATTTGGTTATATTTCCTCTAAATACGGGAATTTTTTCACTCTTACAAAAGGGGTAGAATATGAGATCAAACTCAGAAACTAAAGCTTTCACTTTAGTTGAAACAATGATGGTGATAGCAGTTCTTGCAGTACTTGCCGTGGCTATGTTTGGATATTATAAGAACGTCGTTGAAAATGTTCAATTAAAAAGAGCTCAGAACGATCTTAATGTTCTTAAAAAAGGTATAGTTGAATATAGACATATATATGGTAATTGGCCAAGTCAGGTCGAACAGGTATTAAATGCAGGATTGGTTAAATTTCCTGAAAAACCTGATTATGCTCGAGACCTTAGAAATAATTTCGGTTATTCTTTCTCAATTGAAAAAAATATTAGAGGTTTTTCAGTATCAACAAAGACAAAGACAAGATCAGGGTTTGAGTCACAGTTAAGGGTCAAATTTACACCTCCATATAAAGCTCAGAAAGATATGGAAACAATATTTCTTGCAAATTTTGATAGAGGAACAAACTCCTATAAAGCAGATTATCCTGAATCAGCAGAACCGGATGTCAATAGTGCAAATGTAACTATTGGTAAAGGTATGCTTGGGTTTGGGAATGGGCTAGATTTTGGTAATCCAGGTGGAGGAGTTGAGTACCCGGTATCGATTCCTGCCTTTAGAAATATAACAATTGAATTCTGGTTAAGTCTGCATGATATCCCTGCATCATATGGAGGAGACCAACTTATTGTCAGTATGAAGGGAATAGATGCTAAGAACAACACCTATCCTGCAGGAACTTCAGATCCTAGAGAAGTTTCGGTTTATATAAGTGGAAATGATCTTGTGTTGGAACTTATGGCATATAATGCTTCAGAGACAGCTAATCCTACTGCTACTACAAGTAAATTATTCACTTTAAATATTTTTTCGTTATTAGGTTTTCCTACACTCCCAAATAATATAGAGGATAAATGGAATCATTTTGCTATAGTATATTCAAATTCTAATACTGAAAGCCAGGTAATGTTTTATATTAATGGTGCAGAATATAATCCGGTTGACACCACTCCTACAGTCACATTTTATCCAATGTTGTATGATGGTACTTACCCTAAATTTGATAACAGATTGTATATTGGTGGAGGTGCTGGATACGATAATCTGTTTGATGCGTATCTTGATAATATAAATATAACAGGAAGAGCAAAATCAGCCGAAGATCTAATGCCATAAAGAAATCAAACAAAATTAATAATTGAAAAAAGAAAAAATCTCAAAACAAAAAATAAGGAAAATAAAAAGGAGCTAATATATGAAGATAGGTATTATAGGGTTGAAGTATTCGGGAAAGACCTCGTTATTCTCTTTACTTACCGGTGATGAAGTGAATTTTGAGAAAAATGAAGTCAATCATGGAGTAGCCAAAGTCCCTGATACCAGAATTGAGAATCTTTCAGAAGTCTATTCACCTAAAAAGACTACTTTCGCTTCAATAGAACTTATTGATATTCCAGGACTAGATCCTAATAATACAAATAACAGAAAATTTTTTGAAGATGTCAGAAAGATGGATATGCTTCTTGCTGTTGTAAGGGATTTTGAAAGTGACTTTTATCCAAATCCGTTAAAAGAAAATAACATTGAAAGGGATATTAGTCTTATAAAAGATGAATTGATACTACAGGATCTTACTTTTGTTGAAAAGAGACTTGAAAGTCTTGAAAAATCATTAAAAAAACAGAAGAATCAGGAACTTAACACAGAGTTTGAGACAATGAATCATTTTAAAGAGATATTAGAAGATGGAAAGTTTCTCTCAGAGGGTGAACTAAGTGAAAAGGAAAGAGAGATTGAATCCATATATGGCTTTTTTACGATGAAGAACGTTATGTATGTTGTGAATACTTCTGAAGATAATATAACCAAGGATTATAAACACATCTCGTTTTGTATTAAGACTGAAAAAGAGATACTCGAACTCGAACCTGATGAAAGAGAGATGTTCTATGAAGAGCTTGGTATAAAGATACCTGCACTTTATAAGATAATGAGGGAAATATATCAGAATGCTGGACTTATATCATTTTTTACCGTTGGAAAAGATGAGGTAAGAGCATGGACTATAAAGATAAATACTAATGCAAAGAAAGCTGCTGGAAAGATTCATTCAGATCTTGAAAAAGGTTTTATCAGAGCTGAAAAGATAAACTATGAAGAGTTTATTCCTATTAAGGATATGAGTAAAGCAAAAAATGAAAATCTTGTAAAACTTGAGGGCAAGGAATATATTGTACAAGATGGTGACATTTTAAATATAAGGTTTAATGTATGATGGAGGAGTAAGATGCTTGATATTAAGATGATCAGAGAAAATCCTGAAGAGGTAGAGAAGAAACTAAAGACAAGAGATGATAAAATTTCATGGGGAGAGCTTTTAGAACTAGATAAAAAGAGGAAAGAGAATCAGGCTGAACTTGATGAACTTAAATCTGTAAGAAATAAGAAAAACAAGGAAATAGCAAAGGCAGAAGATAAAAAAGCTGTGATAGATTCTGTAAGAGAACTTAGCTCTAATATAAAAGATCTTGAGATGAGTCAAAAAGAAGTAGAAAATTCTATTAATGAAATTTTGGCTGTAATCCCTAATATTCCAAGCGAAGATGTACCTATAAGTTTCGATGAAGAGGATGCAAAGACAATAAAGATTTGGGGAGATATTCCTGAATTTGATTTTGAGATAAAAGATCATGTTGATATTGCAGATGGATTAAAGATGCTTGATTTTGAAAGAGCTGCAAAGATGTCTGGAGCAAGGTTTGCTCTTTATAGAGGAGAAGGTGCAAGATTAGAGAGAGCACTTCTAAATTTTATGCTGGATGTTCAGACAACAAAACATGGTTATACTGAATTTATGACTCCATATTTAGTTAATGCACAATCACTTTTTACAACTTCAAATCTTCCTAAATTCGAAGAGGATCTTTTTAAGACTCAGGATGATCTATACCTTTTACCGACTTCAGAAGTATCTTTAGTTAACATACATAGAGATGATATTATCAGTCAGGAAGAACTTCCGATCAAATATACCGGATATACTCCTTGTTTTAGAAGAGAAGCTGGTTCCTACGGTAAAGATCTCAGAGGTCTAATACGAACACATCAGTTTAATAAAGTTGAGTTGGTTCAGTTTGTCCATCCTGATAGATCATCCGATGCACTTGAAGAGATAGTATCCCATGCAGAAAAGATCCTTGAACTCTTAAACATACCTTATAGACGGCAGATGCTAGTTACAGGTGATATCTCAAATGCTTCCTCTATGACAATAGATCTTGAGGTTTGGATACCTACTCAGAATAAGTACAGAGAGGTATCGTCTTGTTCCAATTGTACCGATTTTCAGGCAAGAAGAGGAAATATAAGATTTAAGGAAAAGGATGGAAAACTCAGATTTGTTCATACTTTAAACGGTTCAGGTCTTGCCACTTCTAGATTACTTCCAGCAATTATCGAACTCAATCAGACAGAGGAAGGATATATAATAGTACCGGAAGTTTTAAGACCTTATATGAATGGTATAGAAAAGATCGCAAAATAAATAAAAAAAAAGCTGCCTTTCGGCAGCTTTTTTTTTTATCTTTTTAATAATATTCTTTCATATAATCGAATCTTGTTCCCCATGTAAAATTGATCCTTGTATAATCGACATCTGTTGAGGTTCCTGTGAACTCATTGTTGTTTACTGAATATGATATTTCAGCATGAGCAAGAGTGGATATTGAGTATTTAAGACCGATTGAGTAAAAAATACCACTGTCTAGAGAGATTCCTGGAAGTCCACTTAAAGTAGGGTTACCTCTTCCTATTTTAAACACAGGTGTCAATTTGTTGAAGGAATTATTGATCATATCCTTACTAAATACAAGATATGTATTCCAGTATCTTATTTCTCCACCAGTATCAATATCTCTATCAAGCTGATATTCAGTTCCAATACCAAGGTCAAACCCACCTAGATCAAAAGGTATATTCCATTCAGAGGTAAGTGAAATACCACTATCCACATCGGTATCTCCGGTTGGAGTATCGAGAGAACCACTGACATCCATAGTTACCTGAAAAAGACTTCCTGAAGCAAAACTACTGATAGATATTATAAGTAAAAAAATAAAAATAAATTTTTTCATGTTTCCTCCTATTTAAAACTTCTGTTTAATTATCGCAAAAGTAATATTATAAAGTCAAGTACAGACTAAACAGAAAAGAAATCAAAAATGATTTTTTATTATACTTAGAAGATCATCCATATCAAAAGGTTTTGTAATATAATCAACTGCTCCGTATTCTTTGGCTTTTTGTCTGTATCTATCTTCTGTAAACGCACTTAACATTATTATTGGTATGTTTATATTGTTATTTCTGATATATTTTAAGATCTCAAGCCCGTCTTCACCTCCGAGAGAGATATCAAGTAATAGAATTGATGGTTTATGTATATTTATTTTATTTAGTATTCCCTCCGAAGAATTATGAAAATAAGCTTTTATTCCTTCAAGCTCAAACATCTCAGAAAGAAAGTCTAAAATATCTTTCTGATCATCAATAATAAGTACAGACTTTTGATCATTTCCAATATTATTCTTATTTATATTACTTTTAATGTTCTCTTTATTAGAATCCTCAGCCGGTATTTTGGAAAGCTTTAATGAAAAACAGAAAAATGTCCCTTTATCCTTAGAACTTTCAAGTTCAATATGACTTTCATGAAGATCAAGTATTTTCTTTACTATGGAAAGTCCAAGACCTATTCCACCATATTTTCTGGTTGTGGAGGAGTCGACCTGATAGAATCTTTCAAATATATGATCCTTGACATCTTCCGGGATACCAATTCCATTATCTTTTATTGAGATAAAGATATTATCATCATCTGATTTAATATCGATATTGATTTCAGTCCCTGGCTCAGAAAACTTACACGAATTATCAAGCAGATTTAATATGACCTGTTTTATTCTTACATAATCTGCTTTTACAAAATGATCCTGCTGAGGATAGAAATTAAATATAAAATTCTTATGATTATGTTTTTCGTTTATTGTTTCAATTGAGCTGTTAATGAGTTCAATTATAGGAAAAACGGATATATCCAATGTGTTTTTACCAAAATATAATCTTGAGTAAGATAAGAGACCGTCTATAAGATTGGTAAGATGATTGATGTTCTTTTTGATTACATCAAGTTGATGTCGCTGTTTATCAGTTATTGGTCCGGACTTTTCCGAGTGAATAAGATCGCTATAACCTTTTATTGCAGCAAGGGGGGTTCGAAGTTCGTGAGAGACATTAGAAAGTAATTCGGTTTTTAGATTATCAATTGATTTTAATTTTTTATTTGTTTCTATAAGTTTTTTGTTCATAAGTTCTATCTTGTCTTCATACAATTTTCTTTCGTTTATGTTTCTGGTAACTCCAACAGCTCTTAAAAGGTATCCTTTTTCATCATAAATGACGTTAAGAGTTATTTCAGTCCAGAAAGTATGACCATCTTTGTGTATTTGTTCGATAGTATCTGTTATGCTGATAGTCTTATTCTTATATTCAGGATCGCCGTTTGTGCTTAAGAATCTTTCAGCTATTCCTAAGAAAGTCTTCATACCTGTTGGAGTGAGTTTCTTTTCCCAAGGATAAGAAATTGCTTCTTCTGGAGTTAAACCTTGTAGTTCTTTAATAGAAGGCGAGACATATTCAACTTGTAGTTGAGGGTTTATAGTCCATATGACATCTGCTGTGTTTTCGGCTAAAAATCTGAAGTTTATCTCACTATTTTTAAGTTCCTGTATTGTCTCTTCGAGTTTGCTCTTTGTCTTTTTTAGTTCTTCTTCAAAATTCTTTCTTTCTGTTATATCTCTTGTAATTCCGAACATCTCTGATATATAGCCTAATTCATCGTAAACTAGAGTCGCTCTTACATCGTCTATTATTATTCTTCCATCTTTTGCGTACTGTTGTAATTCAAAACTAAACTCTGATCTTTTGTTTTTATATTCAGCTTTTCCTTCTGTAAGTTTTGTCTTATGCCATAGCTCCTTTAGAAAAATAACAGTTTCTGGAGTGTAACGTTCCTCTAGACTTTGTTTTTTTATTTCCTCTGGAGTAAAACCGCTGTGTCTAATAGATGCAGGACTTATATACTTAAATCTAAATTGTGGATCCATAGTCCATATGACATCTTTTGTGCTCTCTGCGATATAATTTAATTCCATCTCGCTAAGATAAAGTTGAGAAAGTGTCCTTTTCAATTCCTCTTCCGCTTTGCTTTTTTCATATATTTCATCCTGAAAACTGTTGATAAGATCAGAAAAAGACTTTGATGTATGGTAAAGAGTGTTATAAATGTAATTAACATCCCCTGGATCATCATCCGGTTTTTTTATGTTGAAATTTCCGGAAGATATCTTTCTGGAGGTGTCGATTAGATCTTTTATTGGTTCTGTAATAAAATCAGAAATGATTTTTGAAATGAATACGATAAAGTTTACAAATATAAAAAGCATAAAAAACTCTGTTTTATCAAATTGAGCAAGGTTCTGAGTTATTCTGCTATTATTTTGAATATTATTATAGTTAAATATATTTAAAATTAAAGGATTTTTATGAACTCTTATAACATCAAATATACCTGATAATATAATAGGTACAAGTGATGTAAATATCATACCTGTAAATATCTTAAGGTTCATATTATATCGTTTTTCTCTGATTATAATGAAAATAAAAGTAAGAAGGGGTAGGATTGTAGCTATACATTGATATTTTAAAAGAAGATTGTCGTTAAAAGGATTTATTCTCCAAGGTATATCGATTATATTTATTATAAGTAGAAAGAAAAAATATAACGAACTTAAAAACAATATACTTCTGACCTTTTTAGGAAAGGCGTAAATTGCGGTTATTAAGAGAAGGGTGAAGTTGAGTATTAACTGGTACACTCCAAATCCCTTAAAAAGAAGTTGTTAAGGTACATATATTATCAAGACTCCTAAAAAAAGAAATCGAGCCATGGTAGAAAAATCTTTCCTTATAATTGCTTTATAAGAAAGAAAGAAAAAAATATATAAAGAGAAGAAACATAGAGAAAATACAAGAAAGACAGGTTCACCAGTGTTAACCCATTGTAGTGTTATCATCGAAGTAGATGAAGTAGCCACAAGTAAAAGAAAAAGAAGTGTCCTTAAATACCTGTCAACTCTCTTCTCATCTTTCATTATTAAATAATTCCCCTCAAGACGCTCTAAATGTATTAAATGAACTAACCTTATATTTATGGTACTATATTATTATGTATAATAAAACAATTATTGTCCTTTTTGTTATCTTAATAACAACATATATTGTTCAATCTGATAGAGGTATGATCACAATCAAATCAGATGCTAAAGTCTTTAATCCGATACAAAGGGCGATAATAGCATGGGATGGAAAAAAAGAATATCTCATTCTATCTTCCGATCTATATTCAAGTGAGAAGACATCTGCTATTGAGGTTATACCATTTAAAAAAAAGCCTGAAATAAAATCTGTTGATGAAAAAGTGTTTTCAGATATGTTTTTTTTAGTAAACAGAGAGATGTTTTTAAACAATATACTATCCAGATCTAACAGACAAAGAGGTGTTGTCCGTAAAGATGTGGAAGTGATCTTTAAAAAGCTTATAGGAGAGCATAATATCTCTATCTTTAAAGTGAGAAAACAAAAAGAGTTTGTTCTTTATCTGAACGAGTATATTAAAAAGAATTTTCCAGATCATATAAAAGAGGATCTGGACCAGGGATTTATAGATATGGTTGATAAATATTTAAAAAAAGGTTTTAGATATTTTGTATTAGATATTATTGATCTTTCAAAAGAGGTAGTATCAAAAAAAAGTATGCAGTATACATTCCAAAGTGAAGAGTTGTATTATCCTTTAAAGATATCCTCACTTAACAATGGGACAACAGAGATAGAGCTTACAGTTATAACTAAGGGACTGCTTCATTATTTTCCTGAGATGAAAGTTAGTAATATAATGCTTATTCATAGACCGATTGATATAGCGGTTAAAAAATTTAAAGAGATTTCTGAAGATATATATATGATGTTTAAAGAACACAAAGAGGTTAGAGTAAGGTTATGGAATCTGGGTGGGGAAAATTCACAGTTAAAAAAAGATATCATTGCAAAATGAAATTTTCTTTGTCTAAAATGAATATGTGAAGTAAGATTTAATTGAATTTATACAACAATGGATAGGAGGATTTATGAAAAAAGATGTCGTGCTTGTTCCGGCTCAGTCAAAAAGACTTATAGCGAAAGCTTTTTTACAATCCGAAGTCTTTTCGGGAGCTATAAAGGATAAAAAAATAATAATATGCAAAGGAACGACAAATTCCTATGTTGTTGAGGAATTTCTGAAAAAGAAGATTGATAAAGAACGGTTTACAACTGGTGTGGTCATGCCGGGTGGAGAGTATTGGATAGAAAATGAGAAGATGCTTGAATATGTAATAGACAAAGGTGTAGCAAATGAGAGAAACCTTTGTGATGTAATCAAAGAAATAAATCCCGGTGATATAATATTAAAAGGTGCCAATTCAATAAATTATGCAAAAGAGACTGCGGGGATATTGATCAGACATCCTGAAGGCGGAACTGTAAAGAGAATATTCGAAGCTGTGTTTGGTAAAAGAGCAAATCTTATCATACCTGTAGGACTTGAAAAGGAAGTCTCGTACGATCTTGATGAAGTATCTTTGATGCTTTCCGAAGACGATTGTTGCGAAGAATGTCCGAGGATGTACTCTTTTAAAGCGCAATTGTTTACAGAGATAGAAGCTATAAAAGTCTTAACATTAGGAAAAGTGAGTTCTTATCATATTGCAACAGGTGGAATAAAGGGAGCTCAGGGAGCTATAAGGCTTCTTCTTAATGGGGAAAAAGAATATATTGAAGAGATCGAAGCTCTTATAGAAAGGCTGCCGCTTAAAGATGAGTTTGACCTTAGAGACTGAAAATATAGTAGTAACTGGCGGAGGAACCGGAGGGCATACTTTTGCCTCAGTCAAGTTTCTTGAGCTTTTCAAAAAATGGTATCCCAATAAATCTCTTATTTATATTGGTAGTGGAAATGATTTTGAAAAAGACATCTTTAAAAATATAAAGGATGTTCAGCTTAAATATATTAGTACGGGTAAGTTTAGAAGAGCTCTTGATAAAAGAAATATTTCTGACTTTTTTTCTTTTTTTTCCGGAATTTTCCAATCTTACAGATTTTTAAAAAAAAGAAAGGTGTCGTATATACTCTCAACTGGCGGCTATGTATCTTTGGGTCCCGTAATAGCAGCTAGAATGCTTTCTATTCCAATAATCGTACATGAACAGACTTCGATTCCGGGAATAGCTAATAGGTTAGCATTTCGTTTAAGTGATATAAATCTCTATTCATTCGATTCTGGTTGTTTTTCGGGAGAGAAATATCTTTTTTCTGGTAACCCATCTGATATAATATCAAATAAACCTGTTCATGATCTAAGAGACGATCAAAAAAAAGATAAACCTCTGCTTTTTATAACAGGTGGAGCCAATGGTTCGTTTATACTTAACGAGTTTGTTTTAAAGAATATAGATTGGATAAATCATAACTTCGAAGTATTTCTTCAATATGGAACAAATCCAATAAATATAGAAAGATTTGAGAATTAATTTAAAAAAATCAATAAAATGGATTTTGTAAATAAAAGATTTTTTCCAAGGAATGATATGCTTGAGATATTTGCTCGAATTGACTGTATGCTAGCAAGAGCAGGCGCTGGAACGATATCTGATATTATAGAATATAACATACCTTCAGTCCTGATACCTTTAAAAGGATCAGCAGGTAATGAACAGTATGTAAACGCAAAGATGCTTTCCGAAAAGGATGCTGCTATTCTTCTCGAGGAAAAAGAGTTTTCTGATAATAAATTAAAACAAGCGCTCATGAACGTTTATATTAATAGGGAACGTATATCTGAAAATTTGAAAGATTTTGAAAGATTTGATGAACAAAAAGTGAAAAAGATATTTGATGGATTTTTAGAAAAAAATGGAGAAAAATAATTTAAATAAAGGTTTTAAAATAAAAAAAATTGACTTTTTATTGTATTTATTGTTAAATTGGTAAAAAAATTCACAAAAAAGGAGATGAAACTTAAATGTCATCAGTCAAGAAAAAAAGAAAATCAAAAATAAACAAACATAAGAGAAAAAAGAAAAGAAGAGCAAACAGACATAAAAAAAGAAAAGTTTGATTCTTTTCTGATATATTTTTAAACTAAATTTAAAACGTTAAATGGAGTTGACTATTTTATGATTAATTTAAACGTACCTGAAACAGTCAAGTATAAGACGCATTCAAAGGTTCATTGTGAGTATATTCTTGAACCTATAAAAAAAGGATATGGAGAGACTTTGGGAAGTTTTATGAAAGACCTTCTTATAAATGAATTAGAAGGTTACTCTCCAGTAAGTATAACTTTCCCTGATCTTGATAAAAAGACCAAGAAGCTTGAAGGAACCGAAGAACAGATAATAGATATCGTAATGAATATTAAAAATATCATCTGTAATGTCGATGATGGTGAAGTTTATTCAAGAAAGATCAAGTTTAAAGGCGAAAAGAAGGTATATGCTAAAGATCTTGTGGATGATAGACTTGAGATAGTAAACAAAGACCTTTATCTGTTTACGGTAAAAAAAGGTAAGAGTTTTGAGATCGAGATCGATTTTAAAATGGGTCATGGATATGTCTTGTCCTATGAGCATAAAAAAGAGAAAAAAGTCCCATATAATAAGTTTTACGTAGATTCGTTCTTTTCACCGGTAGTCTTTATTGATAGTAAAGTAAAACCTATAAGACTTGGTGGTGAGATGAATCATGAGAGTCTTGTTGTAGAACTTAAGACTAATGGTACAAAAGATCCTAATGATGCAATAGCAGATATAGCTCATATGGTAGTTGAAAGATTATCAATAATGGCTGAGAAAAGGGAAAGAAAACCTGATCCTGAACCTGTAGCTGAAGAAGTAGTGGAAGAGAAGGATGATACTCCTGCTCAGCCACAGGCTGTAGAGGAAGAAACTATACCAAGAAGAAATATCGAAAATCTTCCAGTTGAAGAGATCGAAGTAATGGATCTTGATCTTTCACAGAGAGCTAAAAACTGTATTAAAAACTTTCAATACAGAAAACTTGTTGATTTCACAAGAGTTTCAGCAGATGAACTTATGAGACTTAAGAATTTCGGCCAAAAGACCTTGAATGAGATCAGAGAAAAATTAGCTGAACACAGTCTTACATTAAGAGGCGAGACACTTGAATAGAAGAAGAATATTTTTAATTTGTTTTATAATTCTTATTAATATTACAGTTTTTTCTTATGAGGAACTTATTGGCAGGGCTACATTTGTTAAGGGTAGCCCTGTTATAATAAATCCTACCGGGCAAAAATATAATATTGTCAAAGAATACGAATTTACCAACCATTCGAAATTCGTTCTGGATAACGGTGATAGACTGGAGATCTTTATACCTGAAAAAGCAAAGATACAGGTCATGGGGCAAGCCGAGTTTATGATCAGAAACGTTGGTAATGAGATACAACTTATATCAGATTTTGGTAGATATAGGATTCAACTTATAAACAGATTAGTATTTAGATGGAAAAATTACCAGCTTGTTTCTGAACATTCTATTTTTACAGCAGAGACTTTGATAAACGATTCTCTAAAAGTATCATGTCTGGATGGAAGTATAGATCTTCTTGAAAACACCGATGTAAAGACTGCTCTGAAGACTACAGATAGAGTTATAATCACAAGATCAGGTAATATCGAGGAGATGAACTTTGGAATCAATACTGAGAACCTTAGATGGGTAAACTTTAAAGATGTTAGAGCAACGATCTCAAAAGATACTAAAGTACAGCTTTCCGATAAAGACTTCGTCCTACCTCCGGGAGTTGAAGAAGAACTTTTAGTATATACTCCAGAGAAAAAAGAGAAAAAGTCAACTATGGATTCTAAGATAAGGATCGAGTTCTCATCTCCTGCTAAAGGCAAGGTCAATATTGGAAATACTTTAAAAGTAGCCGGTAGAGTAAACACTGTCATGGTAAACGTACTTGAGGTCTATCTTGATGATACTTTCCTTGGGAATATAGATGTCAAGAACTTTAAGTTCTCTAAGACTTTTAATGTCAGAAATCCAGCAAAAGCTAAATTTCTTGATGTGATCGCAAGGGATGTCTATGGAAATAAAGCTGTATTTACTACCAAGTTGATACCGGATACAAAAGCTCCGGTAATAACTATCGTACCTCCTTTTAACACTAAGAAAACCCAGTTTTTCAAAGGTTTTATCGAGGATAATGATATAAAGATCGTGCATATTTCTTTAAACAGGGGTACTATCTATGAGGAAAACTTTGATGTTCCTTGTTCTCATGGATATTTTCAGTTTAAGATGACGACAGACGATAATCAATCTGATTCAGTTCTTATAAGATATGGTTCTAACTTTATTGAGATAAAAGCTGTCGATGGTTATGTAAATGAAGGAAGGCTAAGATATAATTTCTTCATAGATCGCGACCTCATCGAGACCAACTCTTATTTTGATAAATAAATAGAATGTTGATCTATCTGAAGGACTCGCGCATCTTTATTAAAGTACAAAAAGAGATGCGAATCAAAGAATACCTTTATTCATTGAATATCTTTTCAAGTAACCTTATAAACAGGGTCATTAAAAACAGGGATGTTGCTTTCGCTGACGGAAAAAAGATAGGTAAGAATAGAAAAATAAAAAAAGGCGAAGAGATAGCGGTCTTTATTGGAGATAGGGAACTTTCAGATTATAAACCTATCAAAGGTGATCTTGAGATAATATATGAGGATGATTTATTTCTTATAATAAACAAGCAACCAAATGAGATACTTTTTTATACCAGCACCAATGACAGACCATGCATTGCAAGCTATGTACAACAACACTTTATTGAAAACGACATAGTTGCAAAGATAAGATTTGTAAATAGACTTGATAGGGATACCTCGGGAATACTTATAATCGCAAAATCATCTTTTGCTCATAATTTTATTTTTCAAAATCATATAAAGACCTATTATGGTATATCTCAAAAATATTATCGTACAAGCTGTGTTATAAATCACTCTCTTCTTAGAAGAATGCCTTATACGTATATCTGTGATAAGGAAGGTAAAAGATCATTGACAAGATTCAGACAGTTATTAAACAAAAGAAATTATTCGCTTATTGCTTTTAAACTCTTGACTGGAAGGACACATCAGATAAGGGCTCATATGTCCTATGAAGGATTCCCTTTAGTTGGGGATAAAGGCTATGGAGGACTCAAAATAGATTTTGTAGACAGACAACTTCTTCATTGTGGTACAGTCTCTTTCTTACATCCGATATCCAGAAAAAGAGTTAGAGTAAGAGCACCTTTTAAAAGAGATTTTAAAAGATTTATTGATGAGTTTATGATAAAATACTAGAAACGGTTATTGATTAATAAATTAATCAAGTTATTGTTCATAAATGACATGAACAAGTTATTTTTTGAAAAGTATTTCAAACAAGTAAATAGTAGTCTTGAGTCAAAGGGCTCGGATCTTTGGTCTTAATTAAAATAAGTCCGGGACTTGTTTACAAGGTAAACAATAACAAAATATTAGGAGCTATAATATGAGATTAATAATCACTTTTATGATAACTGCGTTTTTTTCTATATGCATAACAGCTGCTCCGGTTTGTACGGTCGATGAAAATGGTCATTATTCTTGTTCTTTTGAGCTTCCTGATACGGAAAGTGTTGAAAGAGAATATAAGGAAGGTACGTTTGAGATCATAATTGGTTCAAAGGATAAAAACGATAAGTTTTTTATTGATACTGTAAAGTCCCTGGTGTTTTTTGAAGATAAAAGGGTTATCCTTGATAAGGATGATGTTGAGGAAATCCTTGAATTGTTATATTCTCAAGAAAAAGATATAAAAAATTCAATCTGTTATTTGAAGGTTTTTTCCTCAAATTATGGTGAGTTTTATTTAAAAATTAATAGATCAAAAAAAGAAACTATCTTTAATAAGATTGAAAAAATAATTAAAAAAGGTAAAACAGATCTTTAAATGAGATTGAGGCTTGATTTAAAAAAGACTATTGAGAATACGCCTGCTACTTTGATAAAAAAACCGTTTGTGCTCTTCTTTTGTTGTAAGCAGGGGGAGTTTCCGGTTCACTATCTTTATGAGAACCTAGTTCAACAGAAGAAACTATCTGGAAATATATATGATATACAAAAAAAGGATATAATCCATTTTATAAACAACGAACTTGATAAAGGTTTTTTTTCAGAACCTTCTATTAACTTTATAAAAGGTTTTGATACTCTGAAAAAAAAAGAAAGGGAAAGATTTCTTGTTTATTTAAAAAGTGATATTAAAGATTCTTTCATTTTTTATCTTCCATCTTCTAAATATTCTTTGTTTAAGACATTAATAAACGATTTCTTTAATATCTGTGTTTTTGACGACAATATAAGCTGGATGACAAAAAGCTATATCAAAGATATTTTTGATGATTTTTGTGGTGAGATAGATGATGAAGTTCTTCGTTTTGTTTACGATAAGATAAATGGCAAGGACATAATGTATCTTCATAATCAAATTGAAAAGGTAGCTCTTTATTTTGTGGGTGATAGTTGGGAAAATACTTCCTGGAGAGATCATGTATCGAAAGCTCTTGATATAGATTCAGATGATAGTTTTATCAGCACTTTAAGATTACTGGAACTTATTTTAACGGGTAATCATGATTCATCTATTAATGAGTTTTATTCTCTTGCTGAGAATATGCCGGCAAATGTAATCAATTCGAACCTAATTACACAACTCACCAGATTAATTGCTTTTTATGAGATTTTTTCCAACAATGTAGAGTTTAGAGAAATATTAAAAGAAATATCGACTACCGGTCCTATAAAATATCCTCAATTTAATAAAATAATGTCATCTATAAAAAAAATCCAGGAATTCTCAATGCCAGAGATGAACGAGCAGTTATTAAAAAGGCTTAACGCCTATAATCTGAGTTCCTATAAATATTTATCTGATATTGTTTCGATTGATAGAGCAAACAAGATGTTATATACTATGCTTGAAAATGATTGTAAAATGAAAAACGGCGAGGTGCTATCTGCAGAAGATTCGTTTCTTATAACTGTGAAAGAGGTGATCAAATGAAGATTTTAAACGGGAAAGAACTTGCCAGGAAGATGCGTAAAGAACTCAAAGAAAAGATTTCCAAATCACCAGAAAAGCCTGGACTTGCAGTCGTACTTGTAGGAGAAGATCCATCTTCTAAACTTTATGTAAATATGAAGGAAAGAGATTGCAAAAAGATAGGTATAACATCAAAAAAAATCAAACTCGAAGAAAATACCACTCAGGAAAGATTACTTGATATAATTAGACAATTGAATGAAGATGATACTATTCATGGTATATTGGTTCAGCTTCCTCTTCCATCACATATTGATGAAAGTGTTGTAATAGATACGATATCATCAAAAAAGGATGTTGATGGCTTTCATCCTATGAATCTCGGTAAGATGTTACAGGGAAGGGATTGTTTTTTACCAGCGACACCAGCCGGTATAATCGATCTTCTTAAAGAAAACAACATTATGATCGAAGGTAAGGAGGTTGCTGTTGTAGGAAGAAGTAATATTGTTGGGAAACCTGTTGCTTCACTCCTTACAGCTGAAAATGGTACTGTTACCGTCTGTCATTCAAGGACAAAAAATATTGAAACTATATTAAAAAGATCAGATATAATAATCATGGCAATAGGAAGACCAAACTTCTTAAAGGGAAATATGATAAAAGAAAACGTGGTTATCGTAGATGTAGGTACTACCTATATTGATGATAAACTTTATGGTGATGTCGATTTTGAGTCGGTAAAAGAAAAGGCTTCATGGATATCACCTGTTCCTGGTGGAGTTGGTCCTATGACTAGAGCTGCACTTCTTAAAAATACTTATAAGGCTTTTTTGAAAAGGGAGAATAGGTGATGGATAAAAAAATCGAATTTTATGAGAGTTGGTGTAAAGGTTGTGGGATCTGTGCAGCGTTTTGTCCAAAGGGAGCAATAACAATGGATAAGATGGCAGGGAAACCGGTTTTTGATGAAGAGAAATGTATTGCATGCGGACTATGTGAACTAAGATGTCCCGATTATGCAGTTATAATAAAAAAGAAGGATAAGGAGTAAAATATGTTGAAGCTACTTCAGGGTAATGAGGCATGTGCATATGGGGCTTTAGCAGCGGGTGTTAGGTTTTTTGGTTGATATCCTATTACACCATCTACTGAGATAGCCGAGATAATGTCCGTAGAGCTTCCAAAACTAGGTGGTAAATTTATACAGATGGAAGATGAGATCGGAAGTATGGCTTCTATCATAGGCGCTTCTATTGGTGGATTGAAATCAATGACCGCAACAAGCGGACCAGGTATATCCCTAATGCAGGAAAATATAGGTTACGCTGTAATAACAGAGACTCCATGTCTTATCGTTAACGTTCAAAGAGGTGGGCCTTCAACTGGCCTTCCAACAATGCCATCTCAGGGAGATATACTTCAGGCTAGATGGGGAACTCATGGAGATCATCCTATTATTACTATTTATCCGCATACAGTACCCGAGATATTTGAAGAGACAATACGTTCTGTCGAACTTTCTGAAAAATATAGAATACCTGTTATTCTACTTCTTGACGAAGTGATAGGACATATGAGAGAGAAGATAGATATAGAAAAGGTGGATAAGAATAAATCCTTTAAGAGAAAGACTCCGGATGTTCCTAATGAATGGTTCTTCCCTTATGAGAGAAACTCTTCTGGAGTACCTGCCTTTGCAGATTTTGGCGAAGGTTACAGATACCATATTACCGGTCTTGTTCATGATGTTGATGGATTTCCTACATCCAAACCTGATCAGATAGATGCTTTTATGAAAAGGATGTTTAGAAAGATCGATGATAATCTTGATGATATTCTTGATTGGGAAGAGTATGAGCTTGAAGATTCAGAATATATGATACTAGCAGCTGGATGTGTAGCAAGATCTGCTAAACAGGCTATCAGGACTCTTCGTGATGAACACGGAATAAAGATAGGCCTTTTAAGACCTAAGACTATATGGCCTTTCATATCCTCGGTGCTTATTGATAAAGCGCAGGACAAGAAGAAGATATTTGTTCCTGAGATGAACATGGGTCAGCTCCTTCTTCCAACACAAAGATTTGCCTCAAGTATATGCGATATCCTTCCTTTTAATAAGATAAATGGAGAGGCTATATACCCACATGAATTAGTTTCCTTTATAAGGAGGAATATCTGATGGAAAAAAATGTTGTTCATAAATATCTAAGAAAAAACAAGAAATTCCCTCATATATGGTGTCCAGGTTGTGGACATGGAGTTATAATGTCTTCTATGCTAAGAGCAATAGATAAACAGGGACTTGATAGAGATGATGTTGCTGTAGTTTCTGGAATTGGTTGTTCATCAAGGACTCCAACTTATGTAGATTTTAATACTATTCATACTACACATGGTCGAGCGCTGGCATTTGCAACAGGTCTTAAACTTGCTAAACCTGATATGACTGTAATAGTAGTAATGGGAGATGGAGATGCAGTTGGTATTGGTGGGAATCATTTTATTCATGCTGCAAGAAGAAATATGGATCTTAAAGTAATCGTATACAACAATAACATATATGGTATGACAGGTGGACAGGCAAGTCCAACTACTCCATCAGGAAAAAAAGCTACTACAGCAAGATATGGAAACATTGAAAGAAGTTTTGATATCTGTGAGCTTGCAAAAGCAACTGGTGCTGTATATGTTGCAAGGTCAACATCGTATCATGTACAGGCACTTGAAAAATATATTCATAGATCGCTTTCAAAGAAAGGTTTTACAGTTGTTGAAGCTATGACTCATTGTCCAACTACTTATGGAAGACTTAATAAGATAAAAGAGCCTGTTGCTGGTATGATATATCAAAAAGACCATTTTATTATGAAAGCTGCATGGGACAAACTTCCTGAAGAAAAAAGAGAAGGTAAGTTCCCAATGGGTGAGTTTGTAGATATTGAAAAAACAGATTTTGTCTCAAAATATTTGAGACTAATTGAAGCTAACAAGGAGTAGTTATGGGAAAAAAAAGATATGAGATCAGACTTAGTGGATCTGGCGGACAGGGAATGATACTAGGTGGAGTCATCTTAGCAGAAGCAGCAGCTATACACGATGGTATAAACGCTACTCAGACACAATCTTATGGTCCTGAAGCAAGAGTTGGAGCAAGTAAATCCGAGGTCATAATAAGTGATGGTGAGATACTGTTTCCTAAGACATCGGATCTGGATGTGCTTCTTTGTCTTACACAGAAAGCAGCGCAGGAATATATAGATGACCTAAAGGAAGATGGTATTCTTATTATTGATTCATATTATGTTGGAAATGTTCCGTCTAAATATAAAAACATATATAAGATTCCTTTTTCCCAGATAGCGAATAAAGAATTTAATACCACTCTTGTAGTGAATATTATAGCTCTTGGTGCAATTTGTGCAGCAACAGGCTGTGTAAGTGAAAAAGCTCTCTTTGAAGCTGTTAAAGCTAGAGTCCCTAAAGGAACGCAGGAAATTAATGAAAAAGCTGCAAGACTTGGAATAAAGCTGGTAAAGGAGCAGAAATGAGCCTAACATATCAGGATAGGATAAAAGAAAAAAGGGATTTAAGTAAGAAAATAATAGATATAGCCAAAGAATTTGTTCCATTTGTATTTGTGATGATAAACAGTGGAAAAGATGCACTTACAAGATTTGGGGAGAACGAGATAACTCAAAACGTAAGTCAGGAGATAACTGGAGCTGAAATACTTCTTGTTAAAGATAAGAAGGTATCAAAGGTTTCGCTTGATGATCTTTCAAAAGAGAATATAAAGATGGTCATAGAAAAAGCCGCCACGCTTCTTGAATTTCAGGAAGATCAGGAACATATTCCGGATTTTCCTATAGATGAGATAATAGAAAACGAGAATTTGAATTGGGATAAAGAGACAGCCTCTGTCTCTCCTGAAAAAAGAAGTGAGGTAGTGAAAGGTTTTGTTAAAAAATGTAAAGAAAACAAATTACTTGCTTCCGGTACCGTTTCAGATGTTGTAAATTCTATTACTTTGGCTTCATCTAAGGGTTTGTTTGCATACCACGAGTATACAAGAGGAGAATTCACCGCGACCGCTATGGATGATGATGGTTATTCAGGATGGGGATCGATCTCTGAAAAAAGCTATGATATAAATAAAATTAATGAACTTCAGGAAAATATTGTTAAAAAAGCTATTCTTTCAAAAGACCCTGTGGAAATAGAACCCAAAGAATACACTGTAATACTTGAACCTGCAGCTGTAAGTGATCTATTCCTATTTCTTTCCTATGTTGGTCTTTCTACTCAGGGATATTATCTGGGTACATCTCCTTTTTCAAACAGATTAGGAGAAAAGATACTCTCAGAAAAATTAACTATTACAGATGATTTTTCACATGAACAAAATCCGGGATTCCCTTTTGATTTTGAAGGAGTAAGGAAAAAAAGTCTTGAAATAGTTAATAAAGGCATACTTAATAGACTTCCATTTGATCTTAAATGGGCGGAAAAAAAAGGAAAAAGTTCAACTGGACATGGTTTTCCATTTCCAAATACTATGGGACCACTTTGTGGAAATCTGGTTATAGCTCCTGGTGAAAGTTCTATGGAGGAAATAATAAGCTCTTCAAAGGATGCTCTTTTGATAACGCATTTTCATTACACAAATATAATTAATCCTAATGATATTACTATAACAGGTATGACAAGAGATGGTGTATATAAGATAAAAGACGGAAAAATAACAAACTCTGTTAAAAATATGAGATTTACGGAAAGTGTCATAAAAGCATTGAATAATATTGAGGCTATCTCATCCGATCAGGTATTTCAAAGTGCCTTTTTTGGAGGCGGATTTGTTCTGCCGGCATTGAAGATAAACAACTTCAGGTTTTCTAGTAAGACTGATTACTAAGACATTTCGGAGGAAACGATGTATAAAGTTTGCGATTTTATTATAGATCTTTGTGAAAAAGGAAAAGCGAGTTATGCTGATGCAAGAATAGTTGAGATGAACTACGAATCTTTGACCGTAAAAAAAGGTGAACTCTCGGGAATTGAAAATTCGATAAGTAAAGGTGTTGGTATAAGAGTAATAGTAAATGGTGCCTGGGGATTTGCATCAACTAATGATCTTTCTGAAAAATCGCTTAGAAAAAATGTTGAACTTGCAATAAGTATTGGCAAAGCTTCCTCCCATCTTATCAAACAGAAGGTTAGACTTACGGAAGATAAGGTTTATCAGGATACATGGAGTTCTCCGTATATATTAGATCCTTTTAATGTAACCTGGGAAGATAAAGTAGGACTTCTTATGGATTGTGACAGAATTCTTTCGCAAGACAAAAAGATAGTTGATTCCAAAGCGTATATGTCCTTTTCAAAAGAAGTTCAGTGGTTCGTAAGCAGCGAAGGAGCAAGGATAAAACAGCAGATATTAAGATCCGGAGGAGGTATGTCCGCAATAGCTTCCAATGGTAATGAATTTCAGAGAAGGACTTATCCAGCTTCTTTTGGACAGTATTATCAGGGAGGATATGAGGTCATACAGGGATTTAAACTGTTGGAAAATGCTGAAAACACTCGAAAAGAAGCGATAGCTTTACTTGATGCTCCGCAGTGTCCATCAGGAAAAAAAGACCTTATTCTTCATGGTGAACAACTCGCTCTTCAGATACATGAATCAATAGGTCATGCGACAGAACTTGATAGAGTGTTGGGATTGGAAGCAAATTTCGCTGGAAGATCCTTTGTTACTCTTGAAAAAAAAGGCAAATTTAAATATGGTTCAAAACTTATGAACATCGTTGCAGATCCAACTTGTCCAATGGGGCTTGGAACATATGGTTATGATGATGATGGAGTGAGGGCTGAGAGGTTTCATGTTATAAAAGATGGAGTCTTTGAAAATTATCTTGGAAATAGAGAGTTTGCACATACAGTAAACGAGACCCATTCAAGAGCATGTAATAGAGCTCAGGGATGGATGCATATTCCTATAGTAAGGATGCCAAACCTTAGTCTGATGCCTGGTGAGGGAACCCTTGAGGAGATCATAGCTGACACTAAGGATGGTCTTATCGTAGATACTGTAAAATCATGGAGTATAGATCAGTATAGATATAATTTCCAGTTTGGTATGGAAGCGGGTTGGGTAATAAAAGATGGCAGTATATCCCATATGGTGAAAAACCCTACTTATCAGGGAATCACACCCGAATTCTGGGGAAGTATGGATAGAGTCGCCGGTTTCTCAGAGTGGAAACTTAACGGTGTTCCAAACTGCGGAAAAGGACAACCAATGCAGGTTGCTGAGATGTCACATGGATGCTCACCTGCAAGATTTAAAAAGGTAGAGATAGGGATAATGAGATGATCTTCAGGCTTCTTTAAGCGAGTTGCCTAAATCCCAATAAAAAGATCTGCTATAATCATCTCTTTTATCTATGATTACCTGAGTGATCTTACCGCTATCTTCTTTTATCTTTAAGCACATATTTGATGGGAACATCTCGCCGGTGAGTTCGGTATAAGCTTCTTCTGGAGCTGTGATCAGTCTTTCTCTAAAAGTTATGTTTCTAGCGGATCTTTTGAGAAGTGCTTTGATTATCTGCTGAAAATCGTTAGTTTTAATTTTCTCCATTTATAAGACCTCCATGTCTTGAAAGTTTAACTATAATCAGATTATCGGAAAAAAGTAGAAAAAGATTAAAAAGAGTATTTATGATAAAAAAGGATCATTTTTCTGATCTGAGAGCTCATCTGAATCGTTATCGAAAAAATCTTTCATAAGGGAAATAGCATGATCCACTTTTTCCATATGGGTCATTATCTCATCACGGGACATCTTCATTATATCGTCTTTTGTTAGACATAAGTCTTTTAAAAGTATATGCAAAAGAACCTCCCTGAAAGATTTACGGGACCTTTTGCTTCAAATATTATAAAGAAATCTGCAGTATATGAAGAACAAATTTAAAGGACAAGAGCAATAAAAATTTTTATTATTATATTTTAATGATAACATATTTTTGTGAATCTGTCTATAAAATAAAAAATCTTAAAGGTTAAAAAAAAATTTCGAAAACGGTGAAAGGATGTTTTTTTTAATTTTATAGTATTTGATAGGTATTTTTAACTATGTTATAATCACTTTTATAAGAATAAAAGTTTAAATTATAAAAGGGCGATCTTGCTAAAAAATTTACTAAAAGTCCTGACAGGAGTATTATTGTTTCAGGTTAATTCTTTCAGATTTTTTTAATCAAAATTTTTATAATGGGGGCAAAAATGAAAAAAACTGTATTACTTATTTCAATTGCGATATTTATTCTAGTTATCGCAGGATGTGGTGGAGAAACAGAAAAGGCAAAGAATGAGTTTACTAAAAATCAGAACGCAGTCTCTCAGGCTAGTGAAGAAAAAGCTCAGTCTGAAAAGAACGAAGAAGGACGAGATCCAAGATGTTCGATAGTAATTAAAGAGGGAACTCTTGATGAACTTATGGCCAAATATGGTCCTAAGGATATGTCTGAAAATGATATTGATAATATTGTTAATGGTATAAAATGGGAAAGTCCAGAGGATATTCCGCAGCTTGGAAGTGAATATGCTAAAAAAGGTGGGACTTTCACTTATGGTATGACCAGTTATCCTGCGACTTTGAGAACACAGGGTGAAAACTCAAACACCGTGTTTATCTCTACTCTTGAAGGTTTTATGTTCGAGTCAATGACAGGGCTTCATCCTGTTACTCTAAAGACCATACCCGCTCTTGCTGATAAATGGTCTGTTGGCGATGATAAGATGACATATTATTTTCATGTAAACCCAGATGCTAAATGGCAGGATGGAAAGCCTGTCAGAGCTTTTGATTATGTTGCTACATGGGATCTTCTAACATCAGATGCTCTAAAGGAACCTTTTTCACAGCAGTATTGGAAAAAGTTTGAAAGACCTGTTGCCCTTACTGAAAATATAGTTATGGTAAAAGCAAAGGCTCTTGAATGGAGACTTTTTATGTCAGCAGGTGGTATGAGTATTATGCCTGAACATAAAATAGGAAGAATAACTGCTGAAGAGTATATGACTAAGTATCAGAATGAGATGCTTATGGGTTCTGGACCATATATGTTCGAAAAAGCAAAGACAAATGAATTTATTATCCTTAAAAGAAATCCAGACTGGTGGGGAGATAAAGAAAAGATCAACAAAGGGCTTTACAATTTTAATGAACTTAAGTTTGTATTTTATACAGAAGCATCGATATTACTTGAGATGTTTAAAAAAGGTGTAATAGATATTTATCAGGTTGGAATAGCTCGTCAGTGGCATCAGGAACTTACTCCTGACAAGATGGAATCTATACAAAAAAATCATATTATCAGACAGAGAATATTTACAAACGCACCGAATGGGCTTTCCGGTTATGCGTTTAACCTAAGAGAAAAACCTTTTAATGATAAAAGAGTGAGAATGGCGATAATACATCTTTTTAATAGAGAAAAACTTATGGAAAAACTCTTTTTCAATGAATATAAATATATGAAGTCTTATTTCCCAAATTCAATATATGAAAATCCTAACAATAAACTTATGAAATATGATAGGGATAAAGCAATAGAACTTCTTGAAGAAGCAGGATATTATCAGGATTCTATTAATGAGGATGGTTATATTACTGATGAAGATGGAAAAGTATTTGAGATATCGATAAATGTTATTGGTGATGATACTAGAGTTGAGACAATCTTTCAGGAAGAACTCAAAAGTGTTGGTATTAAACTGAACCTTAATAAAGTCACTTGGCCTACTCATCTTAAAGATCTTCATGAAAGAAATTTCAAGATGATAAGTGCAGGTTATGGAGGAATGCTATTTCCTAACCCGGAAGGTTCATATCATTCTAAATATGCTGATATGGATAATACTAATAATCTTTGGGGATTCAAAAATGCTAGAGTTGATGAACTATCAACTGCATATAACACTGAGTTTGATCTTGATAAGAGAATCGAGATGGTAAAAGAAATAGATGGCATCTTATATAATGAACAGATGACAGCGTTAAGATGGTATTCAAACAATGTAAGACTAATGTTCTGGAATAAATTTGGAATGCCTGAATTCGTGCTTTCCAGATATTCATCTTCTCCTGAAAGTTCAGCTATTACTTATTGGTGGTATGATGAAAGTAAAAACAAAGCTTTAGATAAAGCAATTTCTACAGGTGGATCACTTCCTCCTATGCCTACAGAAGTTAGATATTGGGAAAAGTATAAATAAGAGGGGATGTATATATGTTAACTTACTTTATTAGAAGGATCTTAATGGTGATACCGACATTTATCCTTATTACATTTCTTGTTTTTACAGTTTACAGGTTTGTTCCAGGCGGACCAGTTGAGATGGCTGTTGTCAAATATAAGCAGATGCAATCGACTGGTGAACTTGGATCAGCTGGAACAAGTGGTTCAAATGAGGAAGTAGGAAAGATGTCAGAAGAGATGATGGAAAAACTAAAGAAGATATATGGTTTTGATAAACCTTTTTATGTAGGCTATGCACAATGGCTTTACAGATTGGTTATAAAACAGGATATGGGTGAGTCGGATAGGTATTCAAGACCTGTCTGGGATGTGATCAAAGAAAGGTTTCCTATCTCACTTAGATTTGGTCTGATAGGTTTTATACTATCTTATTCTGTTTGTATACCACTTGGAGTGTGGAAAGCAATCAAACATGGTACAAAGTTTGATATTACCAGTTCTGCAATCGTCTTTATCGGATACTCTGTTCCAGGTTGGGTAATAGGTATAGTATTACTTGTTTACCTGGGAGGAGGCTCCTTCTGGGATGTCTTCCCACTGGGAGGGATTCATTCTCAGGGATATGAATCTTTGGATTTCTGGGGAAAAGTATGGGATAATATATATCATATGATCCTTCCAGCTTTCTGTTATATGATGGGATCTTTTGCATCTATGACAATGCTAATGAAAAACTCATTGATGGAAAATCTTGGTATGGATTATGTAAGAACGGCTTTTGCTAAAGGTCTTAGTGAAAAGGTCGTTATCTTTAAACATGCTTTGAGAAATTCTATAATACCTATAGCAACAGGACTTGGACAGTTATTCTCACTTGTTCTCGCAGGTTCATTTCTTATTGAAAGGGTTTTTAATATTCATGGTTTTGGACTTCTGGGGTATAACTCACTTATGGATAGAGATTATCCTGTAATGCTTGGGGTTCTTGTTATTGCAGCTTTATTAAGACTTGTTGGAAATATAATATCAGATTTTCTTTACTGTGTTATAGATCCTAGAATAAGATTGGATTAAGGGGGGGAATAATGGAAATCAAAAAACGAAGATCATCAATACTCTCTCCTATAATGATAAAAAGATTCAAGAAGTTTAGAAGTCTCAAACGTGGTTTTTATTCTTTCTTGATAATTCTTGGTGTATATCTGCTTTCTTTCTTTGCAGAGTTCTTTATCAACGGACATGCTCTTTTTATTAATTTTGAGGACGAGATGTTTTTTACAGCTTATAGTGCGGTAGATTTTAAAAAAGAGATCTTTTTAAGGACCGCAGATTATCGAAATAGATTCAAGATCGCTGAAAAATATAGGGATGCTGATCAGAAAGTCATTGACGGACTAAGAGATAAAGCAAAACTTGAAAAAAGTGAACTTGAAGCATTGTCGTTTCTTCAGGAGTTTAGCCCGAAAAGCTTCAGTGAAAAGGCTAATACCAGATTAAGATCTATGCTTAAACCTGATCTTACAGATAAAAACTATGATGAAAAAGGTGGTTTTAAAAAAGAAATCATTTTAAGTATAGGAGATAAACTTTTTGAAGATATGGAGTATCAGATAAAGGATCTTTCGAAGACCAAATCTGATATGGAGTATGAGGAAAGACTTAATACTTTGATAAGTAGGAAAAAAAGGGCTTTTGATAGAGCTAAGAGTCAGTATGATTATGCAAGAGAATATAGTGGTATTGATGATAAAGGATTAAAAGCTCTTGAGGATAGATATAACTATTACATGCAGATAAAAAATATGACAAATAATCATAGAAAGTTAAGCAAATTCTTTAAAACGGAAAATAATGGTAATTCAGCTACATTAGCTATATACCCTTATGGACCTATAGAGAATCTTCTTGATGAACTTGGAGACAGAAGACCTCCAACAGCTCCTGATCATGAACATTGGCTTGGAACTGATGATAGAGGTAGAGATGTATTTTCCAGACTTGTATATGGTTTTAGGATATCTATGTCGTTCTCTCTTATACTTACTCTTTCAAGTTATGTGATCGGAATGAGTATTGGTGCAATAATAGGTTATTATGGTGGAAAGATCGACTTCTTTGCTATGAGAGCTATTGAGATATGGTCTGCTGTTCCGTTTCTTTTTACAGTTATGATCATATCATCTATAATGGAGCCTGATTTTACCCTGCTTATATTTATACTGACGCTGTTTTCATGGATAGGTATGACATGGTATATAAGAGCAGAATTTTTCCGAGAGAAAGCTCGGGATTATGTTCAGGCAGCAGTAGCTATTGGTGTATCTGATAAAAAGATAATATTTAAACATATACTTCCTAACTCTCTTACTCCAGCGATTTCATTTTTCCCATTTGCTATTGTTGGTGGTATAAGTTCACTTGTCTCACTAGACTTTTTAGGATTTGGACTTCCAGATCCTACTCCAAGTTGGGGTGAACTATTAGGACAGGGAGTGAAAAACCTTCATTCCTGGTGGCTCACAGCATCTACAGTCGGAGCGATGTTTTTAACCTTGATGCTTGTAACTTTCGTCGGAGAAGCTATAAGAGAAGCTTTTGATCCGAAAGTATACTCAAGGCTGAGATAGGAGGCGAATTATATGGATAAGAAAAAATTAGTTGAAGTTAAAGGATTAAAGACATATTTTTACGTAGCTGGGCAAGTCGCAAAAGCAGTGGATGATGTCAGTTTTGATATATTTGAAGGGGAAGTGGTAGGTCTTGTTGGAGAATCCGGTTCAGGAAAATCCGTAACAAGTCTTTCACTTTTGAGACTTATACCTGATCCTCCGGGAAAGATAGTAGAAGGTGAGATAAACTTCAGAGGAAATGATCTTCTTTCACTTAGCTGGGAAGATATGAGAAAAGTTAGAGGAAACGAGATATCAATGATATTTCAGGAACCTATGACTTCGCTTAATCCTGTTTTTACAATTGGAATGCAGATGATGGAACCAATCCTTTTGCATCAGGATGTTAGTGAAGAAGAAGCTTTTAATAAAGCGGTTGAGATGCTTGAACTTGTTGGTATATCAGATGCCTCAAAGAGAATGTCAGATTATCCACATCAGTTTTCAGGTGGAATGAGACAGCTAGTTATGATAGCGATGGCACTAGCTTGTGACCCATATCTTTTGATTGCTGATGAACCAACAACCGCACTTGATGTTACTATTCAGGCGCAGATACTTGATCTTATGCTTGATATAAAGAAAAAAAGACCTGAGTCAGCTATTATGCTTATAACACATGATCTTGCAGTCGTTGCTGAGATGTGTACTCGTGTAATAGTAATGTATTGCGGAAAGATACAGGAAGTAGCTGAGATAAATGAGCTATTTGAAAACCCTATGCATCCTTATACAAAAGGTCTTATGGCATCTATTCCTTCGGTTGAGACAAAAAAGGATAGATTGTATACAATTCCTGGTAATGTTCCTAGTATTATGAATCTCCCAAAAGGTTGTTCTTTCTGCACCCGTTGTGAAAAGAAGATAGAGATATGTGAAAAAGAGATACCTGAGCTGGTTGAGGTAAGACCTGGACATAAAGTCAGATGTCATCTCTACAATAAGGAGGTGAACAAATGAAGGCATTTATAGATAAGAAAATACAGAATCTTGAGACAAAAGAGAAGTTGTTTAGAAAAAGCATTCCTGGTAACAACGATGCTGGTGATGATGTTTTAATGCAGGTAAAGGACCTTAAGACATATTTTCCTGTATTAGGAGGAATATTTAGAAGAACAATGGGTTATGTAAAGGCAGTCGATGGTGTTACTTTTGATCTTAAAAGAGGTGAGACACTAGGTCTTGTCGGAGAATCCGGTTGTGGTAAGACAACTATAGGGAGAACTCTTATAAGGCTTTATAAACCGACCGCTGGTGATATGTACTATCATGATGATGAAGGTCTAATAGATGGAAATACTGAACAGGTAATGGTGAATCTTTCCAAGCTTACATCAAATGAGATGAGACCGTATAGAGCTGATATTCAGATGATCTTTCAGGATCCTTATTCTTCACTAAACCCAAGATTCACAGTAGCGGATATTGTTGAAGAACCAATGACGGTTCATGAGATGACTTCAAAAGATGAAAATCTTGATATAGTAATGAGTCTTCTTGAGAAAGTAGGACTTTCAAAAGAACAGGCTTTTAGATATCATCATGAATTCTCTGGTGGACAGAGACAAAGAATTGGTATTGCCCGAGCTTTATCGACAAATCCAAAGATAGTAATTGCCGATGAACCAGTTTCAGCACTTGATGTTTCGGTTCAGGCACAGGTTATCAATCTGATGCAGGATCTACAGGAAGAATTTGGACTTACTTATGTATTTATAGCGCATGATCTTTCGGTTGTAAGACATATAGCTCACAGAATTGCGGTTATGTATCTTGGAAATATAGTCGAGATCGGACCATCTGATGAAGTCTATCACAATCCAAGACATCCATATACAAAAGCACTTCTTTCAGCAATTCCGATTCCTGATCCTAAGTATAAAAAAGAAAGAATAATACTCGAAGGTGATGTGCCTTCACCACTTGCAAAACCATCAGGTTGTGGATTTAGGACAAGATGTCCGCTTGCCAAGGAAATATGTGCAAGAGAAGTCCCTAAGATGATAGAAGTGGCACCGGGTGTCATGACAATGTGTCATTTTGTAGAAAAAGAATAAAAACAGAATTTTTATGATAAAAAAAGCTGCCTTTGGGCAGCTTTTTTTATTTTCTCGTTGTAAATACGTAGTAAATTAGTAATCCAATAAGTATCATCTTGTAATCAAATTGAAATATACCTAAAGCAATCATCATTATTCCAGCAATGAATATGAAGAACTTTAAAGCAGTGAAAAAAATTCCAAAAGCCAGTAATAGAATACCAACTAAAATAAATATCTCAATACCAGTCATTATTTTTCCTTTTAATTATTTTATTTTTTTAAGCAGCCATAATATATTTTGAGCTAAAGTCCTCATAGTTGAAAGTCCTTCTTCGTCATTCTTTACATCGCCTTTTGCCATGCCGATTCCAAGATTCCAATATGAGGAACCTGATACTATCATCTGATTTATTAAAAAGAAAGCGTTTATAGCGTTAAAGACCTGAATAGCTCCACCTCGTCTTTCGGCGACAATAGCTGCACCTATCTTTCTTTTGAGCATATCACCGTTTGCTTTTGCTACCATTCCTGCTCTATCTATCAAAGCTTTGACCTCTGTTGATACATTAGCAAAATAGGTCGGTGAAGCAATAAGTATTGCATCGGAATTTTCCATTTTAAGAATACATTCGTTTACAATATCTTCTGTTTGTATACATTGTTTGTTCTGCATGTCAAAACATTTACCACAAGCAATACATGGGCTTATAGTCTTTCCACCAATATTTAAGATCTCTGTCTCTATATTTTCTTTTTTTAGGATGTTTATTACTTCGTTTGTTAAAATAGTAGTGTTTCCATCTTTTCTTGGACTTCCTATGATAGCAAGAACTTTCATTTTAGAGCCTCCTTCAGTTTTTAGAAATCAAAGCCATTTATTTTGTTTAAGATGTTTTTTCCTAATCTATCAGGCATGGCGAAAGCTGTATCAACTGCGTTGATGAGACCTTGTCTTAAAACATCTGGCCCATATTTTTCGTACATGAAATAATATGTATATATAAGATCACCATAAGGCCACATCGCTGGATCATCAGGATTGAAAGTGTATTTAATATCATTTTCCTTGAGTATATCAAAACGATGATAATCAAGACTGTAATCAAATAGAAAATGATTACTTATCGGGTTTGCTTCGATTCTTATATTATTTTCTCTTATTAGTTGAAACAGATCGTGTCCATTATAAAAACGATTATATAATGGTATTGCATGACCTAAAGCGTTTGCTTTAAGATCTGTTATTGATGTATATATGTTTTTCAGGTTTTCTTCGGTAGAACACATCTCACCGGCATGAACAGTTCTCTTAAGATCGGTATCAAAAGTCAAAGCAAAAGCTTTAATATGTTTTTCAGGTGGATTACCTCTTTCCTCGGTTGCAAGGTCTATTCCAACAAGATAAGGATCATCTTTAAATTTTAATACCTCTTTTACAATATTAAATGTCGTAACAGGATCAGATTCTCTTCCTAAAGATATAATCATTCTTATATCAACACCCGTTTCCTTAGATGCTATCTTGAATCCTTCAAGAGTATATCCAATCACTTGATTGACAGAAAGACCTTCAAAAGTATGATATTGAGGTGCAAACCGTGTTTCTGCATAAGGGGTGTTATTGTTTTTTAAATATAAGGCGTGAGCATAAGCCATTTTAAAAAGATTCTCTTTTGTCTGCATAAGGGATACTGGTATGGAAAAAACATCCACAATATGGTACTTATCAAGTTGCATAACAAATTCTGAAAGTTTCTCTTGTGTATCAATTATTCGATCTTTATCGCATGAGTAATTGATCTTATTACCTAATCTATCTTTTTCCGGATACAAAAGTCTTTTGTTGTTTTTTATAGATAATTCAAACATATCTTTTGATGGTATAGAGCCATCCCAGTGAATATGTAATGGTATTTGTGGTAGTTGTTTTAATTTATTTAACAGTTTTTCATTTGAGATCTTCATTCTTTCTCCATGATATTTTCATTGCTTCTGTATAAGAATAGTATTAATATAAATACTACAACCATAGATACTTCATAGTCAAGTCAGGAGGAAAAACTTGTTTAAAATACGCTTTAACGGGAATGATAAATTAAGGGAAATATACAATAGGGTAAAAAAGGATCAGGAGATACAGGCATATTGGGCAGCATCAAATATTACAGCTATTGATAGGATGCATATATCAGATCACGGAAGGGTTCATATAGCAATAGTCGTTAACAGAGCTTTGAAGATATTAAGACTTTTGAAGAAGAACGATGTTGTCTTTAATATAGAAAAGGATCATGGAATGAAATATGAGGATGCAGAAGTCCTTGTCTTTACAGCTGCCGTCCTTCATGATATTGGACAGGCTATTCATAGATCTAATCATGCTGTCCTAGGTGCTGCAATAGCTCCTATGCTTGTAGATAGATTGCTAAAAGATATATATTGTCCGGCAGAAAAGGCAAGGATGCTCTCAGATATTTGTCATGCTATTATATCACATCGTGAGGGAATCGATCCTTTGACTGTTGAAGCTGGTATAATAAGGGTAGCTGATGCCATTGATATGGAAAGAGGTCGAGCTGAGATATCTTTTTCAAAGATTGGATCTACATCAATACATGCAGTATCAGCAATGGCTATAAAAGATGTAAAAATAAAACCTGGAAAACTTAAACCTGTTCGAATTTTAATAACAATGGCTAATTCATCAGGAATATTTCAAGTGGATAGCCTTTTAAAGAACAAACTTAAAAACTCTTGTATAGAAAACTATATTGAGGTGCGTGCATTTATTGAAGGAGAGGTCGAAGAAAAGATAATCTCAGTTATTGAGATCTAAAAATCATAGATAATAAATTCAAAATCTTCTATAATTAATATATAGATAAAAAAAAGGGGGAACCCATATGAAAAAGATTATGTCCTTTATCTTCCTTATTATGATGACTTTGACTTTACTTTCGAATACACTTTCTGATGTTCAATCCGCAACTGAGTCAGAATGGACTATACTGGTTTATATGGCGGCTGATTCTGAAAGAGAAGAGTATGCTGTCAAAGCTATCAATCAGCTTGAAGAGGTAGGTTCTAAACCACCTTATGTTAATATTGTTGCTTTGATCGATAGATGGGATGGATATAAATGGGAGTATGTTGGAGATACACCGGTAAGAGTTAAAGATTCCAGGGATTATTTGGGTAATGATGATATTACTGGAACGAAAGCTTATTATATTAAACAGGATGATTCGGATAATATAAATTCAGTTGAGATAATGAATGATATTGAGATAGATACAGCAGACCCTTCAAACCTTGAATCTTTTCTTAACGAGACAATCGAAGTATTTCCAGCAAAAAAATATGCTGTAATAATATGGGGAATAGGTGGAGGTCTAGAAGGTGCTTTATATGATGCGATGGATGATGAGTTCCTTCCTACCTTAGAACTTGCTAGAGTCTTTGAAAGAGTTGTTGGAGAAATATCTAAAAACAATGAAAAGAATATAGAACTTCTTGGATTTGATTCTGCTTTTATGTCCATGTATGAAATAAATAATGAGTTTAGAAAGACAGGTGTGAAAAACACCGTGGGGCCTGAAGGAAATGTGGATTGGAACGGTTTCCCCTATAAAGCATTTTTAACAGAACTTGTTCAGAGCATTGAAGCGGGACACGACGTTAATGGAACAGATCTAGCTGAGGATATAGTAAATAAATATATTGATGATTTTAATGGTACTGTTGATTCTCAGATATCTGCCTGTTCTTTAGAACCTTCTGAAAAGTATGATAATGTGAACGCATCAATAGATTTTCTTGCTCATGCTATAATGAATAATCAGAAAGAGATGAGGAAAATACATATAGCTGCTGATGAATCTCAAAGATTTTATTATCCGATGTATTATGTTGATATTATTGATTTTATGAAAAAGATCATGACTATTTCTGGAGATTCAATAATAAAAGCAGCAGCTGAAAAAGTCATAAACGCTGTTCAGGACTATAATATCGTTCAGCTATCTAGAAACACAGGTGGAGAGTTGTCATCCTCCAATGGTATAGCTATATATTTCCCACTTTATCGTAGAGCGAAAAAAAATGATGTACCATATCTGGTAAGACCTTATTCACAGGATAAGGAAAATTATGAGAAATATTCCTTTGCAGAGGATACCGCATGGAATGAGATGATAGAGACTTATTATAAAGTGATGGAAAGAGAATCGGATACCAATGTAGGAAATACAGAAAACGTTCAGATAAATAATTCGGTATTGGCAGATGTATCAACTTCATCAGCACCTGTAACATCACCTATACCGCAGCCATCTCCTATTTCTCAACAGGTAGCATCTTCTGATGGAAATGGCAATGTCTATCAATATCCTACTCCATCTCATTATGTGACCTCTCCATATGGTTGGAGGACTCATCCTGTCTATGGTACCAGAAAATTTCATAGAGGTGTTGACTTAAGAGGTGCTAATGGAAGTTCTCTTTGGGCAGCAGCCGACGGTAGGGTATCCTATACAGGTTATTCATCAGGTGGTGGAAATATGATATTTATAAGACACTCAAATGGTAGAGAGACAAGATATATGCATTGTAATAGTGTGAGTGTAAGAAACGGTCAGAATGTAAACAAAGGCCAGAGTATTGGTGCTGTTGGTTCAACAGGTGCTGTTACGGGTCCTCATCTTCATTTTGAGACATGGACAAACAATAATCATCATGATCCTATAAGTGTTATGCCATAAAGATCTATATAAAATAAAAAAAAGACCGGAAAAATATCCGGTCTTTTTTTGTTTTTATTTTTATATCTCTATTTCTTCTCCCAGTTTTGGGATATGGGTGTTAAAACCTTTTTCATTAAGCTTATCAGCTAGAGACTCAGAACTCTTCTGTTCTCCATGTACAATGAAGAACTTTTCAGGTCTTGTTTTAAATCCTTCAGCCCATTTGATCAATTCAAGATAATCCGCATGTGCTGAGAAAGAATGTATTCTTTTGATGTCAGCTTTAACAGCTACTTCTGTTCCCATCATCTTCACTTTTTTTGCTCCTTCAAGGATTATTCTTCCTAAAGTGCCTTCTGCATGATATCCAACAAAAACGACAGTGTTTTTAGGGTTCCATAGTCCGTGTTTAAGATGATGTCTTATTCTGCCTGCTGTACACATGCCACTTCCGGCTATTATAATACATGATTCTTCACGATTGTTTAGTGCTATACTTTCTTCCGTCTTAGAAGTATACTCAAGCTGTTTAAGATTAAAAGGATTTGGAAAGTCATTTCTTGCTTCTTCATCATATAATTCCTTGTGTTTTTTGAATATTTCGGTTGCTTTTATAGCAAGTGGACTATCCAGATAGATCTTTAGAGGTGGGAAATCACCATTTTCTATCATCTTGTTTATTGCATATATTATTTCCTGTGTCCTTTCTATAGCAAAAGATGGTATAAGGAGTTTTCCACCTTTTTCGTAAGTCTCTTTTATTATGTCGTGTAATATTTCATCTCTTGGTTGTTTTTCTCTATGTAATCTGTCTCCATAAGTTGATTCAATAAATACATAATCAGCATGTTCAAAAAGAGTAGGATCGTTGATTATTGGTACATCCCATTGACCGATATCTCCTGAGAAGATTATCTTTTTCTCGCCTGAACCTTCATTAACAAAAAGCTCAATATGAGCAGATCCTAAAATATGGCCTGCATCTCTAAAGAAAAACCTGAATTCGTTGAAGTTTACTTCTGTGTTGTACTTTATTTTTTTAAATAGTTTTATTGCTTCTTCGACATCCTTCTGTTCATAAAGAGGTTTTCTAGGTTTTTCACCCTTTCTTTCTCTTCTCTTGTTTTCATGTTCAGTATCGAGTTCCTGAATATGAGCTGAATCTGCAAGCATGACCTCAGCAAGGTCTAAAGTTGCCTCTGTTCCATATATCTCACCTTTAAAACCAGCTTTAACAAGTTTTGGTATAAGTCCTGAATGATCTATATGAGCGTGTGTAAGGAAAAGAGCATCTACCTCTCCTGGATTAAATAAAAATTCCTGATAGTTCTTTCTGGTTATTTCTTTGCTCCCCTGATACATACCACAATCTACAAGTACTTTTGTCTTTCCGGTATCAAGTAGATAACATGAGCCGGTAACAAAACCTGTAGCACCACAAAATCTTATTTTCATTATCTTCTCCCTTTTATTACTGATATGTTAACAGTAAACTTTAAACTGTAAACTGTAATCTGTAATCTTATTTTTTTATTTAAATCTTTTATTAAAATCTTCTAAACTATCAAGTATCTCAAATCTTGATAAATAAAAAGAATCGTTATGAGATCCTTTAATTGATAGAAATTCTTTTGGTCCAGGAGCGCTTTCAAAAAGTCTTCTTCCCATTGAAAAAGGAACAAGATCATCATCCGGAGAGTGAAACAACAGTATTGGAACATCACAAGATTCAACATGTTTTTGAGTGTTAAAGGAATATTTGAGTAAAGTCTTTACCGGAAGAAATGGATATAATTTATTTGCAAGTGAGCTAAGGCTGGTAAAAGAGGATTCCAGTATAAGAAATCTGCATTTTTTTTGTGATGCCACATAAGAGGCAATCGAACCACCTAGAGAACATCCCCACAATATTATCTCTTCAGGTTTTATCTTAAGATTTCTAACCATATATTGATAACATGATAATGCATCATCGTATAATCCATTTTCAGTTGGTTTTCCTTCACTCTCTCCATAACCTCTGTAATCGAATATTAGGATGCTATAACTGTTTTTTCTTAATATCTCGATCCTGTCTAATCTATTAGAAATATTACCAGCATTTCCATGGCAGAAAAGAACGACACCTTTTGGATTCTTTCTTTCAATATACCATGCGTGAACTGTATTTGAATCATGAGTCTTTATCTTTAGATTTTTAAAAACAAGATCTATATCAGCAGGTGTCCGTTCTAACTTTTTATATGGCCTGAATATTAGATTATCCTGAAATCTGTAAAAGAGGAAGACGATAAGACTAAATACTAAAAGTATTATAATAGCTATTGAAAAGAAAGCTGATGAGAAAAAGTTTAACATATGCTTAGTATAACAGAAAAATCACTTTCTTTTATAAAAAAATTCCAGTATTTCGGGGAACCTTTTGGACCATGAGCTTTCGTTGTGTCTTTCACCTTTATATTCTTTGTAGAAGACATCACAACCGATATTTTTCATCTTTTTATATAAATCTCTTGCATCAAGACAAGCCTGAGAGACATCATCTTTGATGATATCACCTTCTAGCGTACCTATATCAAGCCATATTCTAGAGGATGTCTTTTTTATGTTTTTTAAAATATATTTATCGTCCCACCATACAGACGGAGAGATAGCCATTATATTTTTAAATGTATCAGGATATTTGATCATACTATAGAGTGATATAAGTCCGCCGAGTGAAGAACCTCCAATAGAAAGTCCGTCATCAGATATTCTGAATTTAAGTTTAAGGTAGGGAAGAAGTCGTTTTACTATAAAATCCAGATAGACATCTCCTTTTCCACCCGCGTCTATATTTTTATCAAAGGTCGGAGTGTAATCGATCATTCTTTTGCTTCCTCTATTATATATTCCTGCGATTATAAGTGGCTTGATAACGTTTCTTTTAATGAGATCCTGTGCACTTTCGTCACAGTTCCATTCGTTTCCCCCAAATGCCGTTGCCTGATCGAAAAGATTTTGTCCGTCATGCATTATCAGAAGTGGATAGTCTTTTTTTAAATTTTTCTCATAATCAGGAGGAAGATATACAATTATTTTATAATTAAAAAGTAAAAAAGAATCAAAGTTCCCTGTAAGACTGCTTTTTATTTTTTTGTCTTTGTTTCCAAAAACGTTAATCTCATCTGTTCTAACAAATTTGTTTTTTCCGATTAACTCTGTGAATTTGATAATATGATTAGGTACGTCATTAAATTCCTTATCCTTTTCAACACTATTCCAATTTCCAAGAGTGTATTTATATTCAATATCTTTTGAACAATCATCCAATGATATTTTATAAAAAAAAGTTCCATTATCCTTTTTCATCCTTATTTTTGATGGATCCCATTTTCCAAGCTGCTCTAGATTACCTGTTATATAGACATCACTAACATCAGTAGAAGTCTTAAGTTGAAACTCGATTGTTGTAGCCATAGTAGTTAACCCCATAGTGAAAATTAAGATAAGATGAAATATTTTTTTCATTTAACACCCGCTTCTTTTAGATGTTTTTTTAATGTATTTAATGATATACATAATCTTTCAGCTGTCTTTGTCTTATTTTTTTCCAATGAATTGTAGCAGTTGACAATATATTTTCTCTCAAATTCTTTTAGAGGTATTATCTCATCCTTTTTATTAAAAGAGCCTGTTTTTTGATCTGAATCTATTTCAGAGAAATTCCAGTCCTTAAATATATAAGCTCGTTCCAAAACATTTTCAAGTTCGCGAACGTTTCCTGGCCATGAATAGTTTATTAGTCTATTCAAAGAATTTTTTGGAATAGGTAGATCAATAAATCTTTTTTTGTCTCTGATAGTTGCTATATTATTTAGTATAAATTTTGATATATATTCAAAATCTTCATTACGACTTCGTATTTGAGTTCTTAACGGTATTGTCTTTAATTCTACCGTTGATATTCTATAATAAAGGTCTTCTCTGAAACTCTTTTTTTTCATCATTTCTTCGAGGTCCTGATTCGTAGCTGTTATAACCCTTATATCTACTGAGATGGATTCAGAAGAACCTAACCTTCTTATTTTCTTTTCCTGAAGTACTTTTAGTAATTTTGTCTGAAGATGAACTGGCATCTCTCCGATCTCGTCTAGAAATATTGTTCCACCATGGGCACTTTCAAATATACCTTTCTTATCTGCTACTGCTCCTGTAAAACTTCCTTTTACATAACCAAAGAGTTCACTTTCGAGAAGGTTTTCTGAGAAATTAGCACATGATACGCTTACAAAAGGTCTTTATTTACGATTGCTTACTTTATGCAGTGCATAGGCTATAGTGGTCTTGCCGGTACCACTTTCACCTGTGATAAGGACGTTACAAATCGAATCCATACCGACTATTTTTATTTTTTCTCTTAGCTGTCTTATAATATCGTTTTTTCCAAGTAAATACTTCTGATCATTATAACCATCATAGCTTTCTTCAGAGTTTTTAGGTTTGTAACTCTCATATGATAATTCTTTGATTATCGATGGATAAAACTCTTTATCACCGAAGTTAAAGAACCAGAATTTTGCTTTATTAACTAAGTCATCGTAATGTTTATAATCAGAAGGTCTTTCAGGAGAGTCTGCCAATCTTTTTGCTCTTGAAGAGTTGTTTTTAATTTCTTTTTTTACAGTTTTTGCAAGATGATCCTCTTCGTTAATGATAAAAGAGAAGTTTTTATTATCAGCAAGTCTTTTAAATATATTTTTATGATCTATATGAGTGATCCATTTTATTTTGTTGTTTTTAAGTACTTTCTTTAAGATATCGATTGTTTCATCATCTTTTTGAGCAGGACCAAGACCAATAATATAGATGACAAGATTCTTTCTTTCGATAAATTCTTTGAAAGTATCCTGGAACTTCCCGCTACTTGAGACAATAAGTTCACAATCGGGATGTTTATTTAAAAATATTGCAGCAGCAATTGCTCCGTGTGTGTCGAGAAAGGTAAGACATATCTTATTATTCATGTAAAAAATATTATCATGTCAAATTTTGATAGTCAATTTATTAAAAATATACATCTTCTCATTAAAGTAATAAAAAAATAATAACGTGAATAATTGAAAAAAATAAAATAAAAATCGCTAAAAACTTTTCTGGATAAGGTCTTTCTTAATAAATAAAAAAAAGATTATAAAATCTTGGCATGAAATTTGTATTAAAGAAAACGAAATCAATACAGGGGGTAAAATATAATGTTAAAAGAAGGACTTATAAGGATCAAAGATGAGCAGGAAAGAAAATGGTTATCCATATTTTACGTCTTTTCAAGAAAAAGAAGAAAAGATCACGATCGTATAATCGAAGAGATCAGCAGAATAGATAAAGTACAGATAAGGGTACGTTTGATGCTTGCTTTATCAGAGGACCTTTTTAAAAGCAAAAGAGTATTTGAAGCAATATTTCTATTGGAAAGAGCACTTTCTGAAAGCGATCTTCTAAAAGATCCTGTAAAAAGAGTGTATTTTAGAACAAGATATTTTTTAATACTTGATAAATTCACTATTATCGAAAAAAAAGATCTTCAAAGAGAACTTAAAGATATAACCGATATTTTGAAAAATACTTTCTCGACAAAGACAAACAGGGATTTTTTCATTGGCGTCTTTAATTCTATCTTATCCTTTAAGGGAGTATCAGAAGATTTTAAAAAAGGTCTTTTTAAAGCAATCGCAAATAGACTTTATGATGAGGTGAGTTCATTCATAGGTTCAAAAGAGATTATCGCGATGAATCTAACTCTTAAGGATAAAGACGTTCATAATACACTTCTATTTCTTTTGGAAAGTTCTGGTGAGATCGATCTCAAAAGCAGAGCAGGTGATTTTTTTAAAACGTATATCGTTAATAATTCCTTTATAAAAGCTTTTGATATTGTTCTTAGATTGCCTGTTAACGAAAGAAGTGAAGCTATAATGATATTTTTTAATATAATATGCAGTCAGAGATTAGTTGTGTCAAACGAGTTAAAAGAAATGGTCAGATTTTATGTTGATTCAGATCAAAGTATCTTAAAAAGAGTATTGTTCTCTAACAAATTCAATTCAATGGGGGTATTAAAAAGATGAAACAGAAATTAGAAACTGGTAGGAAAAAAGCTTTAGATGCTGCTATTGCAGGGGTCAGAAAAAACTTTGGTAACGGTTCTATTATGCGACTTGGTGAAAAACCTATCGAAAAGGTATCAGCTATAAGTAGTGGTTCAAAAAAACTCGATGAAGCGCTTGGAATAGGCGGTTTTCCAAAAGGTCGAATAATAGAGATATTCGGGCCGGAATCATCTGGTAAGACCACGTTGGCACTTCACGCGGTAGCTAAAGCACAAAAACAGGATGGCGTTGCTGTATTTATAGACGCGGAACATGCTTTTGATCCAATATACGCAGAAAATATAGGTATAAATACATCGGAGCTTATAGTATCGCAACCATCATCAGGTGAAGAAGCTTTAAGGATCGCTGAACAGATGATAAGAAGTGGTGCGGTTGACATAGTCGTTATAGATTCGGTTGCAGCTCTTGTACCAGAAGCTGAGATAAAGGGGGAGATAGGTGATTCTTTTGTAGGTGTTCAGGCAAGGATGATGTCCCAGGCACTTAGAAGATTGACAGGTTTGATATCGAAGACAAATTGTGCAGCTATATTTATTAATCAGATACGTGAAAAAGTTGGTGTTCGGTTTGGAAATCCTGAGACAACACCTGGTGGAAGAGCGTTAAAGTTTTATTCTTCTGTCAGGCTTGATATCAGAAGAGTCGCTTCTATAAAAGAAGGAGAAGAAAACATTGGAAATAGAGTAAGGACAAAGATAGTAAAGAACAAAGTAGCTCCTCCTTTTAAGAAGGTTACATTTGATATTTATTTTGGAAAGGGAATATGTCCATATTCTGAAGCTTTTTCTATAGGTCTTGAAAAAAACATAATAAAAAAAGCTGGTTCCTGGTATTCAATTAATGAGAAAAAACTCGGTCAGGGAAAGGAAAATTGTATATCGATCCTAAAACAGGAGAACAATCTATATAAAGATCTTTTAGAGAGTATTGCCTGAATAGTTTTAAAGCGATTTTACATAGAAGAAGTTTTTTTATATCATCATAATATGAAGATCTTTAAACATTCTTTGTTGATGTTATGTATTATAAGCATGGTATTTTTGATTTCCTGCAAAAAAGATCAGAAATACTATAAGAGAGAACTCACTATGAAAGGTTATGAGATGAAAGCTCAACCTTTTTTTGAGGAACTTATAATCGGTGATGGCAGAACGGAGATCATTGATCTTTTTCTTAAGGCTGGATTCAACCCGAATGTAAAGAACTCTTCTGGAAGAACACCTCTTACGATTGCTATACTTAATGAGCATCAGAGAATAATCGATATGCTTCTTGAAAGTGATATGAAGCTCGTTCCTCTTAACGATGATGGTACTAGCGATATTGTTCTTGCGGCTAAAAAAGGGATGGATGATGTAGTCAAAAAGTTTCTTAAAAGTAATATAGGTAAAAACACTCAGGATGGTAAGGGAAACACACCGCTTATGATGGCGGTAAAGTATGAGCGATATAGTGTTATCGATCTTCTGATGAAGGTAGACCCGGATATAGATCTTGTTAATAAAGAAGGCGAGACTGTCCTTTTTTATGCTATAAGAAACGGTATGGTGAATTTTTTTGATGACATAATAGATAAGACTAAGATGCTTGAACATCAGAACAAAAAAGGGGATTATCCTCTTTCTGTTGCAATAGATGAGAATCAGATATATATGGTCAACAGGCTTATTGAAAAAAAAGTAGCTTTAGAGATGAAAAACTCCAAAGATCAGACTCCTCTTCAACAGGCTATGAATTACAATATGAAAGAGCTGGTAAGCAGACTTCTTGATCTGGGTGTTAACAGGATGGTGGAGGATGAGAGAGGTTATCATACATTCTGGTGGGCGCTTGTAGAGGGTTATGTTGATATAATGGAAAAGATAATTAAGATGGGGCAGAATATTCAGGAAATGTGGAAGGATAGAGTATCTCCTGCAGGGATGGCGATATTAAGAGGAAGTGATGTTGTGCTGAAAAAGCTTCTTGATATGGGTGCGAAGAAGAATGAGGAAATGCTTAATGGGCAGACCTTACTAACCGAAGCTGTTGGAAAAGAACTATCTAAAGTCAAAGTGCTTATAGAAGCTGGTGCTGATATAAATAAAAAAAATAAAAAAGGAGTATCAGCTTTTCATAGATCTATAAGACTTGGAAAACTGGATTATTCAAAATATCTTATTGAACATGGAGCGGATATAAACAGTAAAGACAAGACCGGGGCATGTTCTCTAACTGACGCCATTTTTAAGATAACAACCGATAATAGAATCTCGATAATTGATTTTTTACTGAAGAACGGTGCCGATGTAAATATAGTATCTCAGAATGATCTGACACCATTGTTTTTTGCAATATTAAAGGATGATTTTGATACTGCCAATAAGCTTTTTGAAAAAGGAGCGGATAGTAATCATCTTCATGAAGGAAAAAACCTTACTCCGCTTTCACTTGCCATAAAACAGAACAAGAAAAGATTCTGTAATCTATTTATAGAGAAAAAAGTATATGTTGATTATCAGGATGATGATTATAATAGCTATCTTATGTTAGCTATAAAAGCTTCTATGCCAAAGCTTGCAACAACTTTTTGTGAAATGGGAGTCGATGTTAATCACAAGAACATCGAGGATGAATATCCTCTGGCTGTGGCAATAGAAAATGGTCAGATCGATGTTGCTAAAAAGATCATCTCAAAATCCGCTGACCTTGATGTAAAGAACAGCTATATGGAAAATACACCACTTATGGTGGCTATACTAAATAATCAGGATGATATAGCTAAGCTTATAATAGAAAAAGGTTGTGATCTCGATATTGCAAATTCCGATGAGTATACTGCGCTTATGCTTGCTTTGTCTAATAGAAACATCGAAATAGCAAAAAAATTGATAGAAAAAGGTGCCAATACAAAGTTGAAAGCGTTTGATGATAAGACGGCACTTGATATAGCAAAGGATCAGGGGTTAAAAGAGATAATGCCTTTGCTTGGGAAATAAATGGAAAATAATCTTTTTGATAAGATAATATCAAATATAAATATCTTTTTTAGAAAAAATATTGTCTTTATTGGAATAATAATGGTCATTTTTGCAATGATCTTGTTTATATATACTGCAATCAATGCTCCAAAAGATAAAAGAGATAAGATACTATTTCAAAAGCCTTTTGACAACCCGATTGACAATCCAATGGAATTACAAGAAATAGATATAGATACAAAGAAGTTCTGTAAGGTTAATCAGCAATTTTATAACACTCTTATACAAATCTATTATATCGAAAATAAGAAGTATCCGGAATCTTTTGACCAGCTTATGAAAGCTGAAGATGAGAAACAGTTAGAATGTATCGATGGTGGCGAATATATAATAGGAGAAGATCATAAAGTATATTGTACTTTACATGGAGAACTTAAATGAATAATAACAAACATATTTATTGTCCCGTTTGTAATACTGATTGTAAAAAGATAATAAAAGATGATATAGAATTGGATGAATGTACAATATGTAAAGCCGTCTGGTTTGATCCCGGTGAGTTATCTGCAACATTTGAAGAGAAGATCAACGACATAAACGACAGGAAATTGACCGAACTTATATGCCAGGTATGTTTTGAAAGACTTTATGCCTATGAAAAAGTAGCAGGTAAATTAAAAATAAGAATTCATGGTTGCGAAAAATGCAGAGGTTTCTGGATAGATAGAAAAAACATCGATCTTATGGAAAATAGATAAAATATTGCCTCAGCTAAAAGAATATATTCTGATAAAGCTGATATTAAGATGCTTTTCCCTGGTATTGAGATCGAAGAAAAAAAATATCATCCTGCTTTGTATCTTTTTTCTCTTGTTTTTGGTGTTCCGATTGAGATCTATAAGCCGGTAAGAAGATTTCCTAAAGGACTTTTTCTTATAGTCCTCTTAAATTTTCTCGTATTTTTGTTTTTACCAAAGGGTCTGTTTAAGGTATTCGGTCTAATAAGCTCAGAAGCGTTCAATCCTTTAAGGGCTTATTCCTATATTACTTATTCCTTTTTTCATGTTGGCTGGTTGCATATTATTCTTAATATGTACCTGTTCTGGATATTTGGAGACAATCTATATTCGCTTTTCTATGAAAAATATAGTGGTGAAAAAGGAATAAAAAGATTTGTGCTTTTTTCTATAATTTGTACTGCTTTTTCCGGATTGACTCATGTCATCCTTATGAGATCGTTTGGAGATGCAAGTCTTTTAAATATTCCACTTGTTGGTGCCAGTGGCCTGGTTAGTGCTTATATTGCAGCATATTATAGAAAGTTTCCTGATGCAAAGATGTATCAGGTGGTTTTATTTTATCCTTTTAAGGTAAGTGTAAAGATATATCTTGTTTTTTATTTGGGTTTAAATCTGATAATGGCATATAGGTATGGAGTTTATAGTAATATCTCGTGGCAGTGTCATGTCGGCGGTCTTGTTGCAGGATATTTCTTTGTGGATTATTTTTTAAAGGATAAGGTCGAATTTAATAGTTGAATTATATATTATATAAGTTGTCTTGGGTTTTCTAACTCTTTGTCGAATCTCAGACCGTAAAGGTTAAGTATCTCACCGTTTTGAGAGCTTTGTCTTCTGACGATCTTAGAGTTTAGTTTTATCTGTCTATTGTTTTTTGAAAAAGCTAATTCGAGTAATGTACCAGGGGTAAGTTTTTCAGGAGAAAGAAGTAGAGCCCCTCCAGATGATATATTAAGCGCATATCCGTTTTTTTCTACCATAGAAGACAACATACCTGGCGTGTTAAGTGTCTTAAAGAAACAATCTTTTTCACACGGTATCCTTACATGCCTTCTTCTTTGTATTCTATCTATCTTTTTTGGTGGTGAGAGAATAAGCATCCTTGGATAATGAAAATCCACAGATGATACCTGGGTGGAAAATATGAATTTACACCCACCACCTGTCTTTTCAATATATGATATGTGAACCAGTAGTTTATAGCACATATCAAGATAAACAGCGTTATTTCCAAAAGGATAATCAATATAGATACCTTTTTTATCTATATCTTTGACAGAAGAAAAGTAAATACCCTTTAATAGGCCACTTTTGACTTCTATAAATATTCTTTGTCCTTTTTTTATATTGTTTTTAATCATAATGTTAAATTTTAACAGTATTTTTATATTTTTCAAGTTGAACATAAATGATTTCGATTGTATTATTCATATATGGATAATGAAAAACTCTATATAGAGGTATCAAAAGCTTTAAAAAAAGCAAATATAAAGCATAATACAGATTATATTGATCTTATTCAAAGAGAGATAGATGAAAGTAAATGCTCAAAAGAAAGATTTTTTTTAAGAAAGATAATTAAAAATGAAAAAATAGCTTCTTTCAACAACACTCCACTTTGTCAGGACACCGGTATTTTAAATTTTTATATATATTTTCCTGAAAAGTTCGATTCTTTTTATGATATAGAGAATACAATAACCGAAGCGGTAAAAGATATTTATATTAAGAACAGTTTCAGGGACTCTGTAAGAGATTTTTCAGGGAAAAAAATCGAAGGAAATCTGCCCTGTTCTTTTCTTTATTTTCCTACAAAACAAAAAGAGCTGACTATTAAGTTTTTAGTAAAAGGTGGTGGGAGCGAAAATGTGTCAACTCTTTTAAATATGTTACCTTCTTCTAATATCGATGATGTGATCGAAAGAATAGTAGAACATTTTAAATCTATCTCAGATCGTGGATGTCCACCCTATTTTGCTGGTATATGCATTGGTGGTTCGATGGAAACATCTGTTGTTTCATCGAGAATAGCCTTGCTTGATATTGATCTTATTAATATGGATGAACTTGAAAAAAAAGTACTTAAGAGAATAAACGCTCTTGATGTGGGTGTATTTGGAACGGGTTTTGGTAAGACAGCTCTTGGTTTGAAAATAGTTAAAAAACCTTTTCATATAGCATCACTTTTTGTTGCTATATCGGTTTGTTGTCATCAGTTTAGAAGAGGAATTATAAGACTAAAAATCTAATGGAGTATGTCTTTGAAAAGAATATTAATAGAAGATATCTATAAAAACAAAAAGATACCTTTAGCAGGAGGGTTTTATTATATTACTGGTGAAATAATAATAATGAGAGATACAGCACACAAAAGGTTTATTCAAAATAATGAAAAGATAATCGATTTTAATAATAAAGCTATCTTTTATGCAGGACCACTTCGTTCTGGAATACTTGGTCCAACAACTTCTTCAAGAATGGATCCTTTTACCTTGTGGTTTGCAAAAGAAAGAGGTGTAAGATTATTTATTGGAAAAGGAAAAAGAGATGAATCTTTGGTTAAAATCCTTAGAAATATGGGGGTATACTGTGCAAGTGTTCCTGGGGGAATATCCTCATATTTGTCAAAGAATATCCAGACTCCTGAATCTATCCTGTATAAGGAGTTAGGGTGTGAATCTATATTTGTCTCAAAAGTGAGACATATTCTTGTTCAATTTCTTTAGCATTTTTTAAGAAAATAATATATAATATGCTTTAGGTGTAAAGATATGAACTTTTTAATGGATAATAAAAATAATATATTATCATCTTCTGGCAACTTCTCAAAGGGCTTAAGTCCTTTAGATTTTGTTGTGTTTGATATATCAGAATTTAATCAAAAAAATGAAAAAAATTATTCTTTAGAGATAAAAGGAAAAAAATATAAAGTTGATGTTAAAAAGATAAAGACATCTGAGGAGTTATATCATATAAATATTTCATCTGAACAAAAGGATTTCTACAAGAATATCTTTAAAGAATCTATTCTTGCTATCGCTACTCACAGGATGATATTTGATGAAAAAGGTCAGCCAGTAGATTATATATTTACTGATATAAATGAAGAATTCAAAAACTTAACTGGTCTTAACAGTGACGTTCTTGGAAAAACAGTCCTTGAAACGTTGCCTGAAACTGAAAAATTCTGGATAAAAAAGTATGGAGAGATAGTAAAGACTGGAAAATCTGAAAGATTTCAAAATTATTCAGTGGCATTTGATAAATGGTTTGATGTATTTGTTTTTAAGAATCAGAAAGATTTCTTTACAACGGTTTTCAGGGATATCACAGAAGAAAAGAAAACAAGGGATGATCTTGCTTATACTAAAGATTTCTTAGACAATATAATATCGTCTATGCCATCCATGCTTATTGGTATAGATAAGGATTATAAGATAAACGAGTGGAATGTAAAAGCTTCTGAGATAACAGGAATACCTGAAGAAAAAGCTTTAGGAAAGGATCTTAGAGATATAATTGAATCCCACATCATTCAAAATGCTCTAACAAGTTGCGATAAAGAAAATAGTGTTGTAAAGATGGATAGGGTAAAGGGTCTTATTAATGGTAGGAACGATCTTATTCTTGAAGTGTTAATATATAAATTAGATGAAAATATAAAAGATGGATATGTGCTGATACTTAGTGATATAAGTGAGAGAATACATCTTCAGGAGATGATGATTCAAAATGAGAAGATGATATCGGTAGGTGGTCTTGCAGCAGGGATGGCTCATGAGATCAATAATCCTATAAGTGGTATCCTTCAAGGAGTACAGAACATAAAGAGAAGGTTGTCGCCTGATTTTGCTAAAAATATAGCGGCCGCGGAAAGATTTGATATCGATCTTATAAAACTCAATGATTTTCTAGATGATAGAAAAATAGATCTTTTTCTTGACGGAATAGAAGAATCCGGTTTCAGAGCTGCTAACATAATCTCTAACATGCTTCAGTTTTCAGGTAAATCCGCTGGTGAAAGAAAACAGATAATATTAAAAGAGCTTATAGAAAGAGTTTATGAACTTGCCTCTAACGAATTTGACCTTTCAAAAAAAGTTGATTTTAAAAAAATACAGGTTGATATGAGTAAGGTAGAAGAAGATATAATGCTTCACTGTGTTGATACAGAGATAGAACAGGTGCTTTTGAATCTTGTTATAAACGCTGCTCATGCCGTCTTTTCACATAGAAAGGACGATGGAAGAATAAACTTTATTACAAAAAGAAAAGATGATAAAATATTTATAGAGGTTGAAGATAATGGACCTGGTATAGATGAGACCTTAAAAACACGGATATTCGAACCGTTTTTTACTACAAAAGAGGCAGGAGAAGGTACAGGACTTGGGCTTTCAGTATCTTATTTTATAATAAAAGAGCATCATGGCGGTGATATATACGTATCAACAGGAGAGATGGAAGGAACACGTTTTACTATAATCCTTCCTGGAGGAAGAAAAAATGGAAAATAAAACTAGAATACTTATAGTCGATGACGATTCCATAGTTCGAGAGAATCTTGTGGCTTTTCTTGAGGATGAGGATTTTCTTGTAGATTCTGTAAAGGATGCTGAAGAGGGTCTGAAAAGAATTGAAGACAACTCATATGATATTGCTATTGTAGATATGAGATTGCCGGGTATAGACGGTTCACAGTTCATTATAAAGACAAACGAGATGTCGCCAAATACAAAATTTATAATACATACGGGTTCAACAAATTTTTCTTTGAATCAAAAACTTAAAGACTTAGGTATAACTAAAAAAGAACTCTTTATGAAACCAATAAGAGATATGAACACTTTTGTAGAGGAAATAAAGGAACTTATAAATGATTGACGATTCGATAAGAAAAGTACTTCTTATAGATGATGAGAACATAATTCGAAGGAATATGAGATTTTTTCTTGAGGATTATGAATTTCAGGTATTTGAAGCTGAAAACGGCGAGATTGGTCTGGAGAGATTTAAAGAAAACTATCCTGATATCGTGCTTGTAGATTTGAGAATGCCCAAAAAAGGAGGTATAGAGGTTATCAGAGAGATAAAATCCGTTTCTCCTGAAACTCCTGTAATAGTAGTGTCTGGAACCGGCGTTGTAAAGGATGCTATAGAAGCCGTTAGAGAAGGTGCCTGGGATTATATATCTAAACCTGTCAACGATATGAATGAGGTGCTTCTTATTATTGAAAGAAATCTCGATAGAAAAAGACTTTTGTCTGAAAATAAGAGGTATAGTGAGAATCTTGAGAAACTTGTTAAGGAAAGGACCAAAGAACTTGAAAAAGAGATAACGATTAGAAAAAAAGCTGAAGAAGCAATGAAAAAAGCTAAGGAAGAAGCTGAGGCGGCGGATAGACTTAAATCAGAGTTTCTTGCAAATATGTCTCATGAGATAAGAACGCCTATGACTAGTATAGTCGGTTTTGCTGAACTTTTAGAAGAGACTGAGCTTAGAGAAGATCAAAGAGATTATCTCAGGTTTATAAAGAGATCATCAGACCATCTTCTTGTACTTATAAACGATATTATGGATCTTGCAAAAATAGAGACAAACCAACTACAGGTAAAAAAAGAAAAGATCGATGTATCAAGACTTGTTGAGAATATATACAGTTCTTTTAAACCGTATTTTATTGAGAAAGAGCTTGATTTTAAATTGGAAGCAGATATTGGAATAGAACTTTTTACGGATAAAGTAAGATTAAGACAAATAATAAATAATATTGTATCAAATGCTCATAAGTTCACGAGTGTAGGTGAGGTGAATTTGATTCTTAAGGAAGAGGATGAAGAAATACGTATTACGGTTAGTGATACTGGAATAGGAATCCCGGAAGAAAAAAAAGATATGATATTTAAAAACTTCTCGCAGGTGGATTCCTCACATACAAGAAAATATGGAGGGGCGGGTCTGGGTCTTACTATATCGCAAAGACTAGCTAATCTACTCAACGGAAAAATTTATTTTGATTCTGAATATGGTCAGGGATCAGAATTTAGTATAAGATTTAATAAAAGAAATTTTGAAAAGGAGCATGTGAATGGATCTTATAAAGGGTAATGGTCAAAAGATTCTTATAGTCGAGGATACTGAAGAAAATATTATATTTTTAACAACTTTTCTAAATAAAGCTGATTATAATGTGTTGCAGGCAAGAGATGGAAAAGAAGCTTTGGATATATTGGGATCAGAAAAAGATATATCCCTTGTACTTATGGATATACAGATGCCCGTAATGGATGGAATAGCTGCAATTAAAGAATTGAGAAAGCTAGAAGAGAAAGGTCAGAAAGACCCCATGTATGTATTTGCTCTTACAGCTCATGCTATGGCAGGAGATGAAGAACGATGTCTTGAAGCAGGATTTGATGGATATATCGCAAAACCTTTTAGGATCAAAGATATTTTAAAAAAAATCGATGATGTAATAAAAAAAGATTAACGCTTTATTTTTGAGCAAGCCTTAGAGTCATACCTTCTTTATTTATTGGTATAAATAATACTATCGTATTACTCTGAAGTATCTTTTCGTTTTTCTGATGATATATAGAATCTGTTTTAATTTGGCTGTTCAATGTATATAGTTCATCAGAAAGATCCAGGATAACCTCGCCGTGTTCCTTAGAATTCATTATTATTCTATCGGTCGTCTCTGTTTCCATTCCTGATGATTTTTCATATACATTATGAAAGTTGAGTTCTGTCATAAGGTATGTGTTTTCATCTTCAACTGGTTTGCTTTTTTCTATCTTAAAATTTATGCAGAAAGTATCTTTCTCAAAGAAGAAAGTTTTTGTGAGTTTTATATCAACAAGCTCATCACATATAAGACACTTTTGTTTTGCATAAAATGTTATCTGTTGTTCTTCGATGTTTGAGATCTCAAACAAACAGTTCTTAAAGTTTCCCTGTATTCCGAAGTTGTTCTTTAAATAATTCTGTTTTGTTACTCTTTGACTTACAACATATTCAGAGATCGATATTCTGTCATCAAGGTCGTAATAGATGTGTTCTCTTATATCGCTATGATAAAACTCAGGTCTTCTTGTGATCGTATTTAATATATTTAATCTTTTTTTAAAACTGTTGATTGAACTTAAACATGCACCTTTTCTCTTTATGGTAGCTGATAACCCACCTTTTTTTAAAACAATCATTTCTTTATCTATTTTGGTGATTCCTTCCGGTAGAGAGTTTTCTGCATATATATTACCGAGGTTGATGGCATCTCTCATATGAGGAAGATAGATTCCTCCAAAAACACCATGCCAATATCCACAACAACATTGTGATCGAAGAAGTTCTTCCTTTATTTTCTCATCATGATGAAAAAGTGAACTAAAAAACAGATTTTTTTTATATATAGTACCACTTTCCGAATATTTTATGAAAAAATTAAAATAATTTCCTGTATAGAATGTACTATCATCATTTTTTATTCTATCTCTGTCGTATTCTCTGTGTATTTTTATTAATGATCCTGTATTCATTGACCATTTATTCATACTGTCATAGGAACTATAGGGAATGAATATCTCTTTTGGATCAGGATTTTCTTTAATAAGAGTATCAGGAAAAATAAAATCAATATCCTCATCACGTAAATCACAAAAAAGTTTTGAGAGTCTTTTTTCTTTGTATAGATAATCATACATACCTGGCCAGTCGCCTAATTTTTCTCCGTCATCTGCATGTATTACCGTCTTATGTTTCTTTATCTTCTTTATGATCTCATCAGAATCTTTAAAAGGAAACTCATATCTAAGAAACCTATTTATAGGTAATATTAAAAGTTCATGATTCAAATATCTCGATAAATATACAGGTTGATCTAAAGAAGAACCGGATTTTTTGATGTGCGTATCATCTAGAAAGGTATACTTATATCCAGCAGAACATAGTGTTTTGATAACATCAGGAGTAAAGACTCTTTCAGTAAGCCAGAATCCTTTTAAGTTTATATCCTTAGAAAATATATCACTGATAAGGTTTTTATACATCTCGATCTGGAGTATTCTATCCTCTTCGGGAAGGGTTGATATAACTGCTTCTGAAAAAGTACCACCCAGAAGTTCCAACTGCCCTTTTTTTATTAGGAGTGTAATCTTTTCAATATGTTCAGTATGATTTTTTTTAAGCCAGATCAGAAGCGGACCTGAAATGTGAAGTACCGTCTTTACAAAAGGTGTTTCTGAAAGTGTATCAATTAATGGTCTGTAAGACCTTCTGAAACAGCTTTCTATAACATCATCAAAATTTCCAAAAGGTTGATGATTATGTATTGAAAAGATAAATCCTGTTTTTTTCATAATAAAAACCTACTTTGTTTGATATAAACTTAATTATATCTATAATTAAAAAAAATACCAGTTTGTATGATCCTGAAGATGATCTTCTTAAGTGATCTATGTATTTCTTGAGCTGTGATATATATTTTCTGATCTTTGAAGTGCCAAATGAGTCCTTGTTTTCAAAGGGATATTTATCACCGTGTTTTATGAAAAATACTGCCTTACCTTTTCCGGAGAGGAAGGATTTTTTTATTAGAATGAGTATATTTTCATTTTTTATATGTAAGACTTTAAAAAACTTACTTAATTTTATTTTTTTTTGGGTCCGTAGAAAAAAATCAACATCTTCGTAAGAAAAGGAGAACCTTTGATCAAACAAGGTTCCTTTTGCGATATCTGTCTTTATTAGAACGTTTGAAGTCGAGCAGAAAGCATCTATAGTATTAAGGCCCCATATCTGTAGATCATGATATAAAGAAAAAATATCTTTTTTATTAAAAATTTGTATTCCTTTTACAATTTCAGGTCTTTCTTCTTTTATTAATGTATTTATATTTTCAGACCAACCATCAAGAGGAATACAATCATCATCTAAAAAGACACAGTAATCTGTGTTTATATGATCAAGCGCAAGATTTCGACAATATCCAGGTCCATTTTTATGACCGTTTTCTATTATTTTTATAAAAAAATCATATTTTGTGATATCAATTTGATCCAGTTTTTTATAATGATCGTTTACAATGTATACCAAAAAATCTCTATCAGATTGTCTGTTTAGAGATAAAAGGCATTTAGAAAGTAGTACTTCTCTCTTATATGTAGGTATTATAATAGAAAACATAATTTTCTTCTGTTATCATTATAACATGCAATTGACTATTATTGAAAAAATAAAAAAAAGATTCCCTGGTATACTTTATGATCTTTTCTTTAAGAAAAAGTCAACCGGGATATCCATAGTACTTCATTTCAATCAATCAACTACTGAATATTTTAATGTAGCATATGAGGTCTGTTATGGACCTGTTTTAAAAATAATAGAAAAAGAGCAGAATATAAAATTTGTCTTAAACTTTTCAAAACATTTTATGCTTTGCATGGAAAGATTTCAAAAGGATAAAAATATACTTAATACTCTTAAGGAAAAAGATAATATTATTTTTGCTGATAGCATGTTAAATCAGGGAATAATGGGTATACTCGATAAAGAAGTCGAAGAGATGATGTTTCCTGAAAAAAAAAGTGAGTATTTTTGGATACCCGAACGCTGTTATGATGAGAATATCCTTGAAACTATAAAAGATCATGGTTATAGATCCACCTTTTCAGAAAGGGAATGTTTTGATGATGAAGTTGTATATAGATATGATCAACTATCTGTATATCCGGAGCATCCATTCTCTCGTTATGTTTTAGATTCCTTTTTTATGTTTGGGAAAAATACTTTTGATATGAAAAGGTTTTTAAATAGTGGAAATGATTTTATTTATGCTGAGGATGCTGAGGTTCTTGGTCTCTGGAACTACGAAAGAGGAATGGATCATAAATGTGTACATAAAAGATTCAAAAGATTTTTAAAAGATATATATTTAAATGAAAATCTGATCTCATCATTTCCTCATGAGTTGAATTTTTCTGAAGAAGTTCAAAAAAAACATACTAAACCCAAAAAAAATCATATAAGTTCATGGATAAGTGAAAGTTTTAATGGGAATATAAATCAATTCTATGAACCGGATTTTGATAATTTTCAAGAGTTTCTGGGTTCGGATAGAATATTAAGGATAAGTAGGAAGACGACTGAACTTGTAAAAGAGCTCAATAAACTTGATTTGAAAACAGAGATCAAAAAAAAATTATTCGATATATTATATGTCTATCTATTTGAATTTGGGTGTCCGGGGATATCTTCTGATGAGGGATATCTATGGAATGGTATATATAAACTGGATATGTTTTTAGATCTTTTAAGACTTGAAAAAAACACTTTGGTCAGAAAACGTTATCAGGAAAGAGAATACTTTCTTATAAGATTGGCTGATATATTTATGATTGTTGATGATAATGCTCAGATAAAATCATATTTTGATCAAGAAAACGATCTTGCAATAATGGATGAACTTTTTCATGAATTAAATGGAAAATTAAAATATGATGATAACGCAATAGCCTTAAGACCTCACGTGAGAAAGACTTTTGATAAGATAGATATAAAGACTGAAGAAAACAAAATAGAATTGTTGTTTAGAAAAGATGATGTTTTAACGATCTCTATTTCAGTAGATATGAAGGGAGATATAAAGATAAAAAAAAGGCAGGAATATACTGTTGATAATCCCTGCCTTTTGGATAGATTATATTTCGATGATATTTGAGTCGCCGATTATAGCTTCAAATAAGATTATAAATTGTTTTGTGAAACGATCTATTCCTTTTTCATCTAATTTAAATAGAAAGCTGTTTTTTCTTCCGGATATATTTTTAATTGTTAGAAAATCCTTTTTAGCTATATTAATGATCTCTTCCTGAAAATCATCAAGTATTATAGAAATATCTTTATTTGAGAACTTTTCAGAAATAAAAGATATTATGCTCTTTATAAGAAGGTCTTCTGAGATGTTCTTGTTGAGAAACCTATTGTTTAATATTATTGCCAGCTCTTCTCTGATTTTTGATGTTATCATTGTTTCCTCCCAATGTATTGTTTTTATACTTTCTATTAGAGTTATAATCGATTTTTTTCATTTTGTGAAGAATTTTTTTAAATCGATAAAAAAAAAAACCGATATAACTCTTGAGATAATAAAAATAAAATAATAATAAGCAAATCCGGAGAGAGAAAAAACCGGATGTAATATGAAGAAAGAAAAAAAAGATTTTTTCACCGTTTATGAAAGTGATCAATACCTTGATTGTTGGGTTAGACTATTCTTTGATGTATTTTCTACACCAGAAGATCTGGAGGAGTTAAAAAAACTAAAGGGTCTTTAGGTTGTATCTAAATATATAATCTGATATAATTTAAGTCCTATATGAAAGAAAAAAAACTTCAGATCATAGTTGTTGCATGTTTTGTCCTTGTTATATCCGGGATAGTCTTCTTAAAAACAGACTTTTCTAACGATGAACATTATTCCGATATAATAAACGACAATCTCTATAATTCAGGTGAGGGACTAATTGCGATAACTGGATTTATATGTGACTATGATGAGGTCTTGCCTAATGGTGGTATCATTGTAAGAGGTTCTGATATAATATGGGAAGGTGAGGGGAAAGACCTTCTTGACATTAAAGATAAACTATCCTCGATGAAACTGCTTCAGACCGATGATTTTATATACCCCGGTCTTATTGATTCCCATAATCATCCTGATTACAATTTTCTTCCAAAGTGGAAACCTCAGCAACTTTTTAATAACCGTTATGAATGGGCTAGTAAGACATCCTATAAAAAATTTATGGATCCTAAAAGGGATCTTCAGAAAAAAAGAGGTTTTAACGTCTTCTTTCCAAAACTCGCCGAGGTAAAAGACCTTTTAAACGGAACTACTATGACTCAGGGCGCAAGACGCCTATCAGCTTTAAGTGGACTCGTCAGAAACTGTGATTCCTATAATGGGGTGAAAGATGACTTCATAAGTACTAGTATAAAACCTCTTGGTGGAAGAGAACTTAAGAGGGTAGACGAGATTATAGAAAATCTTGATTCCGGGAAGGTTAGAAAACATATAGTACATCTTGCTGAAGGTAAAGACGAGGAATCTAGACAGGAATTCTATGAGATGCAAAAACTTGGCCTTATAAGAAAAGAACTCGTCATAATACATGGAACAGCACTTAAAGATAAAGAGTTTAAGAAGATGAGTGAGATAAAGATCCCTCTTATATGGTCGCCAAGAAGTAACATGGTGCTTTACGGTGAGACAACAAGAGTAGATAAGGCGATAAATGACGGTGTTAAAGTAGCTCTTGCTCCGGACTGGTCACTTACGGGAAGTGAGAATATAAGAGAAGAACTTGATTATGCTATCAAGGTCAACAAGGAACAACTCAACAGCTTTTTTACTGACATACAACTTTTTGGTATGATCACAAAAGTGCCTGCGGATATTCTTGGTTTTGGAGATTATCTTGGTCTTATCGAACCTGGAATGAAAGCGGATATCATTATAACAGACAAGAAACTTCCTGATAACCCATATAAAAATATAGGTATGATAAAAGAAAAAGAGATTAATCTTGTTATGATAAATGGAAGAGTTTATTATGGTGAACCTGATTATGTTTCGAGTCTAGCCGATCCTGTTAAGTTTGAGAAAATAAAAGTGGAGGGTCAGAATAAGCTTATTGATATAGCTGAGGATGAGAAGATTTATCCATATGCGACACAGACATTTAAACAGCTTATGCAGGAATTCAAAGACGCAGGATATTCAAAGGATATACTCAGGATAAAAGTAGAGTTTTAATAGGGTTTATAGAAATTTCTCGATGTTCTTAAATATTTCCCAGGTCTTATAAGGTTTTGATATATATGCGTTAAAACCTTTTTGTAAACATATTCTTTCATCATCTGCCATGGCGTGAGCAGTAAGTGCAATACAATAAAGTTCATTTTGATTTTCGGTAGATATCTCTTTAAGTTTTTTAAAGGTCTCAAATCCATCCATTCCCGGCATTTGAATATCAATAAACGCTATCTTAATATCAGTGTTTTTCTTATATATCTCTACCGAATCTTTTCCGCTAAATGCTGTTATTGGAGTATAATTGTATGCTTCAATAAGTTCTTTAAGGAAGATAACGTTTTCTCTTGTGTCATCAATTATTAATATTTTTTCTCCATTTCCCTTTCTTTCTCCAGATTCCTCACCTTTAGTTATTACCTTGGTTACCTTTTTCTGTAATTTGTCTATCGTTATATAAAAAGTAGTGCCTTCTCCAGGCTCGGATTGAACAGTTATAGTTCCACCCATATTTTCAATAAGCTTTCTTGATATTGCAAGACCAAGTCCCAGTCCACCAAAACTTCTTGTTATTGAGGAATCCACCTGTCTGAACTTTTCAAATATCTCATCAAGCTTTTCTTTAGGAATACCTATTCCAGTATCTTTGACAAATATCTCTACTTGACTCTCAAAATCTTTGTATCCCACCCATATATGTCCCTGTTCTGTAAATTTTACAGAATTTGAGATAAGGTTTATAAGCACCTGTCTGAGTCTTATAGGATCTGCCTTTATAAGTAATGTTTCCTCGTTTTCCGGATTGACTAGTTCTATTCTTGTTTCACGGTGGACTGTCTCAGGTTTAAAGAAGTTGACTATCTCCTGTAGGAAATTTTCTACATCTATTGTCGTATTATTAAAATGGAGTTGATTTGTCTCGATCTTTGCAAGGTCAATAATATCATTTATAAGTACAAGCAGATATTTACCAGATTTTCTTATTATTTCAATATACTTTTCCTGTTTTTTATCGATTTGAGTCTTTTTTAATAGGTCTGAAAAACCTATTATTGATGTCATAGGAGTCCTTATCTCGTGGGACATATTGGCAAGAAACTCTGATTTTAATTTATCAGAAGTCTCAGCTTTTTCTTTAGCTTTTTGGAGATTTTCTATGTTTTCTTTTTCTTTTGTAATATTTGTTATTATTCCAATAAAATGGTCTTCACCTTTTGTGTTCTTTATAAGTTTTCCTTTTAAAAAATACCAGTTTATATTATCATCCTTTATCACTCTAAACTCTCTGGTATAATTACCTGGATTTTTCTTGAGTCTTTCGATATCGTTTAGAAGTATTTCTTTATCATCGATATGAATATGTTTTTCAATAACAGCTTTATATTCACTTATTTGTTTTCTTGTGAATCCTGTTAGTTTAAATACTTCATCTGAAAAATAGAGAGTGTTTTTTTCAATATCCCAATCCCATGCGCCTGCTTCCTGAGCATATTGTAGTAGATTAAACCTTTCCTGAGAAGCGAAAAAAGATTCGGTAATAGATGACAGCTCCTGTTTAAGATGCTCTATTCCGTTTATTATCGCTGAAAACTCTCTAAATATCTTTTCTTTGTTTTTGTATGATATGTCTTTATTAAAAATATATTTTTCAAAAGATTCAATTGAGGTATTTAATATTTTCTTTTGTCTTCTAAGGAAAAACCACATTATTAATGTGAAAGTAACTATCATTGCTAAGAAATAAAAAATGTATTTTTGATAGAAATCTTTATCAAAATTTCTCCTAAAGAAAGCTTCTTTTTTTAAGATTTTAGAATATGTGATTATATACCAATCCCAATCCTTTATATGTTTTACAAGAATATTCAAGTCGTATTCCTTATCGGTTGGGATTATATCTAGTTTTGTGTCCCTTATCATAAAAGGATCAGAATCAGAGTAGGATTTAATTTTGATCTTATTATCCAGGTTCAAAGTTCTATTTATAAATTGACCTGTCTTTATAATAAAATTCTCATTAGTGATAAAAACTTGTTTTGGATAATTACCTGTTTGAGCATTGAAGATCGTTATAATGTATTTTTTGACTTCTTCCTGGAAAGTATCGATATAAGATCCTGTTCCTATATACCATTGAAAAGGAGTAAAGAGTTTTACAAAGGATAATTTAGCGTAGATCATCTTAGAAGGGTCCTGCGGTTTCTTCCAATAGTCAGTGACGAACCCCTCGTTGTTTACTGATTCTTTTATTACGTTTACTTCGTCCTGCATGACAAAATTGCCTTTTTCATCCTGAAGATTCCATAAATAACTTCCTTCTACTTCAGGTGCTACAGGATAAAGCACATCGTAGCCATCCATAGTCCCTATAAAAAAGTATCCTTCATCGTTATCAAAACGAATAGGTCTTAAAGTCTCTATAATATTTTCTTTTATCTTTTCATCTTCTAATATATCTTTGTTTTTGTTGTATAAAGTCATAGCGATAGAATGAGCCAGATAGATCCTTTTTTCAAGTCTGTCTTTTAATTCACTTAACATCATATCTTTATGACCACCTATTGTAGATTCCAGTACTTCTATATCTTTATAGAGTTTAGAATCAATAGATTGAACATAATTTTCGAATAATATTTGTCTGTGATTGTTTTCACTTTTTATTTGAAATAAAAGAAAAAGTGAAAAGGTGGATGTGAAAATCAAATACATACTTATTATAAAAGTCGAACTGATATAATTCGAAAAACTTTTATTTCTTTTCATATACTTATAATATTAGATTAGTCAAATAAAAGCAATATCTTGACGGTTAGTAAAAGAGAAGGTATTATAAATCTGTTGATTGTCTTTTTAAAAAGGAGAACTTGATGGAATTATTAAATAACACTGTTATAGTTGGGATTCTTGCATCTCTTTCGGGTGCATTTATTGCATTTGTACTTTTTCAGATAGAGAAGATCAAATATAGAAAAGAAATAAAAGATCTTAAGAAACATCTCAACAATCAGATGGAGATAACGGCTGAAGGTACAAAAACTATAAAAGAAGATCTGTAGAAGATGAAAAAACAGAATGAGAATCTTAGAATCTCTCTCAAAACATTGCAACAAAAACCAGATAAAAAAGAGATAAGACTACTATATATATATGATAAAGCTCTTACCAAACTCATTGAAAATGCTCCAGGATTTTCAGCTATGTGGGTCAAATCAGTCAAGGAAGCTGAGGATGAATATACCGAAGTCGAAAACGGTTTTATTGCTTTCACAAAGAAGATGCTTGGAATATCTTCAAGTGAAAAATTAAATATGTATAAGATGAGTTCTGAAGATGCAACTATAGTTGAGGAAGAAGAGGAAAAGGAATAATTATCTTTATCAGAGCGATCGAAAGTTATTAAAATCAATAATATCTGATTCTTTTTTTATTACATTACTTTTAATATTATATTTAAGGTTGGATATGTTATTTTCATCAACCGGTATGTTAAATTCACAGTTTTTAAGAAGTAGTTCTATTAGTTTGATCCAGCTTTTAAACTGTTTATCATCTTTATATGGTGATAGTATTAAAACACTTGTATAGGAAAACCTGCCAAGTACATCGTTTTTTCTCATGATCGAAAGCATAGTATGTGATATCACTTTGAATATTGAGTTTACAATAACAGGACCAAAAGAATTTTCTATCTTTCCAAGGTCATCTATATTTATTTTTATCAAGCAAAAAGGCATCCCTTTGGTTCTTAATAGATCGACTTTTTTATTAAATTCAAGACGAAGATAGTCCTGATTTGGAAGATTTGAACTTTTATCTATCAAAGCCAGTTTTTTAAGGTCCTCGAGTTGTCTTGTCTTTTCCTCGACTTTTGAAAGATCGGTAAAAGACTCGACAGCTCCTATAAGCACATCATCTTCAAAAATCGGTTTAATAAAGACTGACACAGGTATTCTTGCTCCATCTTTTGTCTTTAGAAAGACTTTTGCTGTCCTGTTTTTTCCATCAATAAGGGTCTGATGAAGTGGACAACCATCGTTGCAGAGCTTTTTTCCGGAATCATCAATATGACAGAGTATATCATCATAGCAGAATCTGTTTTCTACCTCATTTGGATTAAAACCGGTTATTTTTTCTGCTCCCTTATTCCATAGAAGTAGCTTTCTTTGTCTGTCAACAAAATATATCCCCGTTGGAATGGCTTCTATGATTTTTTCCAATACCGAAAGACGTTTTTCGTGTCCGAAAATGTTTAATACCATATTGTAATATCCCCACCATTAATGATATTATCATAAATAATAACAACTTTGATTTATTGAGTCAAATTGAAAGAGGAGACAAAATGTTTTCAAGACGAAGAAGTATAAGAAAATATATGGGAAAAAAGGTCGAGGACGTAAAGATTAAAAATATTTTGTTTGCGGGTATGTGTGCGCCTTCTGCTGGTGGTAACAGACCTTGGATCTTTCATCTGGTAAAGAACACTGAAAAATTAGATATGCTAAGCAAAGCTCATCCGTATGCATCTATGGTGAAATCTGCTCCTGTATGTATTGTTGTATCTTATGATACCCAAAAGATAAGGTATAAAGATTGGTTTGTACAGGACCTTTCAGCTTGTACTGAAAACATACTTCTTGCAATTGAGAATGAAGGACTTGGCGGAGTATGGTTGGGATGTTATCCAAGAATGGAAAGAGTGGAAGGAATAAGAAGGGTTCTTGATATTAAGGAAAGATATATACCATTTTCAATGATACCTTTTGGTTATAAAGCTGAGTCAAAAGAGGAATATGAAAAATTCGATAAGGAAGTAGTTCATTATGTTGAATGATAGGCAGAGGACAAGAAGGGTAAGTAATATTGATACTGGGAAAAGGACTGAATTTGAGAGAGATTACACTTCTATATTATATTCTTATGCATTCAGACGATTAAAACATAAGACACAGGTGTTTTTTCTTCCTCAAAACGATCATATATCTACAAGGCTGGAACATTCGTTATATGTGTCTATAATATCTTCTGTTATAGCTAGAAATCTAGGGCTTGATACAATGCTTTCTCAGGCCATAGGAATAGGACATGATCTGGGACATTCTCCCTTTGGTCATGCTGGAGAACATATAATTAATGAGATAATGAAGAAACATGGTGGTTTTTCCCATGAAAAGCAGTCCTTAAGGGTTGTGGATAAATTGGAAAAGCCAAATAATAAGACGCCTTATATTGGACTTGATCTTACATTCGCTGTAAGGGATGGAATAGTTAATCACTGTGGGGAGAGTTTCTCTAATTCATTGTCTCCAAGAGAAAATATAGAAGAGGAAAAACTGGGCAGGGAGATGATGACTCCAGCAACCCCTGAAGGTTGTATAGTCAGACTAGTGGATAAGATCGCTTATATGGGAAGAGATATAGAGGATGGAATAAGTGCTAATCTTATTGATAGAAAAGATATTCCCGACGGGATAATAGATAGGATAGGTGATAAGAACGGTGAGATAGTAGACTTTTTCGTTGAGGATCTTATTGCGAATTCTACTGCAGAAAAAATAGCGCTTTCAAATAATGCTTCAGAGCTTTTAGATGAACTTATGCATTTTAATTATGAGAATATATATATGAACGAGAAGAAGGATGATTTTTCAGAACACACCTCGAGACTTGTAAAGACTCTTTATGAAGTGTTTTATAATGTGATAGAAAAAAATGATTCTGATATCAAAAAATATCTGAAACAGAGGAAAGAATCTGTAAGAATACTTGGATCTTTTCTTGATAAAAGAGTACTCCTTTATTTTGAAGAGGAATCATATACAAGTGATGAAGAAAGGATCATGAGGATAATCACAGACTTTTTGGCTTCCTCAACAGACAGAGAGGCCTATAATATGATAAATGAGTTTATAATGCCGAGGTCTTTGGTATGATAAGACCAAAGGTCTATCTTCTTTACATCCCTGATGAAAGATCTGGTGATCATGAGAACCTTATATTTCCAAATGGACTTTATTATATATATGCTAATCTTTTAGATAATGATATTGATTGTGACCTTATAATGCTTTTTAGATCGAACATTGAAGAATTTTCAGACATCCTTGAAAGTGGAGATGTAATTGGTATTTCTGTAAATTCTGGAAATGTTAGAGACTCTTTGTTAGCATCTGAATATTTGAAGGTGTTTTCTAATGAAAGATCATTGGAACTTGATATTGTTATGGGTGGTCCTTTTATTTCTCTTATGGAGGATAGTGTACTTGAAAGTGTTGAATATGTAGACCGTTTTTTTAAGAATGAATCTGAATATACCTTTACCGATTATGTCAAAAACAGGTCTTCTCGAAAAAGCCTACCGAAGATAATTAGGTCTGAGAGGATCAGAAAACTGGATGAGATGATGATCCCTTCACAAAAAGGTCTGATCTATTCAAATATAATGACCTCAAGAGGTTGTCCTGGAAGATGTACTTTTTGTAGTTCAAAACTCTTATGGAAAAGAAGAGTCTATTTTAGAAGTGCAGAATCTGTATTTCAGGAGATGTCAACATTATATGAAAATGGAGTGGATTATTTTGTTTTTTCTGATGATACTTTCACTATGAAAAAAAGTCGTCTTAAAAAATTATTTACATTGATAAACGAAAGTTCTATGAGAATAGTATTTGATTTTAGATCGAGAGCGGATTATATGGATGAGGAGATGATAAAACTATTAGCTGAAGCTGGAGCTGTAAGTGTTTCTCTTGGTATCGAATCTGCTGATGAAAAAGTTTTAAGTATATTAAAGAAGGATATAGATCTTAAAAAGGCTGAAAAAGCTGTAAGATTATGTAATGAAAATGGAATAAGGACTAATCTGTTCTTTATTGTCGGGTGTCCTGGAGAAGACGAGAGTTCTATTGAGAAAAATATAGATTTTATAAAAAAAGTCAGTCCTGATTGGATAACAGTATATGGATTGCATTTTTTCCCTGGAACAGAGCTCACGGAGGAGTTCCTTGTTGGACATGACTGGCTTTCACATGATAAAACGATCTATTATAAAGATCTTGAGATAATAAAAAAAAGAAAGAAGCTTATGCTTGAAAGTCTAAACCGGAAAAATCAAAAGTATTTAGCGTCAAATATACCAAAAGGAAAGCTTTATAGATCAATGTTCTGGAAATTTGACCTGATGGCTTCAGCAAGTGATGATAAGAAAGAAGCTCAAAAATTACTTGAGAGAAGTCTTAAACTATACCCTTCACCTGAAGTCATGTATAAACTTGCTATAATAAAAGATGATGAAAAGCTTATGAAAAAAGCTCTAAAGAAGTTTATATTTCAAAAGGAAAACGACATTAGAAAAGACCTTTCATTTATTAAAAGCTGTGCCATGATATTTGAGGAAAATGGCTTGTTTGAACTTTATAATGAGACGTTGCAGGAGATAGAATTTCTTGAGATGAACAGGCAAGACTGATATAATGATTAAATAGTATCAAACTGTTATATAAAACAATTGGAGGCTTTATGAGACGGTTTTCCATCTTCTTTATCTTTTTGATTATCATTATGTCGTTTAATTCCTATTCAATAGGGTTTAACAAAAGTCTTGATATGGCTCAAATGACTGGAAAGGATATACTTGTATTTTTCTATAGACCATCAGATCTTATCTGGCAAGGGTTCTCTACAAATTTTTTCAACAGTGCTAATCTTGATAGATTGACTAAGGAATATGTACTTGTCTTTTTGAATTATGATAAGTATATAAATCTTGTATATCATTATTCCATAAACGATCCTAATGTACTTCTTATAATAGATTCCAAAGCAAATGAGATAGATCGAATAAAAATAGATCATGTCCCGTCTGATCAGAACTCTTTTATAAAAGCCATTAAAGATCTGCGCGAATCCTCTGAAAACCTTTATCAGTTAAAAAGAAAGGAAAGAAGGTATCCGGATAATTACTATTATAAATATAGATTATCTCAAAAATATCTTGAGAGGAACAAATTGAAAAAATCAGAGCTTATGCTTATTGATACTATCAATCTTTTCCCGACATATAAAAAAGCATACATTTCTCTAGCTTCTTTATACAGGATGACAGGAAACTTTAACGAAGCACTTTCTATACTAAATGTTGCGCAAAAACTCGATTATGAAAATAATATAGTGCATATAGAGAAGGCTAAGACATATTTTGAGAGTGGTGATATGACTAAAGCGATAAAGGAACTTGAAAGTATAGTAAGACCTGATAGAGAGACACTTTTTGAAAAGGATCTTCTTAAGGTATATATATATTCTGTTCTAGGAAATAGAGGACAGGCAGAGAAGGCTCTGGATGATGTTGAAGATTTTGCGAAAATAAGTATCTATACTAAATATGCGAGAGAATTTTTTGAAGAAAGATTTGATTAAAAGATGGAAGATCGCCAGAATAGTAATACTCACTGTATTATGTCTGGTATTCTTCCTTCTTATATCCTTTGATTTTTCTATTTTATCTATTTTTGCTATGCTGATACTATCCTTCATAGTATCAATGCTTTATTATAACTATTATCTTGTTGACGAAGAGATGCATGTATCTTCAATAATATTAAGACCTGATTATCTGCTTTTTTTTCTCGTGTATGTTTTGGTCGAAAGTTATTACGGTGCTTTTTCCCTTATTTTCAGCATCTTTTCAAAAGATTATACTCCCGGTGTCATCAGGATAAAGACTAGAATGAGATCATCACTTGGTAGGATGATACTTGCGAATGCGATCAGTCTTGTCCCGGGAACGCTTTCTTTATGGACTGAAAAACACTACATTTATGTGCATTGGTTTAACATAAAGACCCGAAACTCTATTGGCGCAGGAAAGATAATAAAACACAGGCTTGAAAAAGTGCTTAAGAGGGTATTCGAATGAAGCTCTTTATATATTTTGATATTATACTTATTATGTTCACTTTAATGACAATGTTATACAGAAAAGGTCTTTTTGATAGAATCATACTTCTTAATATAATCTCACTCATAATTATAATACTCATGTGTATTCTTTCTATAAGTTTAAATATATGGTATTACCTTGATATAGCTCTTGTTTATGCGGTTCTGTCTTTTTCAGGAATAGTCGCGCTTTGTAATTATTTCAGCGTAAAAGGAGAGGGATGATATGCAGATGCTTGGAATCGTCATGCTTTCTATCGGTTTTATAATAATGTCTTTTGGTATAATAGGTATTATTCTCTTTCCGGATATCTATCTTAGACTTCATGCGAGTTCAAAGTGTGGGACTACTGCCGCAGGGACTATTATACTTGGACTAATATTTTATAGATGGAATATGGCTTTTTCCATTAAACTGATTATCATATTAGCCTTTCTCTTTATTACAGGACCACTTATTTCACATATCATTGCTCTTGCAGGAGTAAAGAATAAGATAGAATTTTTCAGAAGGGAGCATATGTGAAGATAATAGTAGATATATTACTTCTTATTACAGCTTTAAAGATAGTATTTGCAAGAAATAATAAGAACGCACTAATATTTCTTTCTGTGTTTTCTATGATATTATCTCTTGCCTATCTTTTTACCAATGCTCCAGATGTAGCACTAACAGAAGCAGCTTTAGGATGTGGGCTTTCTGTTATCATATATATAATAGCAATAAAAAAGACAAGTGAGGATAAGATTTGATCAAATTATCGGATTATATAAGAAAAGAAAACATAGTTTGCTCTCTTGGAAGTGATCTACGAGTCTCAGTTAACACTTTGATAACAAGTATGATCAAAGATCGAGAGCCTGAATGTTCTTTGAACGATTTTGAGGACAAGTTCTCAGATCTCATAACAATAGATCTGAAAAACGGCTTTTTAATAAGTCATTCCAGAAGAAATGATCTTAAGAATATTCATGTAGGTTTGATAACCTTTGAAAAGAAGACCTATTATAAAAAAATGCAGGTAAAAGCTGTATTTTGTATTCTTGTTCCAAATAATATGAACAGGGCATATCTTAGTATACTGGCGCATATATCCAGATTATTTTCCAGACCAAAGGCTGAGGAAATATTTTCCTGTGATAATGTTGATAATATAATAGACTTTGTCAAAGAGATGGAGGGATGATCAATGTATACTATGACGATTGTCCTTTATGATGAGGAGCTATTAAACAAGATACTTTCAATAATGATTGAGTTTCAGTTATTTGATTCTACTATACTTGATGGAGAGACTCCTGAGAATCTGGCTGTCGAGACACTCCCTTTTCTGGCAGAACTTGCTGCTTTGCTTGAGGGAGATTCTAGATTCAACAAGACTATTATCTGTAACGTAGAATCATTAGAACAGGTAAAAGATTTTGTTGATGTCTGTCTTGAGGAAGGAATAGATTTTAAACAGGAAAATACAGGTTGGGTGAGTGCTGTTAAAAATGATTTTTTTATAGGAGTTTAAATTGGATCTTAAGAGATCATCTATACTTAATATAACTTTAAGGAAGATATATCCCTTTATTATAATAATTTCGCTATACATGGTCGTATATTCCTCAAATTATCCTGGTGGCGGATTTCAATCGGGAGTCATTGCTGGGACAATGATCATCGTTTTTAATATGTTTTCTGATAAAAGAGATTTTAAACATTCCCTTTATGTAAGGATAGAACTTTTAGGGTTCCTACTATTTATGATATCTGTATTTATGATTTTATATTCAGAATCTTTTCTTGAAAGATTCTATTCTTTTTCACTTCCTTCTGAGATGTTTTCTAATATTGGTATGAATCTGCTTAATCTTTCTATATATCTTGAGGTAACTGGATCGATAGTTCTTATTTTTTATTATTTTATAAAAGGAGTTGAGTTTGAAAAGGAAAGCTTTTGATCTGACAATCTTTTTTCTGTTATTGATATGTGTCTTTCTTTTGCATAATATGAGACTTTTTCCTGATTATATAAATAACAATAATATTTATAAGATTGCTGAAGGAAGCAAAAAGCTGAACATAAATAATCTTGTTGTATATGTATATTTAGGTTCAAGACTTCTTGATAGTCTTATTGAGTCTATGGTTATAGTAGCGGGAGCCTTTTCATTATCATACCTTTGGAGAAAAGATGATTGAAGCGTTAATAATTATAATAGGCTTTTTTGGACTTATTACCAATCGTGATCTTATAAGAAAGATAATGTGTATTAACATAATACAGGGTATGCTTATTTATATGTTTATAAACTTTAGTGCACACTCGAGTATGACACCACCTATATTAAATTCTGGTGATATCTCTGGTATGGCTGATCCTGTTCCGCATGCGCTTATGCTGACAGCAATAGTAGTCGGTGTATGTTTTAACTCAATAGCTTTGTCTATAGTAGTTAAAATATATAGAAGATGTCAAAGTATAAATACGGATGATATTTATGAACAGAGCTGAGATAATAGACCTACTTATAATATATCCATTTATACCTGCGGGTATGATGTTGTTTACTCTTTTTTGTAAGACGGTATTTAAAAAGGATATATCAATATTTACAACGAATCTTTCTGTTATAGTACAGTATTTTATGGGTGGAAGTATTTTTTTATTTTTTTTTAATAATCCTTCAAAGCTTGTATTTCCATTAAATGGATTTTTTGGTTCCATAACGCTTATGTTTGATACATATAAGCTGTTTTTTCTTGCTGCTTATATGGCAACGACTTCGATAGTTTTAATATCAGGTCATATCAATGAATCTTTCAGAAATTATCAGGAAAGGATATTGCTTCTTTTATTTTTCACAGGATGTAGTGGGATAATAGTTTCTGGTGATATGTTCAATTTTTTTGTCTATTATGAGCTCATGATAATTTGTGCTTATGTCCTTATAGGATCTAATAAGAAATATTCAGCATCATTAAAATATATGATATTCGGAGCTTTGAGTTCTATTTTTTTACTTTCCGGAATAATAGTCAACTATCTATATACCGGGATGTTGAGTTTTCCAGGTGATTATTCCATGCCAGTACTTGCATGTATTTTCTTTATTTTATCATTTATGTTAAAGAGTGCTATTTTTCCATTTTCATGGGTATCTACATGCCACTCTGCAGCGAGGGTTGGTTTTTCGGCTATGCTTTCATCGTTTACTCTGATTACGGGTATATTCGGTCTTTATTATTTAGCCTTACCTGGGCTTAGATCAAACGGTATGATATTGAATGATATACTCATAATAGCTTATTTATCCAGCCTTATATCTGCCTGGAATGTATTCAAAGCTGTCAAGATAAAAAAGATGATAGCATGGAGTTCTGTATATGCGGTTTCGAATGCGATAATACTTCTTATGCATGGTCAGATATTCTATTCTTTTGTATATATTTCAGCCCATTCAATATACAAGACGGTTATGTTTCTTGTCTGTAGGACAGACCACAGATTATCAAAAGTGCTTTTTAATCTATGTGTGATGACAGCAGGTGGAGTATTTCCATTTATGATCTTTTTATTAAAAGCACATCATAACGTATTTGAGGAAAGTCTTCTTATTATAGGTTCATTTTTAGTCATGGCAGGACTTTTTAGGGTCGTCCCAAAAGGTGATGTTCGGCTTACGGATAACGCTACCTGGGTGTTTTTGATGTTTTTAATACTAAATATCTCATTGTTTTTCTTCTCCACCAGATTTATAGATTTTAAAGCACAGCTTGTTGATTATAATAGTTTTATATCAAGAATATATATATCCTTTGTGATATTAGGAGTTTCCTGGTTGACTGCTAAAAACAGAAGAGCACAGGTGCTTTATAAAGAGACTAAGGAATTTCCAATGAGAAGTCTTAATCGGGAACTTGCAGTATCAATAATCATGTTTCTAATACTTATTCTTACTTTTGGGAGGTAGTATGAAAGTCTTTATTACAAGAAGAATACCCGACATAGCTTTTGATATGCTGGGAAAAGAAGGTGTTGAAGTGATTTTCAATAATGAGGATAGAGTATTATCTTCTGATGAGATAATAGAGGGTGCTAAAGGTTGTGATGCGCTTATAACACTTTTGTCCGACACAATAGACAAAAAAATTATAGATACCTTTGAAAAAGTAAGGATAATATCAAATTATGCTGTAGGATATAATAATATAGATATTGAGCATTGCAGGAAGAAAAATATAATCGTATGTAATACTCCTGATGTACTTACTCACGCTACTGCTTATCTTGGTTTTTCATTACTTCTTGCAGTTGCAAGAAAGATACCGGAATCGGATTCTTTTGTAAGAGAAGGTCTTTTTAAGGGATGGGCGCCAAGACTGTTAAGAGGTCATGATGTATATTCAAAGACTTTAGGTGTTATTGGTGCAGGAAGGATCGGAGGAGAAGTCCTAAGAAGAGGTATTGGTTTTAATATGAAGCTTCTTTATAATACAAGAAGTAAAAAAGAGCAACTTGAAAAAGAACTGGGAGCTTGTTTTGCCTCTAAAGAGGAAATAGCGAAGAGATCTGATTTTATAGTGCTTTGTACTCCGCTTAACGATGATACCTTTCATATGATAGATAAAAGTTTTATATTAAACATGAAAAAAGATGCAATTTTAATTAATATAGCTAGAGGTCAGGTTGTGGATGAGAAAGTGCTTATAGAGGCTCTTGAAGATAAAAAGATCGCAGGAGCTGGTCTTGATGTCTATGAGAATGAGCCACAAGTCCCTGAAAGACTTAAAAGATTAAAAAATGTTGTGCTTCTTCCACATACTGGTTCTTCTACTTTTAAAGCTCGTGATGATATGGCTGTACTTTGTGTAAATTCAATACTCGATATTTTAAAAAGAGGAAAGATGCCTCAAAATAGAATTTGTTAAAGGAGATGAAATATGTTTGATCTTTCAATAATCTTAAGTACTTTTTTTGCTGTTTTTCTTGCAGAACTTGGAGATAAGACACAGCTTTGTGCGTTTGCGATCGGTGCTGGTAAACCCCATGCATGGTTTTCTGTTTTTTTAGGTTCAGCTATAGCACTTGTTATAACCAGTCTGATAGCTGCTTTATGTGGGAAGTTTGCTGGTACCTATGTTTCAATAAAACTGCTTAATATGTTATCAGGGGTATTTTTTATTGTGCTTGGCGTATTTTATATNTAAGTTGGTTATTGGTTGAAAAATGCTTATTTTAATAAAGTCTTCTTTTTAATTGAAATCCCAATAACTTTAGTTTTAACATTTATATGTCGATATATTAAGTGAGGGATAATCACAATAAATGTCGAAGCAGACTATCATAGTATAAGCAGTAGCACAGGATGGGCCATAAAAAAAATGGAGGCGCCTATGTGTAAGAGAGGAAATCATGATAGTATCATCATTCTGGAAACACCTGGAGTAGATCACAAGATATACTGGTGTGAAAAATGTGACATAATAGTTGGCACCAGTGAAGATTTTGAGGAACTTGACACTCCTGTCAAAAAAGAATCCGAAAGCACATGGTTTATTAGAAAACCACTTAAAAGCATTTTACAGAACATATAATAAATACCTGATATTTTATAAATAAAAAAACATTTTCTTTTTCAAAACTTCTTTGTTATATTACTTTCAAACAGGGAAACGGGAAGACGGTTAGAATCCGTCGCAGTCCCCGCTACTGTATTAAGTGTTGTCTACTTGATCACCATTGAGAACATCGTTCTTGAGAAGGTAAGTAAGGCAGATACACTTTAAGCCAGGAGACCGTCCCAGTTAAAATTCTGAATATCCTTCGGGTGAAGGGAGGTAAAATGGTACTTATTTTCTTTTTATTCATCTTGATCTGATTTGCTTATTGGTTTTATATCTTAAAAGTATAAAAGGAGAGAAGATGAAAAAGATAATAGTTGCAATATTTTTAGTACTGATAATCACTCAAATATTCGCTTTGCAGAAAAAAAGTTTTGAGATGGGAAGAGTAAGTATAATAGGGAAGGTCAAAAAGGATAGAAGTAATATATCAAAAGATGTCTATAGTGTGGATTCACTTTTTGAGAGTGCTCAGATAAAGGATTCTTTAATAGACAGTTCACTTACAGTCAGAAACCTTGGTTCGGTTGGTTCGCTGCTTACTGCGACACTTAAAGGAGCAAAGTCGCCTCAGACAGCTAAGATGTTTGATGGTGTCCTTTTAAATTCTCCTGCAAATGGAGACTTTGATATATCATGGATAGAAAAGGAGATGCTTTCCTCTATAAAAATAGAATACAGTCCTTTTTTTATGAATAGTTCGGGAAGTGGTTCAGGTGGTATGATAGATTTTTCGGGTCTGAACCATACCCCAAATATATTAGGAATATCTTTAGGAAGTGAAAAATATAAAAAGCATTATATCAATACCATGATAGATGATTTTACTACTCTTTTCATCAGTAATAAGGAGTATCGAGGTGGTTCTTCACTGGAAAGAGGTAGACAAAACTCTATCTATATAAAGAAGAACAAAGAAAGGTTCAAAACTTCGCTTTGGTATGCTGATAGGACACAGTATCTTTTAGGACCATCTACCTTCCTTACACCTGGAAATTATAATGATTCAACACTTTTTGTCTATAGTCTCAGATCATCACCCGTCAAGGAGATAGAATATGGTTTATCAGCGGTAATAGAGAAAAACTCTTTGTATGAAAAGAATCTTGATACAATGAGTCCTACTTCTACTAAGCGTTATAATGTTTTTTTTAATAGAGACTTCAATGATCTTAAAGTAAAACTTACGTATGAAAAGTTTATTGGAAAGAGTGAACAGTTTGCTGATACTGATTTTGATGGACTATGGGATACAAAAAGAGGTTATGATAAAGAAGAGGACCTTTATTCGGTATCTATGAGAAAATCCTTGAGTCCGTTTTTGATCTTGACGGGAAAATATTACTCACGTGAAGATGAGGATTATCAAGAGTTTACGATTTTAAAAGATTTTGATGATCATTCTAAAATAGTTATTGGAAATAGATATAATTCTCCAACATTTAATGATCTATATTGGCCAAACAGTGGTTTTACAAAAGGGAACCCGCTTTTAAAAAGCGAAACCTCAGGTTTTGTTTAGTATCAGAAGAAAATAGGAAAACTGTTTCTGGATATATCTTATGATAGATATAAAGATCTTATTGAATGGATGCCTGATAATCTTGGTGTTTGGCGACCCGTTAATCTTAGTAAAGCTAAAATAATCTCCGCTAATATAAGCTATAGGTTAAGCGACATACTTACTTTTGATATAAATAGAAAGCAGGCAAAGAATGGTAATGATAATCCATTAATTTACCGTCCCATATTAAAATCAGTACTAAGATTAAAAAAGGATGATCTTGATATTTTATTAAACTATATTGGAAAAAGGTTTATAAGTGGAAATTGGTGGGGCGGTCATACGACAGTTGATCTTAACTGGTCAAACGAGAAGTTTTATCTGACAATTCAAAATCTCTTTAACAGAGAGTATATATCAACATTAAACTATCCAACTGCAAAAAGGACAGTATTTTTTGGAGTGAGAACAAAAATATGATAACCTTTTTCTATGGGTGATTTTTGTATAAGATGTGGAAAAAAGAATAATACAAACGGGAATGTTTGTAGTGCTTGTCTCAACGCTACAAAGGTTCCCGTTAATAAAATATTGACTATAGATAGAGAAACCGATTTTATGACCATTACAAGCCATGTCTTTATCAGTTTTTTTAAAAATCTGCATCTTTGGTTTGTTCTGGTATTATTCTCGATGATGATCAGCCTTTTTCCAATACTCGGTCAAATGATAAACTTTTTCTTATTCTCATACTTTAAAAAGAGTTTTGGACTTACATCTTTAAAAAATAGTTTTCAGGGTATAAAGACAGATTTTACAGATCTCTTCCTTGCCTCGGATACCGTTGTATTGTATATTCCTCTTGCTATTATAAAAGTGGTTTTATTTCTGCTGTTTTTTATCGTACCAAAGTTATTACTAATTCCAATATTTGCTATATTAGGTAGCAATCAAGACACGCTTATTATTGTTTATTTTGCATTTATAATGATGGGTACTATAAGCCTTTGTATAAAATTGTTCGTTGATATGATAATAAATTTCTCATCATATTTTATGTTTGATCAGAAAATAGATGCGTTTGCTTCAATAAGTAAAAGTAAAGATCTTATCTTTTCAAAGATGTGGGAGATATCTATATACTTCTTTAAAGTATCTCTTGTCATGATACCGGTCTATATTATAGTTGCATCTCCGTTTCTTTTTGTAGCACCAAAGATCATATCGTTTATAGGTGAGCTAAAATCCGGAAAAGGAGATTTTCAGGAGATGGATAGCTTTTTTAATACATTCTTTGATAACTTCTTAAATGAGCTTACTCACTCTACCTTCTTCATCTATCTTATTGTAGCTATAATATTTTTTATGATAATGAGTTCTGTTGCTAAGATAATCTCAAACTATTTTTGGGCAGCTGGTTATTTAAAATACTATGAAGAAAAGGATATGACAAAGGGGAAATAATGAGTTATAGAGTCGAAAAAGATCTGATTGGTGATATGAGGATACCTTCGGATAAATATTATGGTATAAATACAGCTAGAGCTCTTGAGAATTTCAAAAACGATTCCGGTTATGTCAGATATGAGATAATAGAAGCTATTATATTAATAAAAAAATCTTCAGCAATAGTATTAAAAGAACTCTCACTTATAGAAACTGAAAAAGCAGATGCGATAGTGTTTGCATGTGACGAAATACTTTCCGGGAAATATAAGGATTCCTTTGTTCTTCCAGCGATTCAGGGAGGTGCAGGTACATCGACACATATGAACTGTAATGAGGTGATCGCAAATATTGCAATTGAAAGGTTTGGTGGGAAAAAAGGTGATTATAGTATTGTAGATCCTAATGATGATGTCAACAGATTTCAATCTACAAATTATGTATATCCGACTGCTTTAAAACTCGCTGCTATTAGACTTATACTAGATCTTTCCTATGAACTTGCAGATCTTCAGACTGCTTTTCAGGAAAAAGAGAGAGAGTTTGCAGATGTATTAAAACCTGGAAGGACTCAATTGCAGGAAGCGGTGCCTATAACTTTGGGACAGGAGTTTTCAGCCTTTGGACAGGCTGTTGCAAGGGACAGATGGAGAGTATACAAATCTGAGGAAAGGCTTAGGCAGGTAAATCTCGGAGGAACAGCTGTAGGAACAGGTATAAATGCTCCTAAAATCTATATATTCAAACTAATTGAAAAAGTAAGGGAGTTATCCGGAATAGGACTTGCCAGGGCTGAGAACATGGTGGATATGACGCAAAATCTAGATCCGATAGCTGAAGTGTCTGGAATATTAAAAGCTGTAGCGGTAAATCTAATTAAGATATCTTCGGATATAAGATTGCTTTCCAGTGGTCCTTTTTCAGGTCTAGGAGAAATAAAAATAGAGCCAAGACAGGCAGGTAGTTCCATTATGCCAGGTAAGGTTAATCCTGTTATTCCGGAATTTGCCCAAATGGCTGGAATAAGAATAATCGCTAACGATAGTGCTATTACAACAGCATCTTTTTCAGGTCAACTTGAATTGAATGCATTCATGCCAATAATAGCAGATTCTCTTATAGATTCAATTAAGTTATTAATAGATTCATGTAGGTCCTTAAGGAAATATTGTGTCGAGAATATAACATGCTGTCCGGAAAGATGTAAGTATAATCTGGATAAAGGATTTACTATGGCTGTTCTTCTTGTTCCATATATTGTATATCACGAGGTAAGCAAGCTTATTGAATATGCTCTTGAAAATAAATATACAATAAAAGAAGCTGTTCTAAACAAAAAGATCTTTAATGAAAAGGAGATCGATCATATCTTCAATCCAAAACGAGCAACTGCACCTGGGATTTCTGGATCAGATCTTTTGAAGGATCGAATAAGATTGTGAAAAGTGAAAGGGTCTGGCTGATCCTAAGATTAAGCTTAACTAGCTCAGCCTGACCCCTTAGTGAATAGTGAACAGTATGACAGTAAACAGAGAACAGTAGACTGGAATCAGGTATAAGGGATAATCCCTGTTTTTTTATGGAGGTAATCTTGGTAAGGACAAATAGAGGGAACAGATTACATATAGGTATTTTTGGAAAAAGGAATGCAGGTAAATCAAGTCTTATAAATGCTCTTACAAATCAGGATATAGCTCTCGTATCGGATGTTGCTGGAACGACGACTGATCCCGTCTTTAAATCAATGGAACTTCTTCCGGTTGGTCCTGTTGTTATAATAGATACAGCTGGAATGGATGATGAAGGCGAGCTTGGTGAGAAGAGGGTGGAAAAAAGCAGAAGAATTCTAGCAAGATGTGATTTTGTGATAATCGTAATCTCAGCTGAGAAGATAGATGAGGAACTCAACTATGAAAAAGATCTTGTAAAAGAGATAAAATTAAGAAACATTCCTGTGATAATAGCAATTAACAAAACCGATCTTAAAGCTCCTAAAGAAGAAGAAAAACAGAGACTTTCTAAGTTCTTCGATACTTTGATCTTTGAGGTATCTTCAAAGAACAGAGTTGGAATAGAAGAACTAAAAAAAGGTATCACTCAAAACACTACCAAAGACTGGATAGTACCTACCATAGTAGGGGATCTTATCCGTCCAGGTGATGTAGCGGTACTTGTCTGTCCAATAGACAATGCTGCTCCTAAAGGAAGACTTATTTTACCTCAGGTAGCTACGATTCGAGATATACTTGATAATGATGCTCAGGCATTGGTTGTAAAGGAAAGAGAGCTAGCTCATTCACTTCGAGGATTAAAGAACCCTCCAACGATTGTGATAACCGATTCACAGGAGTTTCAGAAAGTTTCTGCCGACTGTCCGCCTCATATTCCTATGACATCTTTTTCGATTCTTTTTGCAAGATATAAAGGAGAACTGGAGACTTTTATTAAAGGAATAAAAAAGATAAAAAAGCTTGAGGATGGGGATACAATACTTATCTCGGAAGCATGTACCCATCATGCTCAATCCGATGATATTGGAAGAGTCAAGATACCTAGATGGTTAAGACAGTTAACAGGAAAGGAACTTAAGTTTGAACATTCTGCAGGTAGTAGTTTTCCTGATGATATGACAAGATATTCACTTGTGGTTCATTGCGGAGCGTGTATGATAAACAGAAGAGAGATGCTTTATAGAATGAACATATCGATGGAAAACAATATTCCTATTGTAAACTATGGTATGCTTATAGCTTATGTCCATGGAATATTACAGAGAGCTTTGACTCCTTTCCCAATGGCTTTAGCAGTTCTTAACGATGATATTTATTAAAAAAGATGTTATTATTAGAATGTAAATTAATAAAATCAAGTAAAGGTTAAACGATATGAAAAAAAAGTATATAAATGGTAATCTTATATTATTGATATTGTTTATATTGATAACAAATTCTTTTTTATATCTTTTTCAGCTTCAATCTAATTATATAGCAAATAAACTTATCAGATCAGATGTACAGCGAGAGATACAATTAATATTTCAAAGACTTAATAATAGACTTGATATTTTAAAGAACACAGCTTTAATCACATGTAAGGAATGTGATTAGAGGGATATGTTTGAATATTTTAAAGATGAACAAGAGAGAATCACTTTTCTTAAAGATATACGATTTATCAATAATAATGAGAAGATCTTTTATATTAAAGATAAAGAAATTAAGAGTGATAATTTTAAAAAAGAAGACCCGGGTTATAAAAGTTATTTAAATACCAGATTTAATGATGTGGATAATATTTCTAAGATAGATCCATCAGATAAAGGTTTTTTTTTAACAACTGTTGTTCGAGGCGGAGTAGTTAAGCATAAAATAGATCTTTCCTCTCTTTTAAATAATACTTTGTTCGAAATTAAAGATAAGTTGGAATTTTCTTATGATATATCTCTAGGAGACATAAGTATTCTTAAAAATAATAAAAGAGATATTGATTTTAAAGAGAATTTTATTGAAAGTCATACATTTGCGGGATTAGATCTTGATGTCAAAGTTTATGTTCCTAAAGAATATTATAAAGAAAAAACTCTTATACATCGAGATCACTGGGTTATCTTAGGAGTCTTTACTATCTTTTTTATATTTCTTTCTGTTATTTATAATTCGCATATACGTTTTGAAAAGAGTCTTCTTGAAAAAGTCAAACAGGAAAGGGATATAAAAGGTTCTCTTGATGTCCTGGAAGCAGATAATGCTTTTTTGCTTTCAATAATTGAAAATACTTCGGATGCTATAATCGGTTATACATTAAGTGAAAAGATAACGAGCTGGAATAAAGGTGCTTCTGATCTGTTTGGTTTAAATAAAGAGGAAACAATCGGCAGGGATATAAACTATATATTTGATGATAAAAAAGGCGATCTAAACTGGATATTCGACGAGGTTAAAAAAGGAAGGAAGATCATTGAATATAATACTTTTGGAAAGACTAAAGATGGAAAGGAATTGAATCTTTCTTTGACTATGACTCCAGTATTATCATCAAAAGATGATGTTATAGGAACAGCTATAATTGCAAGAGATATATCAAATAGATTGCTCTATGAAAAGGAACTTAAAAGACAGGAGAAGGAAAAGCAACTCATACTTGATTCTATAGATGAAACAGTACTTTTTATTGATAGAGAATTTAAAATAATTTGGTCAAACGATGCACTGAAAAGAAATTTTCCTAAATATGTTGAGACGGGTAATGAGAAGTGTTATGAGCTCTTTCATGAACTGGATAATCCTTGTGCTAACTGTGTTGTGGAAACCGCTTTTGATACAGGTAGAAAGATGAGTATGAGGCAGAGATTTGGATAAAAGATGTTTTTTGTAACTGCAACACCTGTATTTGATGAAAAAAACGATATTATAGGAGCAGTTGAGACAGCGAGAGATATAAATGATATTTATGAATATGAGAAAAGGATACTGAAAGAAAAGGAAAAGGCCGAGAAGGCGGATAGACTTAAATCTGAATTTCTTGCAAATATGTCACATGAGATAAGGACTCCGATGACGGCAATACTTGGATATGTCGAGATGATAGGTGAAGAGGAAATAAACGATGAGGTCAGAGAATATCTTGAAATAATCGAGAGATCTTCTGAAGGACTTCTCGATGTCATAAACGATATAATCGATATTTCAAAGATAGAGGCCGGGCAACTTGAGCTTAAGATCATGCCTATCAATCCAAGAGAGATCATAGAGGATTGTGTCAATCAAAACACTCTTGCGGCTAATAGAAAAGGAATCAAATTAAAACCTGTTATGGGACCTGAAACAAATAAATTATTTACTGATATATATAGAGTTGAGCAGATAATGAATAATATTATTTCAAATGCTATTAAATTTACCGATCAGGGTTTTGTTTCTGTAGGGTATGATATAAAAGAAGGTTTAATAGAGTTTTTTGTGAAGGATACTGGAGTTGGTATACCGCAAGATTTTCAGGACAAGGTGTTTTTGAAATTTGTTCAGGTGGATTCATCAAACACCAGAAAATATGGTGGGACCTGGCTTGGTCTTACTATATCTAAAAACCTTATAGAGTTGCTTGACGGAGATATATATCTTGAGTCAGTACCTGAAAAAGGAACCACGGTATTTATCCAGATACCACTTGGAAAAGGGGCTTGACCAACAGATAAAAAATGGTGGAGCGTATGGGATTCGAACCAACGACCCCCTGACTGCCAGTCAGATACTCTCCCAACTGAGCTAACGCCCCACATATCAAAAAATAAAAATAACAAAATCAAAAAAGACTGTCAACGTTAATTTGACTATTATAGACTAAAAAAATTTTTTAAAAAAGTGTTATGAAAATTAGAAAAAGAAGGTTTGAGGATGATCTCTGTTGTTGTACCAGTATATAATGAAGAGGAAAACATATCAAAAGTCATAGATGAGATAATCTTGATTAGAGATAGACTTGAAAAAATTGAGATAATAGTCGTAGATGACGGAAGTTGTGATAATACAGTTGAAGTAGTCAGAAAAAAACAGATCCGTAATGATATTGTGAGACTTATCAGTGTTAAGCATAGCGGTCAGACAAGAGCTTTCAGGATCGGAATAGATAATAGTATTGGTGATAAAGTCGTATTGATTGATGGAGATTTTCAAAACTCTGCACTGGACATACCGTTAATGATAAACAAATTAAATGAGTTTGATGCGGTACTTGGCTATAGGAAAAATAGAAAAGACCCTGTTTTTTTTAAGATCATACCTTCAAAGATAGCAAATATTATCCTTTCATGGATCTTTGATTTTAAAGTATACGATTATGGATGTTCCTTAAAGGTTTTTAAGCGTGAAACAATTGATAAAGTGAAAATACATCTTGTCTGTGAAGGGATGCATAGGTTTATTCCATTTTTTGCAAATATATACACAAAAAGAATAATTCAGATAGCTGTTAGTCATAGAAAAAGAGAAAAAGGAATATCGAAGAACGGTTTAGAGAGAATACCAACTGTGATCTATCATATGCTGACTTTAAAAGCAGGAAATCTATTTCCTGTACCAAACATAAAAAACGGCATTGTCGCCATTTTTATAATATTGACATCATTTGTATTATTTTTAATAGATCGATTGATCTTCTCTGGCAGTTTTAAGAAATTAATAAAGGATACTTTATACTTGTCATTTGGCTGGTTGTATTACAATTTTGTTTTGGATATAATAAATACGAGAAAAAATTATAATAAGGAATATTTGAATTGAATAAAAACAGTCTTTCAAAGGTAGTGTTTAAAAATCTATTGACTCTATCTTTTTTTGTAATCCTTTTTAGCAGTCTTTTGTGGTCTATAAATGTTTATTTTGATTATGACAAAGATGTCAATGAATTAAAGGGTAAGATCCTTTCAGAGAAAAAAACACTTGCTAAAAACAGAATCGAAAACATTCTTAAGATCTTTGAGTTAAAACTTCAAAACAATGAAAAGAACATGAAAAAAACTATCAGATCAAGAGTAGAAAATGGAATAGAAATAGCGACCAGAATATATACAGCTAAAAAAGATATACTTCCAGAAACTCTTTTGAAACAAAAGATCATAGATAATCTTAGAAATATTCGTGATGATGAGGTTAATGGATATTATTTTATATTTGATCTTGATGGAATAGAAAGGCTATTTCCTATTGATCCTTCAATTGAAGGAAAGAACATGCTTAAATTTGAAAACTCTGAAGGTATATTAGTGGTTAAAGAAGTCATTGAAATGATAAAGCAGAATAAAAAAGGTTTTTATAACTATAAATGGGTCCGACCAGAGGGCGATAAGGAATATGAAAAGATATCATATTTTTCTTTGTTTGAACCCTACGGTTGGGTGATAGGGTTTGGTGAATATAAGATCGATAATCTGATGAAGATAAAAAGAGAGATGATCTCAATAATAAGACAGATATCTTTTTCGGATGAGGAGTATGTCTTTGCAGGTTCTTTTGATGGTATATCACTTTCAGGACCATCTATTGGCAGGAACATGTATGATGTCAAAGATGCTAATGGTAAATCTGTTGTCAGGGAAATAATTGAAAAAGCTAAAAAAGGAAAGGGATTCATTTCCTATATTATGCCTAGTGCTACGGGAAAGCTTCCTTATAAAAAGATATCCTACATATCAGGTATACCTGAGCTTGAGATGTATGTCGGTATAGGACTAAATCTTGATGATATAGGAAAAGAGATATTAAAACAGAAAAAAAAGATGAATAGATATATATTAAGCCAGTTTGCGAATATGATAATGTTTATGAGTATTGCTTTTGTGGCTGCTTATATTTTAGGTCGTGATCTATCAGAAAAGATAAGTGCGAATTTTCGTGAATATACCAGGTTTTTTAAGAGTGCTTCTAAGGATAACATACTTCTCGATAAGAACAGACTTATCTTCTCTGAATTTATTGATCTATCAGAGTTTGCAAACGATATGGTTCTTCAAAGAGAAAGAGCCGAGAATTCGATGAGATTGGCAGAAGAAAGTCTTAAAGCAAAACTGGAATTTCTTACAGGTGATCATGAAGAGCTTAACAATTTATCTGTAAAAGAATTGCTTGAGATCGATCATCTTCAGGAAATTCAGGATATGTTCTCTCAATATATGGATGTTGGAAGTCATATAATCGATTCTCATGGAAGAGCAATAACCCAACCAAGCAATCTTAACAGGTTATGTCGTGATTTCAGAAAATTAACTGAAAATAAAAAAAGATGTTTGTTAAATGGAAGATATATTGGCGAGAAGACACTTGAAATGAAAAAAATCGTTATTGAGAGATGTAATATATGTGGTACATTTGAGTCTGCCTGTCCTATAATAGTTGCTGATAAACATATTGGTACATGGATCATAAGTGGTTTGATCAAAGAAGAATTAGACGAAGAACAAATCGATAGGATAGCATCAGAAACAGGTATAAAAAAAGAGATTCTTATAGAAGAGTTCGGGAAATCTCATTTAACACGGTCAGAGTTTATAAGGATAAGCGATTTTTTAGGTATGATCGTTAAAGAGATATCTTCGATAGCATATAAAAACCTCATGTTGACAAGAGAAGTAATGGAAAACAGAAAGAAAGAGCATGAACTTATAAAAGCAAAAGAAAAAGCTGAAAAAGCAGATCGAATAAAATCGGAGTTTCTTGCAAATATGTCTCATGAGATAAGAACACCAATGACTACCATAATAGGATATTCCGAACTAATGGAAGTATCTGAAGACAAAGATGAGATATCTTTTTATACTTCTAATATCAAAAGGTCTTCAAATCACCTTCTGCTTTTAATAAACGATCTTATGGATATTGCAAAGATAGAATCTGAACAGTTTAAACTTGATAAGACTATGACATCGATCAATGATCTTTTTAGAGATATCAGGGATGAATTTTATGATAAGTTCATAAAAAAAGGTGTTGCTTTTGAATATGTATTACCTGAAAAAGAGGTCTTTCTTGAAATAGATAGAAGAAGGATAAGACAGGTACTTTATAATCTTTTATCCAATGCTTTTAAGTTCACCTGTAAAGGAAAAGTCGAGTTTGGTTTTACTTTAACAGCTAACTGGTTAAAGTCCTATGTTAAAGATACGGGCACAGGTATATCAAAAGAGATGCAGGATGAAATATTTGAAAAGTTTGTACAGGTTGATTCGTCTTATACACGAAAGTACGGCGGAGCTGGTCTTGGTCTTGCTATTGCTGACAATATAATAAAGATGCATGGCGGGAAGATTTCCTTGGAATCAAAACAGGGTCAAGGTACGACTTTTTATTTTAAACTTCCAACGAGGTATCAGAATGAGGATTAAAGACTTCACATCAAGATTAGGAAGTATTTTTTACAACATCCCAAACAGTATTGTTTTTTCTACATTAATAATTATGCTGTTATATTTTATGAGGAGAATAGATTTTAATCTTTTTCATATTAGCGTTGAGTTTTTTTCAATAATAGTATCAACCGCAACATTTATTATCATATGGAATCTAACGGAAAGAAACCGAAAAGCCAGTTATTTATTGCTTATAGGCGTAGCTTTTCTTTTTGTAGGACTTTTAGATTTTTTTCATGCTATATCATATAAAGGGTTACAAATTTTTATGGATAATGATGCTAATCTTCCGACTCAACTATGGATTGCAGCAAGATATCTTCAGTCTATTTCAATTTTTGTTGCTATACTGTTGAGCAAAAGAGGATTTAACCGAGGCAGTACCTTTATATTTTTCTCTATTTTAACTATTGTTCTGATATATTTTATATTTTCCGGGAGATTCCCTGATTGTTATATAGATGGTACCGGACTTACATCCTTTAAGATCTTTTCTGAATATATAATAATAGCTATTTTAATATTAACATTGTATCTCATAGGAAAAAGGAAGGATATAATTAGAGGAAGAGTTAAAAGATACATTATGATCTCGGTTTTTCTTACTATAATATCTGAGTTTTTATTTACCAAGTATTTTAGTGTTTTTGGTGAAGCGAACATGTATGGCCATTTTTTTAAACTATTTTCATTTATCTTTATTTATAAAGCTTTCATTGAGAGTACAATCAAGATGCCTGCACAGATACTTTATTCTAATTTAGAAGATTCACAGAAGAGACTTGGTATGGTTAAGAAAAAAATTGTTGATGAAAAAGATATGACTAAGAGCAACGAGATAAATGATCATTCTATAATCGGAATGGCTGCACACGACCTCAGAAATCCGCTCTTTCTTATAGATAATTATCTTGAACTCGTAAAAGATGAGATGAATGAAGGGAATATAAATTCTTCTAAAGAAGTGTTTGATATAATAGAAAAACAGATAACTTATTCAAATAGACTTATAAATAATATGCTTGATCTAGGTAAGATCGAATCAGATGATTATTCTGTTCAAAAGGAACTTTTTAACATCAATGAGCTTTTGTCTGAAGTTGTTAATCTTTGGAATATCAGGGCTAAGCAGAATAAAGTGAGATTGTTCTTAAATATAGAAGATAAGGATATTAATATTCATGTATCTTCTGATTCATTTATTCAAATAATGGGAAATCTTATATCAAATTCTATAAAGTATTCTAAAGAAGGTTCGGAAATCGCTTTGATTGCAAGAAAGGATTATGGAGATTGTATAATAGAGATAAAAGATGAAGGAATGGGTATAAGAAAAGAGGATATCAGTAAACTGTTTATTCCTTTTCAAAGATTCTCAAACAAGCCAATAAACAATGAGAGATCAACTGGATTAGGTCTTTGTATAGTTAAAAGACTTATCGAATTAAACGATGGAAGAATAGATATAGATTCTACTTATGGTGTAGGTACCAACGTGAGAGTAATATTTAAATGCATGACTAATCAATATGAAAAATAAACTTGTTTTTATTAGATTAAAAAGGTATATTTTTCGTAGGACCTTTTAGGAGATTTTTAATTATGGCCGGATTTAGATTTTCAGATAGAGAAAAAAGCATTTTAGCATCCTTTGATAATCTTTCTATGTTAATTGATTCTAATTCTAATCTCCTTTCATCAAGAGACTGTTTTTATGATCTTGCCACAACGATTGTAAGTTTTTTTGATTCAGAGGAAAGATACATGATATCCAATGGATTTGAATTTTCCGATGAACATATAAGAGAACATGAGAAGGTAAGAAAACTTCTTCTTAAAATAATCAGAGATATTGACAAAGGAATTTGTCAGGAAGCGATCAAGGAAATTTATAATCTTAAGACTATTCTTCTAAGACATTTTACTAGAGAAGATAAAAGATTGTCGGATTTTCAGATAGAAAGATCGAGAAAGATAAGTGAATCTATTCCAAAATAATCTGGCATTAGCTTTTTTGCTTACATTATTTGCTGGTCTTTCAACTTCAATCGGAAGTCTTGCAGCATATTATTCTAAAAAGACAAACACATCTTTTCTATCGATTTGTCTCGGGTTTTCCGCAGGTGTAATGATATATGTCTCTTTTGTTGAGATCTTTCCAAAATCTGTTGAAATATTAAGTGATAGTATGTCTTTAAAACTATCTGAGTGGTATGCTGTTGGGGGATTTTTCTTTGGGATTATCTTAATTGGTTTGATCGATAGACTTGTACCTGATTATGAGAATCCTCATGAGATGCATCATATAGAAGAAATATACACTGATGAACAAAAAAAGGTTCAAAAAGAAAAAGCAATGCATAGGATGGGAATTTTTACAGCCCTTGCTATAGCTATTCATAATTTCCCGGAAGGACTTGCGACTTTTACAGCCGCTTTAAAAGACCCGGGTCTTGGAATACCCATAGCAATAGCTATAGCAATTCATAATATTCCAGAAGGAATAGCTGTTGCTGTCCCTATATTTTATGCTACAGGAAGCAGAAAGAAAGCTCTTTTATACTCTTCATTATCAGGTATGGCTGAGCCTTTAGGTGCACTTATTGGATATGCTGTTTTGAGACCTTTTATGACTGATGTTGTCTTTGGTTTTGTCTTTTCTTCGGTAGCTGGCATAATGGTCTTTATATCTTTAGACGAGCTTCTACCATCAGCTGAGGAATATGGGGAACATCACCTTTCTATTTATGGTCTGTTTATTGGTATGGCTTTTATGGCAATAAGTCTTCTGCTCTTCTAACACAAATATTTTTGAATTCCTTTTTAAATATATATAGTATGAAAACAGCTGAAATCATCTCTGAAACAGGAAAACATAACCATATTCCTATACTGTTAAGATATCTATAAGATATCAATAGAACAAATATAGGAATAACCCCATCTCTTAGTATATTGCTTATAAAAGCATATCTGACATCTCCGATTGATTGTAATACGCCGCATATTATGATTTGAAAACCACTAAGAGGTAATAAAAGAAAGAAGATACGCATAAACATATCCGAGCTATCAACAAAGGAAGCTTCACTTGAGAAGAATGAAAGTATATTATCTGGAAATATCATTATGATAGACCAGAAAATTATAAGGAATGCTGTTGATAAAAATATTGATATATATATAGCAGACTTTACATTACACGGTCTTTTTGCTCCATGATTAAATCCGGCAACAGGGGAAAGACCTTGTAGTATTCCAAATACCGGCATAAGAAATATTGATTGTATTTTCACCATGATCCCGAAAGCTGCAAGTTGTAAACCGGTATAGGAGATTATTATCAAATTATTTATTAATATTATCTTAAAGGCTGTGAAGATCTGTCTTAAAAGCGAGGCCATTCCAACCTTGATGATCTCACTTAGCACACTGATTTCAAAAAGAGCTGGATCAAGTTGTAGTCTCAGACTCGTCTTTTTAGATGTTAGATAGGAAATAAGGAAAAGAAAAGCCGCGATCTGTGATATCACTGTTGCTATTGCAGCCCCCTTTATGCCAATATTCAGTTGAAAGATGAATATATAGTTCAGTATTGTGTTGGTTAAAGCTGTTATAACAAGGGTTAGCATCGCTCTTATAGCTTTACCTTCACCTCTTATGATATTGTTAAAGCTTATAAACATCAGTAGAAATAAAGTTCCGTTTATAACGATATTAAAATAATCTTTAGAGAGATTCAGGATTTGTTCGTTAGCTCCCCAAAGCTCAAGAAGTGGCTCTTCAAAAAGTTTAAAAAATACTATGAGTAGTATCGATAGAAAAAAAGTTGAGTAAAATACAGTTGTAATACAAGAGCTGACCTTTTTATTATCTTTTGCACCCAGAGCTCTTGAGATAACAGATTGTCCTCCTATTCCAAAAAGCTGAGCAAAAGCCAGTACGATAAGACTGAAAGGAAATACTACTGCTAATGCTGCAACCGCATCAGTACCAATCCCTTTTCCGACAAAGACCGAATCTATTGTCCAGTATAGAGATATCACCATAAGTCCAAGTATAGATGGTAACGATAATCTTAAAAGCTCAGTGAGTATTTCGTTTACAGAAGCTTCATCTTTGTTTTTTATCATGATTAAGATTATAGAGTTTAAAAAAACAAATGTAAAACCTGCTGAGAATTTCAATTAATTTTTTATAAGAGCTGTTATGTTGCACAAACATCTCAAGAGATGTATTATTTATAAGACAAAATAAAAAATGGAGAATCAAAAATGGGAAAAAGAAAACTTGGTCTAACAACTAAGATATTTATAGGGATGACTCTTGGTATTATCGCCGGATTAATAGCCTCTAGACTTTCAGGTGGAGTTTATGAGTTTGTTGTAAACGGTCTTTTTCATGTTGGTGGTACAATATTTAAAAGAGCTATTCAAATGCTTGTTGTTCCTCTGGTATTTGTATCAATTGTAAACGGTGCTGCTAATATGGGTGATGTATCAAAACTAGGTAGAGTAGGGGTTAAGACTCTTGGATTTTACCTTGTAACTACTGCAGTTGCTATAATAATAGCCCTTGTAATAGCATCGATAGTGAATCCGGGTCTTGGACTTGACATGTCAGATCTTGTAAAAGGCGATCCCACTATAAATCAGAAGACTCCTCTTTCCCAAGTACTTATAGAGATGATACCTAAAAATCCTATTAAATCTTTATCATCCGGTAATATGCTTCAGATAATAATTTTCGCTTTACTTTCCGGAGTTACACTTTCGCTACTTGGAGAAAAGACATCGGGTCTTTTAAAGTTATTTAGAGAACTCGATCATTTTATGATGAAGATTGTTGATATAGTCATGAGACTCGCACCTTACGGCGTTTTTTTCCTTATAGCAAAGACTTTTGCTACAACAGGTGCGGATGCTATAAAGCCACTTATTAAATATATGTTGACTGTCATTGGTGTGCTTTTTGTTCATGCGTTTATAACTTATTCTACACTTCTTAAATTGTTTGCTAATCTAAGCCCTGTCAAGTTTTATAAAAAATTTGCTTCGGTCATGTCGATAGCTTTTTCAACTTCATCCTCGAATGCTACTATCCCTGTAACCATTGAAAAGGTTGAGGAAGAGATGGGAGTTAACCAGACTATTGCATCGTTTACGATCCCTCTTGGGGCTACTATAAATATGGATGGTACATCTATTATGCAGGGAGTGGCAGTTATATTCATAGCACAGGTCTATGGAATGACTCTTACTCTTTCCGGACTTCTGACAGTAGTGCTAACCGCTACTTTAGCGACAATAGGTACAGCTGGAGTTCCCGGGGTTGGTCTTATTACATTAGCTATGGTCCTTAACTCGGTTGGTCTTCCGACGGAAGGTATAGCTCTTATTTTGGGTATAGATAGAATACTTGATATGATAAGGACAGCTGTAAATGTATCCGGAGATGCAGTATGTACGTTAATAGTTGCAAAATCCGAAGGAGAGATGAATGAGGAAATATTTAACTCCTGATAAAGTTGAATATGAAACGATTTGAACTTGTTGGAGTATATATTCTCAATCTCCTGGCCATGTCGTTTTGGGGAATATCATTTGTCTGGATAAAGATAGTCTACGAGTTTTACAATCCTTTTACCATACTTTTTTTTAGAATGGTAATATCTGCGTGTATTCTTTTTTTGATATCTTCAACTTTGATGAAAGAGAAAAAGAGACTTGAAAGAAGACATATTCCTATGCTTATGGCATTAGCTTTTTGTGAACCTTTTATGTATTTTATTGGAGAGAGTCTTGGACTTTTATATATATCATCTACAGTTGCATCGCTTATTGTATCGACAATACCTATCTTTATGGTCTTTGCATCTTTTATTTTCTTTAAAGAGAGAATAGATAAACGTCAGACAACTGGGTTGGCACTTGCTATAATAGGCATTCTTGCACTTGTATTTGATACCAGTATGAATCTAAGGTATGAGCCAAAAGGTATTTTACTTATGTTTCTGGCTGTGATCTCAGCAATCGGGTTTAACATACTGGGCACAAAGCTTGTGAAGACCTATAGACCTATAACTCTCATAAAATATCAGAACGTCTTTGGAGCTATTTATTTTTTTCCGCTTTTTTTGATCTATTCAGGAAAAGAGTTGTTTACCAGAATACCCCCTTCTAATATAATACTTTGTATTTTTAATCTCTCGCTGTTTTCTTCAGCTTTATCTTATCTTTTTTACCTTATAGCTATAGAAAAGATCGGTATAAACAAAGCAAATATATTTACCTATACTATTCCTTTATTTACAGCGATATTTGCATATTTTCTGATAGGTGAGGAGTTTGATATAACAAAATCATTCGGTATGATATTCATTGTAAGTGGAATATTTATATCTCAGTATAAAGGTAAGTTTAAAAGAATAAGGTTTCTTTTCAGGAGAGGTTCTTGACTATATCTTATAACAAATGTAACATTCTAATAAAGATAAGCAATGCTGGTAAATATCATATATCCTTTTATGGAGATGTGTTTTGATAAAATTATTCGATAGTTCTTCTTCTTTAAAAAGAGATTTTTTTATAAATCTTATTAAAAGGACTCTCTATACAGTGCTGCATGATAAAGACGCTCAGACTTTGGTTATCATGCCTGATAATTCTTTTAAAGAAATTTTTAACAGGTTTTCAAATGTGGATTTTAATTTATTGAAAGAAATATCTGAAAATATTAGTTTTTATAGACAGGTGATAATATTTTTATGTGCTGAAGAGGTAGATTCTCCGAGGGATTTTCTGCTGAATATATTGAAAAAACTGAATAAAGACACGAAAATGATACTGGTTTCTGTTAATCCTGAAAGTAAATGGAAAAAGATTTGTGATAGTGAAAAAAAGAATTTTTTAAGCAGGGATATACTTCTTTCTATTTGCAGAAGTAAACTGGATATAATAAGAGGGGCGTTATATATTGATGCTGAAACAAAGGATGAAGGTTTTACCTTTAAAAATGATGCCAGGTTTCGAAAAGAGGGAGTGCCTGCAATATTTTTCTCAAAATGGAGTGTTGAAGAGGATTGATCATTAATTAATAAAGGAGTATTAGATGAGGTGTACCGGTTGTGGCAGTGAAAAGATTACCGAGGTTATGACGAAAAACGGTGTCCTTATAGATTACTGTGAAGATTGCAAGGGTATATGGCTTGATAAGAACGAGATCTTTATGTTTACAAAGTCAGCTACATATCTTAAGTATCATCTTGATAAAGCAATAAAGGATCCAAGACCTACGGAAAGAAAGAATCCCAAGACCGGTGGCGATCTGGTTGAGCTCAGCCTTTTTGGAGGCAAACTGCTTATTGATTATGATCCTGAGACTGAAGGTATCTGGCTTGATGAAGGAGAGCTTGAAGCTCTTCCTGGTTATTCGGGTGGTAGTGTTAATATTACTATTGATCAAGGTACTATGCCTGAAAAAAAAGACATAAATACTATATCTGATATAAAAAAAGGAAGATCATATCGTCCTAAACTTGTTCCGCTTCCTAATCTGGCGTTTACTTCAGCTACGACTATAATAGGTCTGTGGGGTATTATAGGATTGCTCTTTATTTTTCTTGTCAATATGGGATACATGACCGAAGGGCAAGGGCTTTTGATATACATTGGTTTTTCTGTGCTTCAATTTATATTAGGACCGTTTTTCATGGATATTATTCAGAAATATCTATACAACGTCAATTGGGTGACTTTGGATGAACTGCCTGCGCATCTTCGCGAGTTTGTAATAAAGGTAAGTGGTGCTAACTCAATAAAGACTCCAAGGTTTGGTCTTATACCGGATGGAGCTCCAAACGCTTTTACTTATGGTCATACTCCTAATAATGCAAGAATAATACTAACCGAAGGTATAATAGCTCTACTTGAACCCGAAGAGATCGAAGGAGTTGTAGCTCATGAGATAGGACATGCAGTGCATTGGGATATGCTTCTTATGACTATTGCACAGACCGTACCGATGATAGCTTATTATCTTTATAAGACCGCTTCAAAGATGAGATCCAGGAGAAGTAAAAAAGGAGATCCAGCGGCAGCTGTAGCTATAGTATCCTACATAGTTTATATAATCAGTGAATATGTAGTCCTATGGTTTTCTAGAATAAGAGAGTATCATGCTGATAGATTTGCTGGGGAGTATCAGGCACCTAAAGCTTTAGCATCGGCTCTGGTTAAGATAGGATACGGTCTTGCCGGAAGAAAGTCTGGTAAAAAAAGTAGAGATTCAAAGCTTGAGTCTGTAAAAGCAATGGGAATATTCGATGCAGCTTCTGCCAGAAATCTTGCTATTACTACTACCGTACCATCGGAATCGATGGGAAAAGAGGTTGACAAAGGTGCACTTAAAGGAGCGATGAGATGGGATCTTTGGAACCCGTGGGCTACTTATTATGAACTTCATTCTACTCATCCGCTTATCGCCAAAAGACTTATTGCGCTTTCTAATCAGTCTATGCATCAGGGGAAAGAACCTTATGTTGTCTTTAACGATAGAAAACCTGAGAGTTATTGGGATGAGTTCTTTGTAGATCTTTTTATTGAATGGATGCCAGCTGCTGTAATGTTAATGACTATGACTAGTTTCACTTTGTCGGATTTTAAGGCAAGTGTTGGTGGTATTGGTCTGATGCTTTTTGGTATTGCAAGCCTTGTAAAAGTATATTTTTCATATCCGTCTGATCTTTTTCCTGAGTTGAGAATAAGTTCGCTATTGAAGAAGGTGAAAGTATCTCATGTAAGGGGAGTACCGGTCACGGTCAAAGGAAAGATAATAGGTAAAGGAAGTCCAGGTCTTATATGGAGTGAGGATTTTATACTTCAGGATGAGACTGGAATAATCTTTCTGGATTATAGGCAACCTTTAAGAATAATAGATTTTCTTTTTGGTCTATTAAGAGCTAACGATTATTCCGGTAGAGAGGTAGTTCTTGAAGGATGGTATAGAAGGGCTCCTGTTCCATATATAGAGCTTAAGAGTATAACGACTTCTATGAGGTCGAGCACTTGTTATGTATATATGTTTAAGGTCATATTCGGCATAATATTATTTGTGGCCGGGTTAGGTGTGCTAGTCTTTGCTTAAGGAGATAATAGCTCTCTTTATCGGAATAATATCAGTATCGCTTGCAGCTAATATGATAAAGATGCTTCCGACACTTACAGCTTTTCAGATAGCTTTTTATAGAATGGCTTTTGCTATATTGGTGCTGACTCCTTTTATCCTGTTTTTCCTAAAGGAATTTCTAAGTGTTAGAAAAAGAGATCTGATCATAATGACAGGTTGTGGTTTTGCTCTTTCGCTTCATTTTATTACATGGATAACTTCTCTGAAATATATATCGGTAGCTTCGTCTGTGTCTCTTGTTGCTATGAATCCGATATTTGTCGCTTTAATAAGGTTCTTTGTTTTTAAAAAAAGATCTAAATCCATACTTTATCTGGGTATAATACTTGGGGTGTCGGGAAGTGTTCTGATCTCGTATGCTGATATGGGAGATGTTTCTTCGCCTTTAGATTTAATATCCTCTATAAAGGGTGATATATTTGCTCTTCTGGGCGCTTTTTTTGCCTCGCTTTATATAATCGGCGGTCAGATGGTAAGAAAGAAGACTCATATATTTGTATATATCTATATTGTATATTTTATATCTTTTGTTTTGCTTTTGTTTAATCTTCTCTTAAATGTTGAGTTTGTCTTTTTCCTTTCAGGAAGAGAACTTTTCATTCTAATTCTTCTGGGAGTATTATCTCAGGTGATAGGACATAGTTCTTTTAATTTTGCATTAAAAAGTATAAGCGCTGAGACGGTATCTCTGGTGATCCTGTTAGAACCGGTGATTGCAAGTTTTATCGCTTATTATTTCCTTTCAGAAAAGATATCCTTTTATCAGCTTATTGGAATGTTTCTTATTATTTCAGGGGTCTTTATTGGTATAATATCTGAAAAGACTTTTAATGAAACGTGTTAATCTTTTATAGAGTGAGATGACCAGACAGCTTTTCCGATAACTTTTGTTTTTATTTTATTGGAGTAGAGTGTTTTATATTTTGAGTTGTCTGGTATTATCATAAATGTATTTTGCTTGATATATTGTATTCTTCTTAGAAACAATCTTTTTCCGATATTTATCAGATAGAGTCCGTCGGATCTATCTTCCTTCTTTGAAATATCGCAATAGATTAAATCTCCAGGATTGTAATTTGGAAACATGGAGTTGTCGGAGAGACTTATTAATATAAGGTTTCTGGGTTGTATTTTAGGATCGGATATAAGCCAGTTTATACTAAAGGTTATATATTTTAATATGTTTTTTTTATCTGTAAGATCATCTCTTTCAAAATCTTTTGATATGTCGTATATGGGAAGCTGGGTCAGTTTCATCGAAAAGTTGTCCGTTGACACCTGATCTGTTATAAACGGAGAACCGTTTCCAGTCAAAAGCCAGTTGATATTTGTGTTGAATTCAATGCATAATCTCGTCAAAAAAGCAGCTGATGGTCTTATCTCAGTCCTTTCATATTTACTTATTTTGGTTAAAGGGACTTTTAGACGTTTTCCGATATTTTTTTGATTAAGGTTTAATAGAGTCCTTATTTTTTTTAATCTCTTTCCAAAATCTTCGTTCATCATTCCTCCTAAAAATAAAAAATAACCAGAAAAGGATATAAAAAAAATAACATACAAAAAAATAATAGTCAAAAAAGGATAAAAAA
>PKTG01000118.1 GCA_002869225.1 Candidatus Muiribacterium halophilum | reverse complement strand
ACAGCACTATTCACCTGATCCATTGGATCTGAGTATATATCAGCTACTGTCATAAAGTTCTGATCTTCAAAAGCATCGTTTATTATCTCAACTACCTGCTCTTCTGATAAAGAATGTTTAATAGCTATTGTAGTAATTGGAGAAAAAACAACTCTTCCATTTGCAAGAGCATTTTCAACCTTTCCTTCTATGAGATTTCCTGTGTAGTCTATTCCGTTATGTTTACCTTTATAAGAAGGATGCATCCTTACTACATCACCCTTTTTCATCGATGTTGAAAAAGTAAATATTCCATTTACATCAGATGATCCTGAAATAGGTTCACCATTATCATATGAGCCATTTTTATTACTATCTATATAGAATTTAGAGTTTGAAATATACGGGTCAACCGCTATACCAGTTGTTGATATTGCTTCTCCCGATGTTGTTACTCCGCCTCCGGAACCTCCACCACATGAAGCAAGAAATATTGTAGCAATGAAAACTAGTAGTAAGTAAAAGATCTTTTTAAGCATACCCTCTCCTTTTTTCTTTAACTTTTTTTAATTTTTTTAATTATATCAAAAAAAGGGATAGTATTCTCTTAAAAGACCGTGAGAGAGCTGTTTTATACCGTTAGACAATACAGAAGCAGGATTTTGGGATAAAACTGGATTTTGGATTTTGAGAAGATCAAAACCAACCCAAACCCCAAATTCCAAACCCCACGCTTTTTTATTATTGACCCGCGACTCGCGACCCTCGACTCAGTTATTACCCGTTTCACATCACGCTTTACGCTTCACGTTTTCTATTCACATCTCACTTCTCACTTTTCACAGATTTTATTATTCTAATTGCAGAAAGACATGCATTGATTGAGTTATTAATCCCAACACACATCACCGGAACTCCCTTAGGCATCTGAACAATAGAGTACAGTGCATCAAGCCCACCGGTATATTTTGAATAGATAGGAACCCCTATAACTGGTTTTTGCGTCATTGATGCAATAACACCAGGAAGATGTGCAGCAAGACCCGCTCCTGCTATATACACTTTTGTATTTTCATCATTTTCTTTTATGTATTCTCTTAACTTCTCAGGTTCTCTATGAGCGGATATTACCTGAACATCATATTTAAGATCGTTTTCTTCAAGTATTTTAAGACCATTTTCCATGACTTCCCGATCACTTTCTGAGCCCATTAATATCCTTATCATAGATTTCCTCCGATATCATTTCTATAATATTTATTTTCAAACTCTATATGACTTAACTCTTTATAAGCTTTCTTTCGTGCCTGACTGACATCCTTCCCTTTTCCGACAACGGATATCACTCTTCCGCCATCAGTTACAAGCTGATCATTTGACCGGGCAACTCCAGCAAAAAAGACCTATGAAGATATCTTTTCAGCATCTATAGTGATAGCCTTATTTTTTTCATATTGTGCAGGATAACCTTTACTTGCAAGAACTACACATACAGCTTCATCCTTATACCAGTTCAGCTCAACAGCATCTAATTTTTTATCAATAGTCTTTTGAATCACTTCACCTAGATCATTTTTCATAAGAGGCAATATGACCTGAGTCTCCGGATCTCCGAATCTGACATTGTATTCAACCACTCTGGCTTTGAAATCATCAAGCATTATTCCAATATATATTACACCTTTATATTCGAGTTCTTCTTCTTTTATACCTCTAATAGTATTTTTCACTATATTCTGATAGATATACTCTTTGATAGAATCGTTTATGAACGGATTAGATATAGCACCCATACCACCTGTATTTTCACCCTTGTCATTATCAAGTGCTCTTTTATGATCCCTTGTATAGATCATCTGAGAAAAATTCTCACCATCAACAAAAAGTAAAAGTGATGCTTCTTTTCCTAACATAAACTCTTCTATGACAAAGCGTCCTCTAACACCGTCTATTGACAATATATCTTTAAATCTTTTTATATGACTTTTTGCTTCTCCATATTCATAACAAACTTTTACGCCTTTACCTGCTGCCAGCCCATCGGCTTTTATTACTAGTGGATAATCAGCTTTTTTTAAATACTCTTTCATCTTTTTATAATCATCAAACACTCTAAAATCAGCTGTAGGTATATCATACTTTTTCATAAATTCCTTTGCATAAGCCTTACTTCCTTCAAGTTTCGCAGCTTCCTCAGATGGACCAAATACATTGATTCCTTTTGAGTTTAAATAATCATATATTCCTTCAACCAGATATTTTTCAGGTCCTGGAACTACAACATCTATATCTTTTCGCATGCAAAAAAGATAAATACTCTCAAAAGAATCATCCTGAATATCAGTCCTTTCTGAGACAGAGAATATGCCAGGATTTCCCGGAAAAGAATATAATCTATCGACATTTTTACTCTGATTTAATTTCCAGGCTAAACAATGTGTCCTTGCATCAGCTCCTAAAAGTAGAATATTCATTTATACCTCCATTTAAGACTTCGGGTTTTGGGATTTGGGGTTTGGGGTGGTTTTATTCTTCCCAAAATCCAAAATCCAGATTCTTCCCAAAAAACTGGTTTATTTAATGTTTAAAATGTCTTTTGCCTGTCATCAACATCACAATACCAAGTTCATCCGCTTTCTTAATCACTTTCTTATCTCTAATCGAACCACCAGGCTGCACTATGACTTTAACACCATTTTGAGCTGCTTTTTCAACTGCATCAGGGAAAGGGAAAAAAGCATCAGAAGCCACGCAGCTTCCCTTACTCTTTTCACCAGCTTTTTTTATTGCAAGTTCCATTGAATCCACTCTTGAAGGCTGACCTGCTCCCATACCGACAAGCATATTATCCTTTGTCATCACAATAGCGTTAGATTTGACATTTTTAACAGCTTTGAAAGCAAACAAAGCTTCTTCAAGATCTTTTTCGTCTGGTTTTTTATTGGTAACACATCTAAGTGTGAAATCTTCACAGAACCAATCTCTATCCTGAACAAGCATTCCACCTTCAACATCATAAAAAGCTTTATCTACTTTTTTATCAAAACCTTTGTATACTAAAACTCTCAGGTTTTTCTTTTTAGAAAAAATTTCAATAGCCTTTTCTGAATAAGCTGGTGCAATAACGATCTCAAAGAAATGTTCGTTCATCTTAATTGCTAGATCTTCTTCGATTTCAAAATTCACAGCGACTATTCCACCAAAAGCTGACATCGGGTCACCGGAGAGAGCTTTTTCATAAACTTTTATCCTATTTTCACCTTGTGCAAGTCCACATGAGTTTGCATGTTTTAATATCACACATGTATTTTTATCCATAAACTCTTTTATAATATTTAATGCTGCATCTGTATCCATAAGGTTGTTATAAGAAAGATCTTTTCCCTGTTTCTGATCCAGATCACAAAGAGAAATACTGGAACCTCTTTTTTTATATAGATGAGCTTTCTGATGAGGATTCTCTCCGTATCTTAAGGTCTTTGTCTTTTCCAGACTTAGATTTATAAATTCTCCGTTTGAAAGATGATTAGCGATTTTCGAATCGTATTCAGCTGTTCTAATAAAAGCTGCTACTGCTAATCTTCTCAAATAATCTTTATTCATTGCATCACTGCTCTTTTGAGTAAACTCTTTATATTGACAGGGTTCACATAATACAGGTATGCCTGCTTTGGCTGCTGCTCTAATAAGACTTACTCCACCAATATCAATGTATTCTATAAGTTCATCTTCTGTAAGACCCTTATCAAGAACATCTTCAAAGGGATAGAGGTTACAAACAACGATATCTATTGAATCTATTTCATGAGAAGCTATTTCCTTTTTATGAGACTCTAAATTTCTATTGTACAAAATACCACCAAAAACTTTCGGGTGAAGTGTCTTAACTCTTCCATCAAGGATCTCAGGAAAACCTGTTAATTCTTTTACAGTCTTAGTATTAAATCCTTTTTCCTGAAGATACTTTGAAGTTGATCCAGTAGCTATAAGACCATAATCTTTTTCAACTAATTTACTTGCGATCATCTCAAGGTCAGTCTTATCCCACACAGATATCAGTGCTTGCTTCTTATTAATCATTTCAAACCTCCAGTT
>PKTG01000086.1 GCA_002869225.1 Candidatus Muiribacterium halophilum | reverse complement strand
TTTGCTTTCAAGTGCACCTGATAATTCATTGTTATACTCAGACCAATCTACATCTCTTAGTATATATCCAAATTCACCATTTTTAGCCATATCATGTAATCTTGTACCAGGATAGGGAACTGCAATAGATACAGAAATATTATCTGATCTTGTCTTTGCAGCAAAAATGGCTGTTTTTATTACACTTTTAATATTTTCTCCGGGAAGACCTACTATAAAATTAGTCTCAAGCTGTATTTTGTTTTTTCTGATCTCTTTGCATATCAAAAGTGCTTTATCAAGCTGGATTCCTTTACAAGTATTTTTGAGAATCTTTTCATCTCCGCTTTCAATGCCCACTATTATCTTTCTGACACCATATTTTTTTAAAAGCCTTATAGTCTTTTTATCCAAAGTGTCTACTCTTGTAGATATAATCAATCCTTTTTCAGGAAGTAGATTTTTTTCTTTTATCTTTTTGAGTGTTTTTATTGCAAAATCTTTATCTACAGTAAAAGTCTCATCAGCAAATTCTATCGAAGCTTTCGGGTTTCTTTTTAAAATAAGACTGAATTCTTTTAAAATATCATTCGATGTTCGTTTTCTTATCTTTTCACCAAGAACTCTCATGCAAAAAATACAATTAAAAGGACATCCTCGTGAAGACATGACAAAATATTTTTCTGCTTTAGGTAGAATATCCCAGCGAACCATTGGAATATTTATGATAAAATTATCTGTTTGAAATACTTTTTCAGGTGTCTCTCCTCTTTCAATCTTATCTAAAAAATCTAAAAAAAGTTCTTCTGACTCACCACAAAAAACATGATCAATATCTGCAGAATCAATAAGATCATTTTTTACAGCACTTGCGTGTGCTCCACCTGCTACAAGAGTTATATTTGGATAAAGTCTTTTTATCTTTTTTGTCAGATCAAATACAATATTTGCATCAACTGATTTTAATGAAAACCCTATGATTTCAGGATTTATCTCTTCTATTTTATTTATAAGATCAAATTGATTTAATCTTTCAAACTTACAGTCAATAAAAAAGATCTCATGGTCAGTCTTACTAACAAGTTCGCTAAAAATTGTTGCAAGTCCAAGATTTAAAAATTTAGGAATATCATGTATAGGTTCTCTGATATTTGAGACCGGAGGGTTTACAAGAAGGATCTTCATAGAAAGTTAAACATCTCAATCATATATTTTTTGAGTATTACCTTTCCTCTTGGTTCTTTACCAAAAATAGTCGCCAGTATTGAAGGAAGTATTTTAGTCAATATTCTTGTATCAGGTAAAAATCTATAAGTCTTTGTCTTAATAAGACCTCTTACAACTGATTCTGATAAATAAGGAAGCCATCCGAAAAGTACCCTTAGTTGCTCTAATCTTTTTATTTTTTCTTTAGATACCGAGCCTGTTGTCTCGTCAGTTTCGCCTAGACCCATATGCATCTTTTCAATAGATATATCATCCGTCTCACCGAGTTCTTTTGATCTTTTTTCGATCTCAGTCGCCGGATAGTTTGTTATAAAAAAGTAAAGAACTCTGTTTGGTCTGTATTTTGAATATACTCTGGCAGCTTTTTCCTGATATTCAAAGGTATCACCAGGAAGACCTGCTATATGATCAATATTAAACGGAATATTGCTTTTATGAAGGTTTTTTAGAGCTTTATTTATTTCCTGATTCGTCTCAAATCTGTTGAGCATCTCTCTTCTAACTTTCTGATTAAGAGTCTGGATCCCAATCTCCATCTGAATACAGCCAATGTCTCTAAGACTTTCAATTATCTCATAATTTTGACAACTCTTAGGATGCATCACACAAACAAAAGGCAGGTCTATTCTTTTTTTATATTTACGGACAAATTCCCAGTGCCAGCTATCGGAAAGATAAAAAACGTCATCCTCGAACATAACCGAGCTAATATCAAACTCTTTTTTAGCCCATTCAAGCTCTCTAATAACATCCTCTACACTTCTTCTTCGAACTCTTTTCATATCGCTATGAACATCCTTAGAATACCAGATATTGTTTATACAATAGCTACAGTTATAAGGACAGCCTCGGGAGGTAAAGATCGTATAGGTCTCAGATAGGTATTTTGCTTTATTATAAAATAGTCTCTTATCGGGTAGCGGAAGTTCGTTAAGGTCTAAAAGTGGTTCACATACACCGTTTCTCACTATCTTCCCATCTTTTTTGTACCATATGCCCTCAGGAACCGTATCTCTTTTACCAGTTAGATAATCCGCAAGCTTAGCTATTGTTATCTCTCCTTCTCCAACAGCTACCATATCAACCACTTCATTTTTCAGGACTTTTTCTGGAATTGAAGTGGGATGAATACCACCAAAGATAATCGGAATATCCTTTTTAGCCTTTATCCTTCCTGCTATTTCAAGATAATACTGATAATAATCTGTTGGGACATTGAAAAACACAGCTTTGACACCTTCAAGATCAGCTCGATCTATTATCTTATCTCTTTTTCTAAAAATATTTGAAAGAAGATCGATATTTAGCATACTATCTTCAAAAAGCATCGGGAAAAAAAGCAGGTCGGTCACATAACCTTTCTTTTTCAGAGAAGCGGATAGATATTCGATTCCAAGGTTCTCATAAGCTGAATAAACAAAGAGGAATTTATCCATCTTTGTTTCCAGATCTTTCATTGGATCTTTTCAACTCAAGAAAGTCTCTAAAAACCATATCCTGTTTTTTTATATGATTTAAAAGCCAATCGACTAGAAATACAGCAAGATCTTCTGTTTCATCTTTGCCAGTTTTCATTTGCTCAAGTATAACTTTAACTTTATCTCTAAATTCCTGATGAACTTTTTTATGACCTGAAAGATGAGGAAAATCATATTCCTCAAAGATCTCCTCCTCATGTGAGAAGTGATAATCTGCATAATCAACCATAGCAAAAAAGACTTTTTTTATCTTTAAATGATCTTCTTCTTTTATAGCCTGGTCAAGTCCTTTTAAGATATCAACAAATCTTCTATGCTCCATGTCGATCAAACCAAAACCAGTCAAATAATCATCAGTTAATTTAAAGTTCAAAATTTGCTCCTGTATAAATAATAAAATACATTTAATCAATTATCTCAAACCATAGAAGATATAGTCAAGTATTAGATTTTTACGAGTTAATTTAATGCTTTTCTTTTAAGTATTCAAACTTCTTGATATAATAATAAAAATGAAGCTCGATATTTTGACAAAAATCGATTTTTCGATTTTTCGTAATGCGTTAAGCGTTAAGGGAAACGGGTAAACATAGGAACTGGGAGTTAAGGATTTAAATTTATTAATGTAGAAAATAAAATCCTGCCCTAATCCCTAAATCCTAACCCCTGCTTTTTTTTTAATTTGCAGTGATAAGTTTTTTGAGGTTTTCTCTTCACTACTCACTTTTCACTGTTTTTATAGGAGTCTTATTTTTGAAAATTACATTTGTATACGGTGGATTTGAAAGTCTGGGAGTCGAATATCTTTCAGCAGTACTTAAAAGAGATGGATTCGAGACTTCTCTTGTTTTCGCACCAAAACTGTTTAACGATACCATGTCAGAGATCCCTATCCTTGCGAAGATATTTGCTCATGAAAAAGCCATAGTCAAAAGAATATTAAAAGAAAAACCCGATCTTCTAGCTTTTTCAGTTGTAACAGACGATCTAATATGGTGCAGAAAACTCTCAAAGATGATAAAAATACACGCACCTGATATAAAGATAATCTGGGGTGGAATACATGTCACAAGTATTCCTGATACCTGTATAAAGGAACCTTTTGTAGATCATATTTGTGTTGGAGAAGGAGAACTTGCCTTTCTTGAACTATGCCAAAATTTGCGTGATAAAAAAGATATCACAAATATCAGGAACATATGGACAAAAGAATCTGGCAGAATATATAAAAATCCTGTAAGACCTCTTCTTGAAGACCTTGATTGGCTTCCATTTCCGGATAAAGACCTTTTTTATGAAAAAGCACCTTATAATATGGAACATTACACCACTATGGCTACAAGAGGTTGCATATTAAACTGTGCTTTCTGTCATCACAACATCAAAAGAAAGACTTATAAAGGACATAAATATGGTATGCGTGAAAGAAGTCCTGAAAATGTTGTCAAAGAACTCATATGGGCTAATAAAAAATATAAATTCAAACATATACTGTTTGAGGATGATCTCTTTTTACATGACAAAGAGTGGATAAGAGAATTTACCGAACTTTATAAAAGATCAGGCATAAATAAAAAGTGGTTTTGTATAACTCATGCATGGAATATCGATGATGAGATGGCAAAGATGATATCAGAAGCTGGTTGTGCTTACATAGAAGTAGGTGTTCAGACTTTGAACTCAAAAATAAGAAAAGGTTCACTTGGAAGGCCTGAAAAGACTAAAGAGATAATGAACGCTTTAAGTACATTAAAACGACATAATATAGCTTTTAACTGTGATCATCTTGCAGGAGTTTTCGGAGAGGACGAGGATTCTCTTATCTTCTCAGCAAAATATTATAACTATATAAGACCAAACAGGATATATCTACTGTTTTTGACTCTGTATCCTGGAACGGATATTGGTCAGATAGCTATGGATAAAGGGTATGCTTCTATAGAGGATCTTAATCTTAAGATTAAAGGAAAAGGCGGCACCACCACTCACGGTGGTTCTGTAAAAGATCCTGTGTTTGATTATTATAGACTTCTTTTTGGATGGATGCCATTACTTCCTAAAAAGGTAAACAGATTTCTCATTCGGACAAGACTTTTTAAAAAGATGCCCAAAGCTGTCTTTGTAGCTTCGGTGATTCCAGAGACTTTAAGTGCCATTTTGAGTAATCTTTTTGATTTTAGAGGACCTGTGATCATAAAAAAATATATTCATCATATACTCAGAGGAGGCTTTTAGATTTGAAAGTCGTTTTTGTATACGGTGGATATGAATCTCTTGGAATAGAATTGTTATCGGCTTTTTTAAAACAAAACGGTATAGATACAGATCTCGAGTTTTTTCCTATGCTTTTTGATGATGGTCTGATCGATTCCAAACCTCTTTCAAAGATCTTTATGCATAAAAGACATAGGGTAAGAGAATTATTAAAAAAGAAGCCTGATATTATCGGTTTTTCAGCAACTACGGATACTTATGCATGGTGCTGCGAAATAGCAAAAGAGATAAAAAAGCATTCAGATGTCCCGATCATCTTTGGTGGTATTCACGCTACCGCTCTTCAGGAAAAAGTCTTAAAAGAGGATTTTATTGATTATATATGCGTAGGTGAAGGTGAGAGACCTTTTTTGGAGCTATGTAAAAAACTGGGATCAGGAGATGCTTCAATAAACATTCCTGGAATAGGTCATAAAAATAACGGAAAGATTACAATAAGACAGCCCGATACACTTGAAAAGGAACTTGATACCTTACCTTTTGCCGATAAGGATCTTTTTTATAAAAGTTCACCTTGTTTTAGAGAATACTATTCTATAATGACCTCAAGAGGATGTCCTTATAACTGTTTTTTCTGCAACAACAATGTATATCGAAATATATATAAGACCTCATGTCTTTTAAGAAGGCGATCTGTTGAAAATATCATAAAAGAACTATCCGAAGCATTAAGAAAATATCCCTATAAAGCTGTCATCTTTGAAGATGATGCTTTTGTATCGGATAAAAAATGGAGTCTTGAGTTTCTCGAAAGATATAAAAAAGAGATAAATAGACCATTTATGTGTCTTATAAATCCAAGAAACATCGATGAGGAAATAGCTTTTTCATTAAAAGAAGCAGGTTGCATGAATGTTGAGATAGGTATTCAGTCAATGGAACCCGATATTAGAAAAGAGCTTTTAAACAGAGGCGAGACAATTGAAGAAATAGAAAAGGGAGTTAAAGCTTTGTCCCATGCAAAAGTCCCTTTTAATATAGACCATATTGGTGGAATACCTGGAGAATCTCCTGAAAAGATAGAGGAAGCTTTTTATAAATATCTTACTTGGAAACCGAACAGGATCACCTATTTTTACCTGACCTATTATCCAGGTACAAGAATATCTGAGATCGCTATTGAAAAAGGTATCATATCAGAGCAGGAGATAAAAGATCTCGAAAAAGGTAAGAGCCTCAGTTTTGAGCATGGCGGAAATCTAAGCGAGAAAAGACGCAGGTTTCACGACAGGATACGTACTCTTGGCTCCTGGGGTGTGTTTTTCCCAAAAATCGCTTTAATGGTGATATCCTCACCTAATATAAAAAGATTTATACCGGAAAATCATTTTTTTGGCAGAGTAATACCAGCGATATTAAACATTCTTTCAGGAAAAGAGATCCGTGGTCAATTTATATTAAAAAAATATTTTTATCATTTTATTCGCGGTGGCTTCTAAATGAAGATCGCTCTTGTCTACAAAGCTTTTGAGTTTTTCACTTTCGAGATATTTTCAACAATGCTAAAAAAAAGAGGACACAATGTAAGACTATTCTTCTTTCCTTCACTTTTTGATGATTATTCAATAAGATCAAAAAGATTGGCAAAAATTTTTTCTGAGGAAAGTAGTATTCTAAAGGATATAGAAGATTTTGCTCCTGACATGCTTTTCTTTTCTATAACGACCGATTCGCTTGTCTGGAACAATAAAATCGCAAGATCGCTAAGAGAAACGCTTAAGGATAGCATTTTTCTTGCTGGCGGAGCTCATCCTACGATAATAGGAAAAGAATTTCTTAAAAGGTATCCTTTTTATGATCTTGCGGTCAGAGGTATGGGAGATGAAGCTATAATCTCTCTCTCTTTAGAAAAGAGTTATGAAGACATAAAAGGTCTTATATATAAAAAAGATGAAAAGATAATAGAAAACGACTGGCAGGTTCTTCCTGACAAAGAGTTTTTAGACACGATACCGGACAAGGAACTCTTTTATAAGAAGATGCCTTATCTTAGAAAATATCATACCACTTTTGCTCAATATGGATGCAATTACAGATGTTCGTTTTGTATTCACAGCTCATTAAAAAAAGAAAAGAACTATAGTATAAAGAAAAGAGACTTAGGCGTAATAATCAAAGAGCTTGAACGGGCAAAACAAAGAGGAAGTGAATATGTGATCTTTTACGATGATGACCTTTTATCTGATAAGACTTTTGCAACAGAGCTACTGGATCTATATAAGGAAAAGATCCGTCTGCCGTTTATATGTATTACACACCCTTTATCTGCAAGCGAGGATATGGTAAAACATCTTAAAGATAGTGGTTGTATTGGAGTCGAGATCGGCACACAGATAATCGATGAGACTATAAGAAAAGAAGTATTAAATAGATTCGAAGATGATAATAGTATAAAAAATGCTTTAAGCCTATTCAAA
>PKTG01000106.1 GCA_002869225.1 Candidatus Muiribacterium halophilum | reverse complement strand
CCATATCTTGATCTGACCCCGAAGGTCATTGAAGCTTGCGGATACCTCATAAAAGCAGACGTCAAAATAGCATATTTCTCTTCTTTTTCTTCAAATTCGACTTTCAAGACCACACAAACAGCCTCATCTGCAGAAGATGTTTCTTCAAGATCCACATTCAGCATCTTAAATTCACAGTTTGATACCTGATTATACTCTTTAGCCATACTTCCATCTACTGATCTTGTAATAGTCTTTGAACCAGAATCAAATTCATATTTTACATCTATTGTAGTAGGAGTTATCTCAAATCCGGATTCAGAAGGAACATCTGAAAAGACCTCAAGTTCCAGATTGTTATCATCACAGGAAGTTATCTTATAAGCTCCCTGTACATCCATATAATATCTTTCAACCAGAAGTCTACCATCCTGCTGCATCACCTTCTTTATCTGTCCTTTATAATGAGAGGTCCTAATGTTCTTTATAAAAAAATTGTAAACAAGAACCAGGAATAATCCACAGATCGCCAGGACTATCATAAGTTCAATAAGAGTTACAGCTTTTTTGTTTTTTTCCATCACACACTTCCTTATCAAGGGAAATAAATTGGCACCCTGGTATTTGATATAAACGTTGGATAATTAAACTGTCTATATTGTTTTTCATTTTTTACAAATTCAAACCATCTGACTTTTACCACAACCTTAATAAGTCTATTTTTATATATATCCTCAACCTCTATCTTTCTTTCAAACCTATCAAGATATTCTTCCGGCCAATCATAGAGTTCATATAATTTATCCGAGGAATCTATCATCTTCCAATCTTCAAGACCATCAGGTACTTTTATCTCAAAAAACTCTGCCTTTAACATCTGGTCCATCTCACCTTTAGCAATAGTTGTTGCTAAAGCGACATAGGAAGCTTTCTGAAGCTCTACCGTCCCTTGAGAGAAAACATAATAAAGTACTAAAAATGACATACCGAAAATAACAACTGCTATCATCATCTCAACAAGGGAAAAACCAGTTTTTCTTTTCTTCATCATTCTCCCCCTACATTATTAAGAACTATATAGGCTGATGGTATTGGAGATAAAGTGATTACCATACATTTTCCATCGTCTATATTAACATCAGAATAATTTAGTTTATCACCATATACAAGTCTTCCACCAAAATCCTTAGAACTGAGCCTATTAATAACAATATTCCCTTTTATATCAATATCTGAATTCTGAAACTTTTGATCTGTATAAAATCCTACCTGTTCCTTACTTGAACTATCTTTTATTGAACCAAAAGCTACAAGACCAAGTATTGATTCCTGTTCAAAAAACTCCTCACTGTCAGCCTGTACTTTATCACCAGGGCTTATTCTTTTTTGAGTTTTCATTTCTCCTTGAGAAATTATCATACCCGGAGTCCTGTATTCTACATCTTCTGGAAAATTTGCACTCCCACAGGCAACTATTCCTTCGAGATAAAGTTTTCCATGTGAAATATATGTATCCTTTTCATCACCTGGCCATTCTTTAAGATCTGATGGTGTCCCAACAACTCTTGATGCGGATTTCATAAACTCATTAAAATCACCTTTAAAATTTATCTCTCCATCCTTTGATATTGGAGATCCTTCGTATTCTCCGGTTGTCTTATATTCCTTTTCAACCTTATCTTTCATTGTCTCTACCCACCACTTATCATCAGCTGTCCAATCATTATAGTTCATATGGGCAGCACAAGGCGGACCTAATGAATAAGGAGTTGACTTTTTGACTTTACAGGATTCCTTTGGAGAAATGTGACCAATATTGAAAAATTTATATTCTTTAACAGAGTATCTTTTCTTAATATCTCCATGCATCTTTGTATCTTTACCAGTCTCACAGTTATCCCAGAAAAAATGCGTATAGGAACTTTCACCTACATAACCACAGTTAAACGGGAAGTTTCCTTTTGGCTGAAACATCTTTGCAGCACCACAAGAAGTAGTTGGTTCCCATGTAGTATCGCCTCCATGAACCTGAGATGCACTTCCCAAAGTACCATTAGCTGCAGATTCCCATGGCTTGTTAGTCTCAACACTTTCGGCAGAATAGGTTTCCCAGTTTCTTGCTCCGCCTCCCGGAATAAGAGATTCTTTGCTATCCTTACTAGAATGAAGATCTATATTGTTTGAGAGATTATTCCATTCACCTTCTGTCTCATAAGGACCTTTAAGATTTACAACAGCTCTACCACCTATTTAGATACCTTCAGAGCCTCTTGCATCTGTAAAAAATTCAGGACTTTTATTAAACGCCTCGGTCTGTGAATAATCCACCATAAATGTATATTCATTTCCAACCGGTCTTACATCAACACATTTATAATCATAGACAACCTTCAGGTCTCTTGCATGATCGTTTACCGATGCATGAACTGTGATCACAACATTTCCCATAGTATCATCTGAATCGTTTCCAATTGGTGTCTGATTTACCCATTCTGCTTTTGCTGAAACATCAATATTAGCTCTATTCGTTGTCGCATCATCTTCTGTTGATTCCATATCCTCATCAAGATCTTCCGCATTTCCCACATCAAGATCCTCATCACCACTTCCGTCAATAAAATTATCTCTAAACTCATCGTTGTTCATCTTAAGACGAAGGTCAGCTAAAGCTTCATGTAGAGCTGCTTCAGCAAGATATTGTGCACGAAGGTTATCTGAAATAAAATATGCTTGTTTGAACTCGTTCTGTGCAAGCCTGTTGAAAGCATATCCAAGCATACCTAGAATAAGAAGTAATACTAATACTAGAGGTAGTACAATACCCTTTTTCATGTTATCCCCCGTTTAGATTATAAGCATACAATCGCCGAAAGAAAAAAATCTGAATCTTTCCTTTACAGCATATTCATAGGCTTTAATAACATTTTCATATCCGGCAAAAGCACTTATCATGACAAGAAGTGAAGACCCTGGAAGATGAAAATTAGTTAAAAGTGCATCAACCGCTTCAAACTTATAACCAGGATAAATGAAAATATTAGTCCACCCCTCGTCACTTTTAATTATACTGTATTTTTTTATGTTTGTCTCTAAAGTTCTTACCGATGTGGTACCAATAGCTAGTATTTTCCCACCCTTTTCCCGGTGTTCGTTGTACTTTTTAGCAGTATCCTCACCAATATAATAATATTCCTTATGTAGCTGATTTTCTTTTATATTCTCGTTATTTAGTGGTCTGAAAGTCCCTAACCCTACCCCAAGATTGACATCGACGATACCAATACCTTTTTCAGTTAATCTTTTTATTACTTTATCATTAAAATGGAGCCCTGCTGTAGGAGCAGCAGATGAATTTATCTTTTTTGAATATACCGTCTGATATCTTTCAGGATTATCCACTTTTTTTTTGATATAAGGAGGAAGTGGGGTCTCTCCGTATTTTTCTATATATTCTTCTGATAAAGAGGTCTCAAATCTGATTAGTTTTTTACCTTCACCTAGATCTTTTAAAATAGTTGCTTTTAGATCTTCAGGAAAAATCATCTTTGCACCAGGCTTTAATCTTCTTCCAGGTCTTGCAAGAGTTTCCCAGGTGTTTTCGTCTTTTCTATCAAGTAGAAATATCTCTACCTTTGCTCCGGTATCCTTTTTGCCAAACAAACGAGCTTTTCTTACTCTGGTATTGTTTCGTACTATAAGATATTTATCATCAATAAGATCAGGAAGCTGAGAAAACTTTTTCTCATAAAATTCTCCTGTTTCCTTTTCAAGTACAAGCATCCTGGAATCCGATCGATCTTTTAAAGGTTCCTGTGCTATAAGTTCTTCAGGAAGTTCATATTTATACGATTCAAGTAGTAATTCTTTTTTCAATCTGCACCTCTACTTCAAACGTCTTTTCATTATAAAAATAATCCAGTCTATCCATAAGCTCCGATACTAAAAAGACTCCTAGACCACTTTCCTGCATTGCTTCACCTTTAAATTTACTTTGAGGACGATTAAAACTCTTATCAATATACTTAAGACTTATCTTAACAGTATTATCTTTCATATCTAATTCCAGAACAAATACATCCTGATCTTTTGTATATTTAATAATATTTGAGACAAGTTCAACTACTGATAATTTTATATCATGAAACATGTCGTCAGGAATTTTAAAAGCTGAAAAGAATTGCTCAAGATCTTTTTTTATATTGTCAATTGATTCTCTTTTCTTTTTATAGCTTTTTAACATCTTTTCTGCCTACTAAAAAAAATAAACCAATCAAAAGTAAAAAAATAATTATGAACAAACCTCTTAGAAAATATAGTTCAGCATAGGTGTTATAACGGTAAAGCAGAAAATTAAGTTGCCATGACGGCATATTAGACACTTTTAATCTTGAAAGAGATGAAGTCTTTAGGATTATCTCATTTGATTTTATTCTCTCAGGTACAAATTTCAAAGATCTGAAACTTTCCTGCAAAGAATCTCTTAAAATGTAACCTGCATCATTTGAGACGAGTATTCTTTTAAAATATGGATTGTTTGTCTCTTTTATTTTTTGCGAAAAAAGATAAGAAATATCCACTTCTCCAGCTATAAGACCATTAACACGAAACTGTGAATCACGCATCAGAATAGCCATAGTAAAACTCGGTGTCTTTTCAGGTCCCACAAAATTGACATCGGAAATAAAACCACTGTAAGCACCTTTTATGACTTCTGAAAACCAGAGATTAGAAGATTTATCAAGATATATATCAGGAAAGTTTGTAATATTTGCACTTTCCTTTCCTTCTTTATTAATTATATAAAGTGCCTTAAATATTCTATTCTTTTGAATATGTGTGGTAAGTATATCCTTCATTGCAGGAAGATCGAACTCTCTAAAGACCTTATACTTTGTAATAGTCTCAAGAAGAGATCTCACATCTTCTATCTGAGTTCGGATCTCATCAACATAAATTGAAATATATTCATTGATATTGCTGTTGATCCTTTTTTGAACGTATGTATCGAGATAGACTTCTCCAGTAAGAAGGAGTACTGTCAACATAAAAAATATCAGATATCTCTTCATATATTTACAGATTCCTCCACAAGTCTTATTATAAGATTAGCAAGTTTATCATGATTGTGTCTGAAGTAGTCACCTTCTTTTATTAGATCTTCCTGCACAGCAAGCACTTTCATCTTTTTCAAAGAAGGTATATCAGTCTCAACAGGATAAGCACCATCTTCTTTATATTTTTCTAGTAGATTATAACTCATTTTAGCATTATTCACAATAACGTAATTAATGACACCAGGTATATGTTTTTCTAGTACCTTTATGTGATCAGATACTTTAAAACCATCTGTCTCACCAGGTTGAGTCATTATATTACAGACAAATATTTTCATTGCTTTTGAGTTTTTTAATGCATCAGCTATTCCTGGAAACAAAAGGTTCGGGGTTATTGAAGTAAATAATGAACCAGGACCTAAGACAATAGCATCAGCTTCTCTAATTGCTCTAAGTGCTTCTTTATTTGCCTTAGCTTCCGCTGGATGCAGATGTATATCCTTTATCTTTCTTTCCTTGTCTTTTCTACCAATCTCACTTTCACCACTTAAGATAGTCCCATCGTCAAGTGTTGCTGATATATTGACGTTTTCAAGAGTAGCAGGAATGATCTTACCTTTTACTGCAAGAATGTCACATGCTGTCTTTATTGCTTTTTCAAAATCCCCACCATTTAGTTCAGCTAAAGCGGCAAGAAAAAGATTTCCGAAAGAATGTCCTGATAGTTCGCCTTCTGTCTTAAACCTGAAGTTGAATAATTTTGATAAAAGAGTCTCCTCACGAGATAAAGCTACAATACAGTTTCTGATATCTCCCGGTGCGATTATATCCATCTCTTTTCTTAGTTTTCCTGAAGAACCACCGTCATCTGCTACCGTGACAATTGCAGATATATTTGTATTATCATAACTGGAATAGTTTCTCACACCTCTAAGTACAGTAGAAAGGCCTGTTCCACCACCAATAAGTACTATTTTATGTCTTCCTCTTTCGATCTCTCTTTTTATCTTTTCGTTGACAACCACAATCGGTCTCAATTTTTTTCTATAATACCAAATTGCTGTCAAAAAAGTGATCAAAGAAAGTGCTCCGATCCAGAAGATTATAACCGGATCAAAATATTCTTCTCTACTAACTGTCCTTACAAAAAAAGAAATAACAAAACCGTTAATAAAAGCAAGTATTATAAGATTTCTTATCTTTTTTCTGGTATCAGATCTTGCCATCCTCTTCCAATCTCCTGATAGACATCTCAGCTTCCTGTTTGAGATCAGGATCTGCAAATTCATTTATTATCTTTTCATATGCTAGTTTTGCGTTCACATAATCTTTAAGATACTCTTCATATATCTTAGCTATTCTCATCTGAGCTTTTGCAGCAAATTCAGATTCAAACTCGTTTGTTAAAGTAGTATATTCCGTGATCGCTTTGGTAAAGTCTTTATATTGGTTCTCATAAATATAACCTTTCAGGTAAAGTGCTTCATAATATCCATCGGTGTTGTCATATTCAGACAAATAGATCTCGATATCTTCGAGAGCCTTATTATATTCTTTTAAATTCTCAAAATAGATCTTGATTATCTTAAGAGCAATATAAGCTTTCTTCTCATAATCTACAAGTTTATTAAGATAATCCCTATAGGAATCAATTGCATTATTATATTCTCTCTTCTGAATATAACATGTCGCTATCTTTTCAATTACCTCTTTGGATTCATCACCGTTTTCTTTAGAAGCAATAAGATATGTCAAAGCGGTATCATAATCAGCAAACTTTTCTATATAAAGCATTCCAAGCTTTCCGTTAAGCACTGCAAGTCTATCCGGATCTGTTGTCTTTGTCATCTCTTCTTTTATCTCATCAATATTATCAGAGACATCTTCAAATCTTTTCATCTCATCATATTCAATATCTTTTTCAATAATATCGAGTTCCTCTATCTCTTTTTTTATCTTTCCTTCAGCAATAAGTGTAAGTTTATTCTCAGCTTTTGAATTATATACTTTTTCATCCGGGAAATATCTGGAAAGTCTTGTAAAAGCCTTGTTAGCTGCGTTTATGTTGTTAAGTTGAATGTTTAACAGTCCTATCTTATATTGGCTTTCAGGTGCTTTTTCATCATCAGGATCGTTAAGAATAAACTTCCTGTAATTTTCAAGTGCATCCTTGAAATCTCTTGTACCTTCCTGCAGTCTTGCAAGATCATAATAATATTTTCCATCCACTTTTTCAGCTAGATATTTGGCAGCCTCTATAGCTTTTTTATTCTCTTTTTTATCCTTAAACTCTTTAAAGTCTTCCTCGGTATATACTTCCACTTCTTCTGAGTCCGTTTTATTCCCCTTTTCTTCTATGACGATTTCCTGAGTATCCTCATCTTCTTTTAGTGATTCAGTTATCTTTTCATTAAAATCATCTATTATCTTACTTATATCTTCAACAAGTATCTTATTTTCTTCCTTTTCCAGAAGGTCACTTTTTTGATCGTTTTTCTCAAGGAGATAGAGATATTTTCCAAGTATAAAATCATCATCATTTTTTTCCATTCTCTCTTTAAGCTTTCTTATCTCTTTTTCACTCTCCATCTTTTCTATCTTATCCGATACATCTTTTCCGGTAAGCTGCTGATATACAAGCAAATAATTTTTCGCATCATCATAAAGCTTAAGTTCAATACATTCATCTACCACTTTAAATATGATCTCGTAATCTGCAAGTAAGGAGTTGTTTAGTCTCCCTCTATATTCATTAAGATTTCTATAATCAGCAAGTATCTTTGAAAAATTCTTATCGAGATAATCTCTAAAACCTTTTTTAGTCATACCTTTATATTGATTAAAGTAAAAATCTGCAAGTTCATAATCCCTTTCCTCGATAAAATGATTTATCACAAAATCCAGATAATAGGGATTCTTTTTTATAAACTCTGAAATAACATCAGAAGAGTCAGAATCAAAATAAGTATTTAGGATCTTCTCTCCAAGAAAACGACTTTCAGGATTCAATTTAAATACTTCCAGGTAAAATTCGAGATCAAATTGTGATAGATCTATTTCTTTTAAAAGATCATCAGTAACCGGAGAATAGATTTTAAAGAGCTCTATCACCTTATCAAATGGATAATTTTTTACACCATTTTCAAGAACCAATAGCACCTCATCAGTTGGAGGTATAAAATAATTAAACCTATTCTTTTCGACTTTTAGCACATAATTGAGATTTTCAATATCATCCTCTTTTACAAGGGCGGTTCTGCAAAAATCATAGACCTCTCTGCTTCCTTCAAAAGTCCCAATTATATCACTTATATCACTTGATATATGTTTATATAGATCTTCTTTTTTAAAGAATCTGAATTTTTCCTTCACATCTTCAATATCCTTATATTCATCTCTAAGCATTGAAGTCTTTTTCAGATTTTTTATTCTTCCACCAAGTCTTTCAAGTTCTTTTCTATCAAACAACTCGTTTTTTACAATAAATTCATCAAGCTGTTCCGGTTTTTTCCTTGATAGAGTCTTCATAGTCTGAATATCTATCTCACCTAGTTTTAAAGAAGACTGCATCCTTATATTTAAAAACTCAGTGTTTTTATAGTTCTTATCTACTTCCGAATAATAGTTATCAATTATCTCAGCTGCTTTAGAATAAAATTCATTTTTCAGGAAGAAATCTATAACATTCTTATAATAAAAAGTCAGTTTAGCATCCCAATCCGTATCATCGTTATTTTTTCTTCCCCTTCTACTAAGCATAGTCTTTAGCTTAGAATAAAAATATTCGACTACTTTATCAATACGGTCATATTTTACGTAATATGACTGAGCTAGATTTATAATAGCAATAGCTTGAAGATCGGGGACATCAAGTGTCTCAGAATCCTTTAAGATTCTTTCACAATATTCGATCACTTCATCAACATCTTTCTCGGATTTGATCTTATTAAGATATTGTCCTGCCACTCTCACCAATTCCATTTCCAACTCATCAGAGGTTAAAGAGGAATATTTTATTTTCATATTATCTTCAGGTGATGGTTCTTTTTCCTGAACTACTGTTTCCGAGGTATCCAATATAGTTTCAGAGGTATCCATAGATATTTCCATAGTATCAGAATATATTTCAGCAGTATCCAGAACTATCTCATTCGTATCAATTGAGACCTCTATTGTTCCATCAGATACCTTTTCTTCATTATCGGATATATTAACCTCGTTGGTATGATGACTTCTTAGATAAGCCTGTATTCTCTGATTTTTCAGATTATTTACATATTCTTCGATCTTTAGCTCAACTTCTTCAGTTGAAAAATTATATCTTGCAAGTTGTTCTCTTCTTCTCTCGATTTCTCTCGTATCTATAGTAAATTCAGGTATTTTAGCAAATCCCTGTTGTTTTCGATATTCCTGTAATCTTCTTAAACGTTCCTGTGGTGATATATAGCCAGGTCTTGTTTCTCGTTTCTTCATATTTTCAGCATTTCTTAGATAACCCATTATAACTTTATACTCAGTTTCCATAGATGATAATTTTTCGACTTCTTCAAGTCGACTTAAGGATTCTCTTGCATCATTGTAAATCTTTTCGTTATCGGAAAAAGAATACAGGATAAAATACAATACATCTCTGGCATTTTTAACTTTCTTTTCATCCATTAACGAACTGACATATTCTAGAAACAATCTTACTGAAAGTGATTCCTGTCCGTATTTATTATATACTCTTAAAGCTAACCTTTCGATATCATCCAACCTTTTCTGAGCTTTGTATATGTTAATAAGGTTGAAAAGTGATTATTCATAATACTCCATATCACCCGATTGATATACATTCATGAAAAGTTCTTCAGCTTTTTCATATTAAAAACCTTTCATATATATTTCAGCTTCAAGATACTTTATTGGTATCGTCTTTTCATTTACATCTTTTATAAGAGATAGTGCTTTTTCATAGTTATGAAAATAATAAAAAAGGATATGTACTTTATAAAAAATATTAAGATCATGAGATAGAGTATCTGTAAAGGTATAAGCTTCCTTATACTTCCCTCTTTTAATAAGATGTTTTACTCTTTCAACAAGATACTCGTTGTTGGCCTTTGATCTAATCCTTCTTATATCATCATCGAGTATTGAGCTCATAAGCTCACTATCAGATCCGTATTTTTTAGCTTTTAATAGATTTAATAGGGCATTATCCAGTTCTTCTTTTTCTTCAAATATATAGGATGCACATATATAATTATATGGATTTGTATCTTTGGACATATTAGCAAGTTCTTCTGATGTATCTTTATGATATATTACATAATCAAAGAACATAGTAAAGATCTTGAAAATAGGGTCTTTTATATCATATTTATCGTTAGACCTTTTTTCCAGCATTACGTTATCTATGAACCATTTAAGTTCATCAGCATGATTTTTCACATTATACTTATCAATTATATCAAGTGCCTCCTCAGGTCTGTTAAACTCAAACATGAACAGCAGAAGGTATTTCAGGCTTATCTGACCATAGAATTCACTTTTTTTATAATTATCCAGATAATACTTTAGCTCTCTTCTGTAGGTGTTTGCATGTTGAATATCAAGCCCTGTCTTTCTAAAAAAAACCAGTCTTTTAAAATACTCTATGTTAAAATCTTCCGGATATACAAGCATAGAATGTCTTATAATATTTTTTAATTCATCAAATTTAAAATATGTGGATGAAGATCTTTTAAGAATATCTCTAAGTATTTCCTCATATTTATACTTTTCAAATCTTTCTCTTGCATATATAAGAAACTCTTTCGTATCCTCTTCATAGGAATATATATCAAGATCAAGAATAATATCCTCTTTTTTAAGAACATCAGGAGTATATTGAACTATAAAATTGTAATATCTGCGAGCGGATACCTCATCTTTCCGATTCAAATATTCTCTGGAAAGTTCACGATATTTAGCTATTGTCTGATTTGAATAGACTGTAAAAGTCACTGCTATTAAAAGCAGAATACATATTTTTTTACTTGATATTAAATTTTTCATATTTGTTTCTATATTCTTGGGCTTCCTTTGTCTTTCCTTCTTTTTGAAGGATCAGCGAATAATAATAATAGGAATCTGCCAGATTTGGATTTTGTCTCATAATATTTTCAAGTTCAGGTTTTACCGTCTTTTCATAACCTTTCTTGATTGAGTAAGCGATTATAGAAAACTTTCTTGTAAGATCTGTGGTTTTTCTTACAACATCTTTAAGCATTATCTCTTTTTTATTTTCAGGGATCTTATCAAAATATTCAAAAAGTAGATTGTTAAGAATTTGAACATCTACTTTATTCATCTCTGCCTTTTCTATAAAAAGTTGTATTGCTTTCTCGTTTTTGTTATTTATTGCGTTAATTGCAAATACATTATTTATATTCGTTATATCACCTTTTGTATTCATAAACGCAAGTCTTAACTCTTCTTTTTTCTTTTCACCATATTTTTGGTCTTTGTTATTATTGTTTTTTTCAAGAAGATCATAGACTACATATTTATAAAAATAAGAGTAAGGGTTTGATGGATCGGAATATTTAACAAAATCAAATTGTTCAAGTGCTTTTTCATATTCGTGTATAGAAGGATCCATATAACAAAGTCCAAGATGAAGATGTGATAATTTGTTATGACTATAATTAAGAGATTCCTTAAATATTTTTAAAGCATCTTTCTTCTTATTTTGTACAAAAAGACTATAGGCATACCAGTAAAAAGCTTCGCCTTCTGAATTATCATATTGAATTGATCTTCTAAGTTGTACTTCAGCAACTTTAAAATCTCTTTTTCTTGTTATAAGGACATGACCAGATTTATGAAGAACACTAGCCATATTCTTTTTATAACCAACATAAAGTCCGTTGATCATTATTATAAGACTAATTATTACAATAGCCATATTAGCAATCTTATCCTTTTTATCAGGAATAAATTCAACTTCTTTTCTTGTCTGCCACTGTATACCCATAAGAACGGTTATAGCTGTCAGATAAGGAGCAGCTCTATGAAATGGGAAATTAAATATAGCCTCTGTCATAACACAGATCACACTTGCGGTAAGACCCAGATTTAAGTAGAAATGCTCATCTTTTTTCATTAACTTAAATCCATTATATATTCCAGTACCAAATAGACATATAAATAATATAAGACCGATGATTCCTTGTTCACATAATGTTTGCAGATAATCATTATGAGTATGCCTGAAATCTATTGCAAACTCCTTATAAGGATGTTCAAAAGCAGGTTTACCAGTCTTTTCTGACCATCTTTTAAAATAATCGTGTTGATACTTTGAGTATATCTTCTTAAACATATTCAGACCATGTCCGATTATTGGATGATCCATTGCAGCTTCTAATGTAACGTTCCACATTAGCCATCTCTGCATAACCGTAGTTGATGATGTAAATCTTCCTTCTACGGTCTTTATAAGGTTAAGAGTCTTTTCTCTTGTAGATCTTACAGTTGATAATAGTGCAATCACAAGAATACATATCAATAATACTATTGCCAGATATTTAAAGACCTGTTTGAATAATTTTCTTCTAAACTTAAATATCATAATGAAAATATATATTGTAGCAAACATCACACTTATCCAGGCACCTCTTGTTCGTGTAAATAAGATGACAAGAAGCATGAGAAGAAATGATATTCCAGCTATCTTACCTTTTAGTTTCTTGGAATATTCAATAAAGAACAGAAAAGCTATTGGAAATGGTACTACAAGATAATCCGCTAGAAAGTTTGGATTACCAAATGTACTAAATACCTGCAGTCTTCCTGTATTTCCCCAGACCTGACCTTTAGGAAAAAAATGATCTATTCCAAAATATTGTGCTATCCCGTACAAAGAAACCATTCCACCGGCTATTATCGTCAAAAAGAATAAAGTTGACATCTGTTCATGGTCTCTAAGATTCTCATATGCCACCCAGAGTATAACGAAGTATATTATTACCCTGATAAACCTATCCATACTCATAGCCATATTATCTGTATTGAAAAGTGATATAAGCATTGAAAGTACAAATAAGACCGATATTCTGGCGAGCCATGTATTCCAGAAATCACTTATATTTTTTTTAAAGTACAGATAAAGAGAATTAACAAATATCAAAATAGATACAGAATATATTAGAAAAAATTCTTTTGCTTCCAGAAAATTCTGTTTTGTATATTTCGAGAAGATCAGTGGAGCCATAAATATTATGATATAGAGCATTATTACTATAATTCTATTGATTATCGATTCCGGATTTTTCTTCATATGAGATTCATTATAGCAAAAACCACTTTAAAAAAAAAGAAGAAAAGCCAGGATTTGGATTTTGGGGTTTGGATTTTGGGTTTCAGGGGTTAGGGATTAGGGTTGACTAATAAAAAAGACCGGAAAAATTCCGATCTTTTTCTCTATTCACTATTAACCACTCACTATTCACTACTCACAATTCACAATTAACTGCTCTCAAGTTATCATATTTATAATACTTCTAAGAATTCCCCATCTAGAACCAGCATATTTCTTAAGTTCTTTCTGATGTACATATTTTAAAGTAGAACCGCATTCGGAACAAAAAACTCTGTTTACATCATTAACATGACCGTTTCTGCAGATCTTCTTATATTCTTTCATCTCAAGAGTGGCGTTCTCTCTTCTTTTTTCCATCCTGTCAACTATCCTTTTAGCTTTATCAAACACATAACCGCAAAGGTTACATACAGCAGAGTCCTCTTTGTTTACGGTTCCGCATTCGATACATACAAATCCTTCTTCAAGATTAGAGCCACAGTTAATACAATCATCAAGGTTCTGTTTATAGTTTACTTTACAATTAGGACAATGCATTTTTCCTCCCTTCGCAATCAATCCTTTTTTTTACTTTTTAATAAAAACGTTGCTGGTCCATCATTTAGCAGACTAACCTGCATATTAGAACCAAATGAACCTGTCTTAACCTCAAGTTTATATTTCTCTCTTATGCTTTCAACAAACCTCTCATAAAACCCTTCGGCTTTGTCAGGTCGCATAGCATTTGAAAAACCTGGTCTTCTACCTTTTTTTGTATCTGCTGCCAGTGTAAACTGAGATACTATACAGATCTCTTTTTGTGTCTGCAGAAGAGAAAGATTCATCTTTCCCTGATCATCTTCGAAGATTCTCAGGTTTACTACTTTCTCCCCTATATATTCTATATCGGCATTAGTGTCTCCCTCTTCTAGTCCAAGAAACAATAATAACCCATCACCAGTCTCTGCTATAAGCTTACCTTCAACCGTGATACTACTATGTTTTATTCTCTGTAAAAGTGCTATCATGCTTTCCTCATAACAACTTAAAACTTTAGATCGTATGCAAGTTCTGAATAGGAATACTCTGATCTATCTCCTGATGAGTATCGTTTAGTCGTCTTACTATGAGTATATTCAAGTGAGGCCATTGGCGAAAGATCCTGTTCTATCTCAACTTCATCCTCTCTAACAAATGAAGGTCCTGGAGTATCTTCGGTATAGGTCGACAGTTTTAAAGTCAGATTATCTCCAAATTTTCTATAAAACCTTAGATCATATGAATTTTCCTCGTTTCCTATCTTCTCATCATCAGTCTCTTTCTTAAATTTCAAAGATACATTTGAATATTTTCCCATATCAAACTTGGAGTATAACGACATTGTAGTATATTCATTTATATTTCCGTATTTTAATTTTCTTTTATCCTGAACATACCATTCTGTATAAAGTGTCTTACTTACTTTGTACCTATAAGTAAGTGAATTATATCTTGAATAGGATTCATTCCAATAACCTTTTGAATTATAGTTCTGACCTTTATATAGTTCTGTCTCAAAAGTAAGTTTGTTTCCTTTTGGAAGATAATAATCAACTTTTATATATGGATTTATGGTATCCCCTATACTAGCTGAATTATATGGACTTAAAACACTGAAATCTGAACAATTAGCTCTATCTAATTTTAACGAGACTTTAAGATTCATCTTTCTATATTTTGAATAACTCTGAAGATAGTATGTAGATGATATATTAAAGACCTGACCATATTCAGCGTATAAACTCGTGTTTCTATCAATATCCTTTTCGCCATATATAGTAAAATGATTAAAATCATTTCTATAATCTTTACTTCTTAATTTATATATTACAGTACCAACCTTAGAATCCTTAAGCTCTGTCTCGAAATTCACTCCATACATTGGGTCTCTGTGGGCATAATATTGGTTTTCGATATAAAAAACATCCAGAGTATTGTCATCCCAGAAAGATTTAAAGGAAAGTCCCTGACCTTTTGAACCAAAATCTGATAGTTTCATATATGGTAAATACATAAACCCAACATCCAATTGATGGCTGAGTATTCGTCGAACATTCCTTTTTTTATCGTTTTCTTTTGATTTATTTTCATCATCCTTATTTCTTATCTCTTCTTTAAACTCATCCTGGTTCTGCATGTTATATTCTGTTCTACCATCGATCTTGACCTTGGTCTTTTCACTTTTATCCTTAAGCATATTCTTCGTATTTGGATGCCTGAAATACTCACTGACCTCCGGATTGGATTCATAATATCCGGTTATATATTTATTATCCTCTTTAACGCTAAGTCTTGTACCGTATTTATCTTCCAGTTTTTTTATTATGTCTTCATACTTTTTTTTCTGTTCATCTACTGTGATCTTTTTAAAAATTTTTGGTTCAAATACATCTTTATACTTCTCATCCTGTTTTTCAATCTTATATATATTGTAAGTAAAAGATCTTTCAACATCATCACGCTCTTTTGCTTTACCATAATCTATTTTATAGTTTTCCATCTCAATATATCCTGAGAAAGTATCACCAACATTAAAGTTAACTGAAGTATTAAAAGGAGTAGCCTCATCAAGATATTTTGTATCTCTTGCAGCTGATATAGACCATTTACCACTAATATCACCTTGTTTTAGTTTTTCAGGTTTTGTCAAAGTAATATCGTATCTTATCTTATCAAAAGCAACATCACCTATTATTGGAATGAGCTCTTCTATCTCTTTAAATCAACCGTTTTTCTTTCTGTATTCTATTATTTTTAAAGCAATATCATAATTAATAGTAGGAAGAAACATGAGCTCTCTGATCTTTGCTCTGTTAATGTCAATCCTATCTTCTACATATGAAAATGCAGTAATCGAGATAGTTATTAAGAGTATAATCAGTAATGATCTTTTCATATATTCATCTTAAATGCTATCGAATGAGTAACCGGAAGATCTTTCATAGATGAAAAAGCATAATCAACTTCCCATCTATTTGAAAATTCAAGAGAAAATCCTCCTGAGATCTTATACGGTCTCGATGCATAACCTCCAAATAATCTAAATTTATCAGCTAGTCTAAATACTTGTCCGATCCTAATCGATGGATCGTTCTCTATATTTCCATAAGAATCTACTTTATTAATATCAAAGTATGTCTTTGCATTTTTTGAATTATCAAACTCCAACCCAAAAGATATAGTCCTTGGTATTACCTCGTTTAATTTAGGTGCATTAGCATTTCTTACACTTATTGCATATCCTGTCCCATATATCTTCCCGGTAAAAGCTATATCAATAGCTGTTCCACTTTCCTGTTCGGTATTCTTTATATAAACATTCAGATGTTTTACATTTACTCCTATCATAGAATTTTCAAACATCTCTCTTGCAAAACTAACTGTATATGTGTTTTCTGAATAATCCTCATTCCCAAAATCGATATTTGATAGCGCAAACGCACCAAGACCTTTTATTTTGCTTCCATAAGCAATAAACGATGTCTTTAATTCTGAAAGAGAGAATTGTTCAGTTGAAAAAGTGTATATCTGACCTCTTTTAAGATTAGCAATACCGGCACAGTTAACATGTACTCCTTCAATATCCTTATGAAAAGCTGTTCCAGCTCCTGCCATAGCAATCTCTTTAACACTAACAGGGATATATTCAAACTCTGCATGAGCTACCAGGCTAAAAATCATAATAATAAGAATAAAGATAATATTTCTTCTCATAAAACTATTCCTTCATATTCTTAGAGACTATAATAGTCCCTGTCTTTTTATCGTTTCTTCCACTTTCGTCTTTGACTTTAAAATTAAAAAGATAAAGACCGGTAGTTACAATCGAACCAATATCCGATGTTCCATCCCACTCTATAACGTTATCACCAGAGTTATACTCTTTATCTGTCACAATCCTTCTTATTTCTCTTCCAACTCGATCATAAATTCCTAAAGTCACTGTTGATTTATTTTTTAGGTTAAATTTTATAGATACAACATCGTTCTTACCGTTACCATTAGGAGAAAATGGATTTGGAAGTACTTCGATCTTTTCTATAGTATTTCCAGGAAATTCATATTTATCAGCAAGTAATGTGAATAATGAAAAATGGTTGAAAGACGCCTTAACAAAATAAGAGTTCCCGCCAATACTTTCTACCTTTCCACCTATTCTTTCCCATTTTAATGTTGTTTCATTAAAATAATATATTTTAATATCTTCTGGTGAATATCCAGCAGGTACCTGACTTGAATCAAACGGGAAGTAGACATTCATAAATCTCTGTGTCTTTATATTTCCGTTTACAGTTATCTTATAATATACATTTAATGGTGAACTTGACGAATCACCCTGAGGTACAAACTGTGAGTATCCTTCAGTATTTAGATCTGTTTCTTTTACACTCAATTCTCTGGTATCGTTAAATGTATTCTCACTTATCTCAAACTTAAGGCCTGAGATAGAATAAATAGTTGAAGGTTCGCTACTAAGATCTACTACTCCTTCATTATCTATTGCTACATTTAAAGTGTTTGTTGTTATTGAGGTTATATTCTGATTTTTTATAAAGTTTTTTAATTTAAAGGAAAGAGATGATGAGGTTGTATTATCAGGAACAGAAAATAATACAGATACAGGATAATCTAAAGTAATATCCCTTGCCTGATTAAAATTAAAAGTAATGTTCATAGTATTTGAGGATGCATTCCAGGTAGTAGTATAACTTTCGTTCAACAACTTTCCTTGAATCCCACTGGTATTCTGATCCCAGTCATAAAAAGTTATATCTCCTGTATACTCAAGATCCATACTTAAAGACTGTACTGAATCAAGATCGGATATCCTTAACTTCACCTCTAGAATATCCCCTTTTGCCACTTTACTGTAATTTGAGACTAATGCTATTTCAGAAGCAAAAAGAGTCCCGGTAAGAATGAAAGTTAAGAAAAATATTAGATACAACCTTTTTGACATACCCTCTCTCCATAGTTATTATATTTTTATATTATTATTTTCGGCATACTTATATGCGATTTTTAAAAATTTTTATAATTACTCTCTTATTGAATATTGTGTTTTATACACCGGCAGACAAGTTTGCCTGGCCTATTCCTGAATTCAAATCAATCTCTTCTTCCTTTGGAGAATACAGAGATTTTCATCTTCACAAGGGTATAGACATACCTACTCACGGAAAAACGGGTTATGCTGTTCATGCAATTGCAGATGGAGTGATATACCGTATCGGTGAATCTTATAAAGGGTACGGGAAAATAATCTATATAAAGCATGAACAGGAAGGTATTATAACTGTATACGCACATCTGGAAAAGTTTGAGAATTCCAAATTAATGCTTGAAAACTTATACAGACAGGAATCTGATCGTAAGGATACAAGGTTTTTACATTTTTATCTTAAGAATCCTGTAAAGGTAAAAAAAGGTCAGTTGATTGGCTTTTCAGGTGAGACCGGTTATGGTTATCCTCATCTTCATTTTGAGATAAGAGATATTAAAAATCAATACGTGTTAAATCCGTTAAAATTTTATGATCTAAAAGATACACAAAGACCTGAGATCAAAAAGATAATACTTGAACCATTAAATTATCATTCTTCTGTAGATGGATCAGCTACAAAAAAAGAATACGTGCCAAAACAGATAAAAGAAGGGTTTTATCTTATTCCTCAGGAAATTGAGTATTTCCCTGGGACAACAGCAAGATTATCTGTTGATGTTTTTGATCGTTTTGCAAAGGATAGTCATAACAAGCTATCAATCTATTCTATTCAGATATTTCAGGGATTTTCGAAAGTCTATGAACATGAATTTGATAAACTACCTTTAAATGATTTTATGTATTCGGAAAAGATATATAATTATCAAAATACTTCGATTGGTCCCACATATTATTCCTATCGAGGCTATGATCCTACATCCGAATATGGGCAATTCAGACTCGTTGGAAACAAGACCAGCATGAAAATAGTCGTAAAAGATTATTACGGTAACGCATCGATAGTCGTGATGACTTTTAAAGGCAACAGAGATCTTATAAATTTTCAACAACAACCACCTGATATAAAAAAAGATCTTAAGGTAGACGTATCAACTATATATTTGCAAGATCATTTTGTACTTGCTTTAAAACCTTCTATTCCACTCAAGGAATCACCATATGCAATCAGTTCAATAGATGAGAACAGAAAATATTATGGAAGTCTTTTCAGAAAATCGTTCCATATTGCAATACCTTATTCTGTATTTCCTGATTATAATATATTTATGAAAGACTTTATCAATAGATAATACAAGACTTCACGAAAGATCAATGCAACTAATACTCAGGGGAAAACAAAGTTCAAAGAATTCACTTTAAGTTCTAAAATGAAAAAATACATTGGACTTTCAACACAAATAAATAGAGATCTAAAAGCAAGATCTGAGATCCTTACTATTTATCCTGAAAATACTTTTTTCACTAATAATATTAATCTTACTTTAGATCTTGAGGATACTAACAAGACCTCTTTATACAGAAGGGACCCGATTAAAGGTGTCTGGAAGAGATTGAGTACAAAAAAGAAAGATAAAAATATCAGTTCCAATATATGGCATGCCGGTTCTTTTGCAGCTCTTAAAGACATTGAAGCACCTACTGTTCAGGTTGAAAGATATCCTGATTATATTGCAGCTACTTTTAAAGATGACCTGAGTGGACTTAACCCTGATAGTCTAAGAATATACCTTTATGGTAAAAAGATTCTATACGATTATGATATAGATAGAAACAGAGCTTTTGCTAATGTACCTGAAGGTGATATTGAATTAGAGATATATATAGATGACTATGAAAATAACACTCTATATAAGAAATTAAACTTTTCTAAATAATATCTATCAAAGGCTAAACTGATTTATTATAGCATTTACAGTTTGAGCTGATATTTCCTCACCTGGGGAATTAACAATATCTCCTGCTACATTAAATTGTCCGGATGCTTTTCCCTGCTGCCCATCAAAGTAATATAAAAGACCCATAAGTGCATGTACCTGAGCATTTGTCACTCCAGGATTATATTCGAAATTATATTGATATTGAGCGTTAGTAAGATTTAGACTTTCAAGAAGTTTGATCCCTTCAGGAATCATTACTCTATCCATATCAGAAAGATAATAAGCTGCCATTCCTACTTTTGCATCAGAACATCTTTTATATGCTTTCTGAAAATATTGCCCGGCAGAAGAAAATCCTTCAAGACGTACTGTAGCCCAACCAAGTCCATTATATAATTTTGCTCTCATTTCCTCATCAAAATCACTTTCATTTTCAAGAGCTGTTGCAAAAGCCTGTCTCGCAGCAGAATATCCCCCATCTGAAAAAGACATCCAACCACTTTTTAAAGCATTTGAGTTTGTGACTTCATTTATAATCGTAGCTTCTTTCCCAAGTGAAGAGCTACCACATCCTGTTATAAGAAATATCATAAGTGATAATAATATTATTATAGCTATTTTACTTTTATAATCCATAATACCCTCCTATCGAAGTACGGCTATCTTGCCGAATCTTTCGCTTTCTCCGTTTCCGCTAACAATCAATTTATAATAATATAATCCATTTGCTACACTGTTTCCGCGTTTATCGTTAAGATCCCAAATTATTGTTCCATTGACTGTTGCTGGTCCATCTATCCTATATATAAGCCTTCCATTTACATCATATATTCTTAAAGCGACATTCGTTGGGACTGAATCCAACGTGTACTTTATCTGTGCAAATGAAGCTGCCGGATTTGGAAAAACATTTATGCTATTTATCTGAACACTTCCAGGAGCATAAAATATTGCACTTGCCTTTTTTACATTACCTGCATTATCTTTTGCAATAGCATAAAGCTGATGTCTTCCTTCTGTGTAATAATCCTTTGGATAATATATAAACTTTCCATTTTCAAGTCTCTTTATTTCCCTATCATCAAGATACATTGTAGCATTCTCAATTCCTGAACCGTTTTCAGAAAGTTGTATTTCTATTGGTTTTAGACCATCTATTATCTTTTCTTCATCTTTCATTGAAAGATTGAATACAGGAGCTACATTATCTTTAAACACTGCAAATGTTCCTAATTTATCAGATATTGCTGAAACTTTTTTACCATCAACGATCGTCTTTACATATTCCCACGTATTTGCAGTTTTTCTCATTACTACTATTCCTTTTGTATCATCAAACTCCCCAAAATCTACCTTACAAGCTTTTTCAAGAACAAGTGCTGGAGCATAAACTATATTTTTAGTCAATCTTTCAAGTTCTTCTCCGCTTGGTGCTACGGTCTTTCTAAGCATTACAGGAGCATTATTGGAAGCAGTGTCCTCTTCATCATAGACCATAGAATATATATCTGAATCTTTTTCTACACTACCTTTATAAACTGATAGTTTGGATACTCCACTTGGATCCGAAAGTTCTATATCCTCTTCTTTAATAAGTCTAGCAGTCTTAAATATATTTAAAGTAGCTGTTGAGACTTCATCATAATCATCCGGCCAATGTCCAGTATTACCGTTAATATCAGTTAGAGTTATTGACAATGTCCTTATACCATTTTGAGATGAGTTGATCCTATACGATGCACCATACCAATTATTTTTAAGCATCTTAGCTTCGACTACTTCAGAGTCTACATTGACATGCGGCACCTGTTTAAGAGCCTCAAGAGATCTTATAAGAACCATTATCTCTCTATCATCCATAGGATTTGGAAAGATCTTAGGTGTCTCGATATCCGGTTTAGAATCAAGGTAGAAATCATCTGATTCATAATTTTGCATAATATTGTTTAATTTATCTTTTCCACCCTGAACATAAAATTTGAACGAGTTATTATAATTTGTAGGGAATGAACTTTTTGAGATAACACTTTCCCAAACCTTGCTATTAATCCATTTTCCGGAATTAATAGTATAGTAAATCCCACTTGCTAATCTCATTCTTATATTATCGTTTTCAGATAATAGTGTCTTTGTATCCATCTCTTCATTAAATGATATTAACACCTTCATCTGACCAGGTAACGGTTCATAATTCGGATACATCTGCTCATAAGAGTTATCAGGTGTCATATCCTGAATTACTATATCCTGAACTATTGGTCTTTGTTTATCTACTGAAAATACTAATGGAGAGGAAGGAAGTGCTTCATTTCCAAGTTTATCAATAGCTATTACCCTGATATAATAATTAGCATATGGAAAATCATCCATAGTTACAATTGATTCAGTAGAAGTTGTCTCTTCCTTCTTTATAATTGTACTAAAGCTTTCTTCAACTGCGACTTCCACTCTATATGATACTGGAGGTGCATATGTATCAGTTAGTGAATCCCAACTGACTTTAACATATGCTTTCTGATTTTCCTTTATCGTAAAGTTATAATTACCTTGTGGTGGCAGATTATCATATATAACATTATAAGCCTGTTCACTTGTGTTGAATTGAACAGCGTTTCCAAATTGATCGTAAACCCATAATTCTATTAGATTAGTTCCTGGATTAAGTTTTACATTTGAGAAGTCAAAGTTTACTTCTTTACTTGTATCGTTCATGTTTTTAAAGTAAACATCCTGCTGCTGTGGAATATCCTCTCTAGGTCCATCTAATATCATTGCCTGTACATAAACATTTGTATAATTTTTAAGATCTTCGGGGAAATTTCTTAAAGCACCGGTTACAGTGAGCTTATCATCTTTCGTAAGCGTAGTTATTCCTGCAATATATGCTTCCATATCGTTGAGTACCCAGAAGGAGAATGTTGATTCTGACTGATTTCCAGCTTTATCATTTACTGTTATCTTAACATCCCATTTGCTATCATCAAAACTTTCTCCATCTTTATGTTCACATATAATATCACCACTTTCGGAGTTATAATATATGTTCATATCCTGACCATTTACACTTGGAGTATCAGCTCTAAATCCTTCTCCGATTGTCTTACTTCCTCCGGATGCTGTGTTAGATACCTCAATAGACCCGCCAATAAATTCACCTGGTGCGGTATCCTGAACATTAAATTTTATCTCCTGCGTTGAATCAAATGTAGTCCAATCGTTTTGTGGATATATAAGAGTGATAGTCGGAGCACTAGTATCGAGTATAAACTCTGTCTTTACAGGAACAACTGAAGTCCCATTAAGATCTTTAGCCGCCGCAATCTTTACAACATTATTTCCCTCAGCAAGACCTACTCCATTGTTAAGAGCAGGGTCAAACACTACCTCTATAGATCCCTGACTTAGATTAGTGTATGTAAGAGCATCACTTGCATATGGAGCATTTGTTCCTTTTATATTGTAAGGTAGTCCATTAATAGTCAACATCACACTTTCAGTATCTATAGCAAAGTTAGGACTGTTTGTAATATCGTTTGCAGGACTTATGTTAAATTTTATTTTCTGATTTTTTTCCTTTGTATGTGCTTTTGAAGTATATTGTGGAGTTCCAGGTGGAGTCTTATCAAGCTGCGGTGTGTTTTCATCATCCCAGAATACAAATTTAGCTTCTGGTCTAGTTGAAAGGTTAACATCAAGATAAAATTCAGCATCTGGTCTGGTATTTGGTCCACCGTACTCTGCTTTTACAGAATCTTTAAGATTTACGACTTTTATCTTAAGTCTTTCACATGAATAAACATTAAATTTATCAGCTGGAAGGTCTGCAGGTCTTATAGTTAATGTATCTGCTGTATATATAGTACCATCATCTGCATTATTGGTATCATTAAACGCCAACTTTTCATTATCATCATATGTACCATTTCCGTTTGCATCTACCCAAAGTTGAACTTCTGTAGAATCCTTACCAGATCTTTCTGTAGATGCAGTATATATTGTATCAGTAGCTCGTATTGTTATAGTACCATCCTCTTCAACAGTACCGTTAGCTGGAGTTATTACCTCAACATAGTTATTTATTGGTGGTTTAGATGAATTAGTTGCAGGAGCTGTTGTATCTATTTTAAATATATCATCCTGTTCATATTGAGTCATTAGATTTCCGGCATTATCTTTCCCATTTTTCACTACTAGTTTTACCGGTCCATCATAAAGCATCCCTAGTTCTGATGGAACATAAAAGGATCCTTCCCATTTTTTAGGACCTGACCATCCGTTGTTTGCTCCTTCAGGAATCACTACTATCTTATTCAGACTCTTACAGATTAGTTCAACAGTTAATGGATCAACAACAGACATCTCTGAAGTATCCGTAAACTCGACAGCTATCTTATAGTTTGCTGATGAGATGTATTTATTTTTAATATCCGGATCAAAAGTAATTTGCGGCTCTGTTGTGGTTGGAGCTGCACTATCATAAAAAATAGTCTTTTGATTTGAAACATAAGAATTTCCCATTTTATCATAACCGATTAAAGTAATTTTATTCTCACCCTGCTGTAGATTTACAGGTATCTGAAAGGTTCCTATCTTAGAAGCAATACTTACGGTATAGGTTGCTCCACCATCTATCATCACAGAGACAGTTCCGCCTAAATAATTATCTGTGTATACACCTTCTATTGTATGTTGCTGAACGTTAGTTCTTTCAGGTAGGGTATAAAAATTTGTATTGGAAAGAACCGGTCCTGTCCTATCTACTATCAATCTTGTCGATCCACCTTCGATAAAGACAGTTCCACCAGGTATAGTAATTGTCGCATCATCTACATCTATTGTCTGTTCCGGATGCGGATCAACTGTTACACTGACAGTTCCAGGAGTTGTAGTTACGGTATGAGACATCTCAGGTACTGTTATAGTACCATTTTCAACAGCCACTGTTACTTCACCAGAATATCTCTCAGCCCAGAAAGTATAATCACCATCTGTTAAACCAGTAATTGCAAGTGTTCCTGAAGTATTATTTGTTACCACTTCAAACTTACTAGGACCCCATATTCTAAGAACATCAGCCGGGCCGGGAGAAGGCACGGAGTAGTTCAAAGTAAAGTTACCGTTTGAATCTACAGGTAGATCTGATCCACCTATACTTTCAGTACTTTCATGGTCGGTAATAGATAGATTAACCGCTGAAAAACTTGTGATAGACAGCATCAAGGCTATCAGTAGCAATATTAGATATCGTTTTTTATTCATATCTCCCTCTCATATATAAAATGGCTGTTTCCTTATATTTTTCGGGATAATTAAAGTGTTGGTTTAATCTTTTAATGTACCAGTGGACACTTT
>PKTG01000094.1 GCA_002869225.1 Candidatus Muiribacterium halophilum | reverse complement strand
AGCGGAACGGGTAATAACTGAGTCGAGGGTCGCGAGCTTTGGGTAAAGGAAAGGGTCAAAAAGGCACGATTGGGCGATTTTTCGATAAGTCGTCAAGTCGAACAGGAAATAGTAGAACAGTGAACAGTGGAATAGATATCTGTAATGAAAAATTAATAATTAAAAATGAAGAATTTTAAAAGCAGCGAACCTTAGGAGCAATTGAGAATTGACAATGGAGAATTGAGAATTTTGGTCTTAATTTAAATAAAACCAACCCTAACCCCTAACCCCTAACCCCTAANTATTGAATTGTAGAAGTTTGGATGTGAGTTGGGGAAAAAATACACGGTTTAAACTTTGTTTTGTTTATATGAATAATTGGCATGAGATTTGTAAATATATTCAGCAGGAGGAGAATATTATGAAAAAATTGTTGAAAGATCTCAATAAATATAAGGAAAAAGAGTCTAATATAAAAAAGATACTTGAGGATATATACAAAAAAAACAAGATAAGTGAAAATAAAGAAGATATAACCCAAGCTATTCTTGAAGATATTAAAGATTTTGAAATAAACGAAGATTTCGTTAAGGATTATGCGGAAAACAAAGAGATAGAAATCGAAGATGCTGTCAAGGAAATCGGAAAATCAAAAAAAGAATTTTTTATTTCTTTGTTACAGAATCAGGTAATGCATCTTTCTGAGATGTTTGCTAAACAGAAATATTTTGAAAAATTAGAGAAGGATGTTGTTGAACTAAAAAAAGAAAAAATTAAGTTGGAAGCTCAACTTAAAGAGTATATCGATCTTTCATCAAGATTGAAGAAAGATTATTCAAATCTTACAAAAAGAACTGAAAAAGAAGTAGCAAAGACCGAAGAAAATGCATCAAAAAAAGTATGTCTTTCAATAATTGATATATTGGATAACTTTCATCAGGCACTTGATCATTTCATGACGGATGAAGCAAAGACCTTTTCAAAAGAAGAAATAGTCGAAGGACTTGACAAGATCAATAGAAAGTTTCTTGAAGTATTAAGAAAAGAAGGTGTTGTTGAGATAGAATCCTTAAATAAACAGTTTGATCATAATTATCATGATGCTCTTCTTACTGAAGAAAGAGAAGATATTGAAGAGGATGACACTATAATTGAGGAATTTAAAAAAGGATATATGTTTAAAGAAGAGGTCTTAAGACCTTCTCTTGTTAAGGTTGGTAAAAAAGTAGATAAGATTAAAAATAAAGAGGATTAAAAAAAGGAGGCTTTTATGGCTAAGATCTTAGGAATTGATTTAGGAACTACTAACTCGTGTATGGCGATAGTAGAAGGTGGTGACCCAAAAGTTATAACAAATGCAGAAGGTGCTAGAACTACTCCTTCTATTGTGGCTTTTACAAAAAACGGTGAAAGGATTGTGGGTCTTTCGGCTAAAAGACAGGCTGTTGTTAACCCTGAGAAAACTATCAGATCTATTAAAAGGAATATGGGTGAAGAATACAGTGTAAAAATTGATGATAAGAAATATACTCCGCAGGAAATCTCTGCTATGACACTTCAAAAACTTAAAGCGGATGCTGAAGCTTTTCTTGGTGAGACAATAGAAAAAGCTGTGATTACTGTTCCTGCATATTTTAATGATGCTCAGAGAAAAGCAACAAAAGATGCTGGTAAGATAGCTGGTCTTGATGTTGTTAGAATAATCAACGAACATACTGCAGCTGCACTTGCGTATGGACTTGATAAAAAAGGCGAAGAAAAGATAATCGTATACGATCTTGGTGGTGGAACGTTTGATGTTACCTGTCTTGAAATAGGTGAAGGTGTATTTGAAGTAAAAGCTACCAATGGTGATACAAAACTAGGTGGTGATGACTTTGATAAAGTTATCATTGACTGGCTAGTAGAAGAATTTAAAAAAGATCAGGGAATCGATCTTACTAATGATCTAAAGGCTATGCAGAGACTTAAAGATGAAGCTGAAAAAGCTAAGATTGAACTTTCATCAACTATGCAGACTAATATAAATATTCCTTATATTACTGCAGATCAGAGTGGACCAAAACATCTTGATCTCACATTGACAAGAGCTAAATTTGAAAGTCTTGCTTCAGCACTTATTGACAGAACCAAACACCCTATGCAGCAGGCTCTTAAAGATGCAGGATGGGATGTTGGAGATATAGATGAGGTAATACTTGTTGGTGGTCAGACAAGAATGCCAGCAGTTCAGGATATGGTTAAATCTCACTATCAGAAAGAACCTCATAAAGGTATAAATCCTGATGAATGTGTTGCTATTGGTGCAGCAATTCAGGGAGCTGTTCTTGCAGGTGATATCAAAGATGTATTACTTCTTGATGTTATACCTATTTCTCTTGGTATTGAGACTCTAGGTGGAGTTATGACTAAGATTATTGAAAAAAATACAACAATAACTACTAAAAAAAGTAATGTATTCTCAACTGCAGAAGATAATCAGCCAGCTGTATCAATTCATGTAATACAGGGTGAAAGATCAATGGCAACTGATTGTAAGACTCTTGCTAAATTTGATCTTGTGGGAATACCACCAGCTCCAAGAGGAATGCCTAAGATCGAAGTATCTTTTGATATAGATGCAAACGGTATACTTCATGTTTCTGCTAAAGATCAGGGAACTGGAAAGGAACAGAAGATCAAAGTAAACGTATCTGATGGACTTTCTGATGATGAAATAGATAGAATGGTCAAAGAAGCGAAAGAATTTGAAGAAGAATATAAGAAGAAGAAAGATCTTATCGAAGCAAAGAACGAAGCTGACCAGTTTATATATGCCACTGAGAAAAGTGTGAAAGATTATGGAGAAAAAGTTTCTGATGAGGATAAGAAAAATATTGAAGTAGCTGTAGAGGACCTTAAGAAAGCTATTGCAACTGACAATATTGATGAAATAAAAGCTAAAAAAGAAGCTCTTATGAAGGCGTCAGAAAAACTCGCTCAGGAAATTTATAAATATGTAAATGCTCAGCAGGCAGCTGGTGGAGCTCAGCCAGGTCCAGATGCTGGAGCACAACAGCAAAACGATAGTGATGAAAAAGTAGTTGATGCGGAAGTAGAAAAGTAATTTTTATATTACTACAAGGGAGAGCGGTATGCGCTCTCCCTTGTTAACATAAATAGGAGTCGTATTATGTCAAAGAGAGATTTTTATGAGGTTTTAGGAGTTGCTAAAGGAGCTGAGCAGGCTGAAATAAAAAAAGCTTACAGGAAACTGGCTCGAAAATATCATCCGGATGTCAATCAGGGAAATTCAGAAGCTGAAGAAAAGTTCAAAGAAGTCAATGAAGCTTATGAGGTGCTTTCTAATCCAGAAAAAAGAAAACAATATGATACTTTTGGTCACTCAATGGGTGGACAAGGTGGATTTGATTTTAATGGTCAGGGTTTTTCTGATTTTGGATTTGGAGGTTTTTCTGATCTTGGAGATATTTTCGGGGCGTTTTTCGGTGAGGGTGCAAGAGGTCAAGGTAGAAGTAGTGCCAGAAAAGGCCGAGATATAAAGACAGAAATAATCCTTGAGTTTGAAGAGGCTGTATTTGGAAAAGAATTAAGTCTTACAATACCTAAAGATATAAACTGCTCTAAATGTTCAGGAACAGGAGCGAAAGATGGCACTAAACTAAAAACGTGTTCTCAGTGTAATGGTAAAGGTAAAGTGATGAGATCTCAGGGTTTCTTTAGTGTGAGTTCTACATGTCCTCAATGTGGTGGAAGAGGAAAAATAATAGAAGAAAAATGCACTGAATGCTCAGGAAGAGGAACTGTTGAGAAAAAAGAAAAAATAAAAGTAAGGATTCCAGCAGGAATTGATAATGGACAAAAAGTAAGAGTTCGTGGTGGCGGAGATGCAGGCTCAAATGGCGGACCAGCAGGCGATCTTATTATTTACGTAAGAGTCAAAGAGCATCCTTTGTTTAAAAGAGATGGATTTGATATATTCCTTGACCTTCCAATAAGGTTAACAGATGCTGTTTTAGGTGCTAAAAGAGAAGTGCCGGTACTGAAGAATGAAAAAGTGAAAATGACCATACCTGAAGGGACTCAGCCTGGTAAAGTCTTTAGGATAAGAAATGAAGGTGTACCTGATGGTTATGGAAGAAGAGGAGATCTTTTTGTAAAGATCAACGTTGAGGTGCCTGTAAAGTTGAATAAGAAGCAAAAAGAAAAACTCAAAGAGTTTGAAGATAGTCTTTCAGATAAGAATAATCCGAGTACTAAAGGCTTTTTTGATAAGATAAAAAAATTTTTTAAAAGTTAGTTGAAAAAGGAAAAGATTTTTTATATCATTAAGCCATGTTGAACAGTAAGACGACTCTTATCCTCATTTTTCTAAGCGTGATTGCTATAGCTTCTTGCGCTATTGGAGTTAAGTTTCCGGATTCTGGTGGATTACTTCTTCCAGGGAAGACTGATTATTCCTATTCTGATGCAGAGATGTTCTTTTCTGTTAGACCTTACAAGGTTGGAAGCCAGAGCGAATCAATATATGATTTTTCGGTAAATATAAAACTCGATACTATGTTTGAACTTGGTATCAGACAAATCGATTTTTCACAATCAAATCTAAGGACTCCTGATCCTGCTTTTAATCTTAAGTTGAATTTTATGGATTCCATGTATTTTAGAGATTTTACTGTTGGTTTATACCTTGATACTGAAAAAAATAATTATAGTTCTTTTTATGTTATGAGTAATAATTTTGGTATTGGTTTTAATTTTGGTGGAGAAAAAGGTGGAGATGCTGTTCTTGGTGGTTATGACTTTGCTGAAAATGAACCGGAAGCGCTTTTTCTCTTATTCAGATATGAATTTGATCTAACAGATGACTATAAATTCGGCTTAGAATTTAATGGAGATAGTCTATCTTCTTATTTTGATGTAAATACTATTCAAAATTATAATTTCATGATCGGATATATTGCTACAAATGATTATGATGACAAATATCCTCTTCTAGATAATGATAGGTTTGTGATTGGAGTAAAAGGTGAATTTTAATAAAAGAGCTTTTACTATGATTGAACTTATCATTGTTATATCTATTATTGCTCTTTTAGGTGGTATGCTTGGATTTCAGGTTCTGGCAAATAGAGGATCAAAGACTTCTGAGGTCAAAGCAAAAGACCTTATGAATGCCAGGAATGCTATGAAGAATATTGTTAGAGAACTTAGAAATATGGAAAGGATTCAATCTATTGGAGAAAAAAATATTGAATATTTTTCTTCTCAAGATGGCGAAAAATACAACCTTATATTAGAGGATGGAAAGCTGAAAAAGGTTGCCTTTGCTAACTTTGAAGAGGATAATATAGCCGAGCTAAATAATTTGAAATTTAATTTGAAATCAGAGGAGAAAAAAGATAATATTATAAATATTAGTTTGACAGCGGGTAATGTTACATTAGATACCAGCCTGCTTATAAGAACAAAAGAATAAAAAAAACACAAATAGAGGGGGCAAAATTGGCTAATATCAAACGATGGACTCGTGAAGAGGAACAATTCCTCAGGGAGAATTATCTAAATATCCCTAATCAGAAACTTGCGGAAAAGTTTGGTGTAACAGTCATTGCCATCCAGAGAAAACTGTCAAGACTCGGTTGCGTGAGACAAAAACAGAAAAAATGGAATGGCGAAGAAGAAGAATACTTAAGAAGAAATTTTATGAAAATGACTGATGATGAACTTGCTAAGCAATTTGATGTAACTTCAATCTCGATAAGAAGAAAGTTACACAGATTAGGTCTTTCAAGGCTACAGGAAAAGAAAAGAATGAGAGCGAAAACAAAAGCTAAAGATGGATATGCAAGAAACGTCAGAGAAAGAATCAGAAAAGCTGCTGGAAGAAATACGAGAAGAGAAAGAGCGGATATTTATAAGATCAATCAGGAATATAAAAAATTCCAGAAGATCTATCATGAGATATGGAAAAAAGAAGGTGTAGTAAAAGATATAATCAACAACAACGATGGTAGAAAGATGATGCTTGTTGATTTTGAGGATATCGGAGTAAAAAAACTTGTTATGGGACTTAATGTATAGATTTAAGTTCGTCTAAAAACAAAAAAAGCTTACAGGTTGACCTGTAAGCTTTTTTTGTTTCTTAACACCCTAGAATACGGAGGTAATCAAGAAATTCATTGTTATGCGCCTTATACTTACACTTATTATGAATTATTAACGTATCCTCTAAGGTCCAGTCGTTATCGTTTCTTTTACATTTAGGGCAGAACATTTAACCACCTCGCTTTCTTTTTAGGTTCTTAAATACAATATCGACATATTTTAAGCATTACTTTAATTTAGAATACTTTGAACCGATTAACGCTATTACACGTGAAAAAAAACAAGTTCTTGTACCATTAACTTGACTATTGCTTCTATATACTGCGATAATTAACTTGGAGTCGAACATAAGGAGTGACAATTTTATGTTTTATAAAGAGAGGGAATTGTTTTCTGCTTTTGAAGGATATGATGTTATAGAGTCTTATATCGGTTATGATCTAAAAGTTGTATATGATCGGTTTATTGAAGATAATAAGAGTAGAGATATCTTTTTGGATTTTAAAACAGATTTTCTTTCATTTGATCATTTCTATAGATTCACATTGGTAAAGATCTTTAAAAGTTTTATCAGAACAAAAAGAGCGATACTTACTATTGGTCAATTGGTAAAATATCTTAAGATGATTAGTTTTGATGAAAAAATAGTTTCTGATCTTGAAGTGTTGATTGAATCAAATAAATCGCCTGAGAGTCGTTTTTCTGACTCCTGGAATGTTATGTTAAGCCTTATTGAAAAAATAAAAGTTAAAAGGCTTATTATAGCGAATTTTGATCTATGGAAAAAAAGTTCATTAAATCGAACAAAAAAATGTGAAAAAATATTGTATCATATTATTAAAAGATTGCAGGAAAATTCTGTTAGAACTATATTAGAAGTAAAAGATCTGAGTTTGTTAAATGGTATAATAGACGAAAATAAAAAAATTACTCATTTAAGGTTTACTGAGCATGGCATTGCAGAAGATTTTTATTTTTTTGAGTATTTTGAAGAACTTTTTCTCTGTTTGAACAGGGAAGACTATGAGATAGTTAAAGATAGAGTAAGGTTGTTGTTTGAGAGATATATTTCGAATGCAAGAGGAGGAAATCAGATTCTTTATGTTTCTTACCTGATTGCTCTTGCTGGACAAACCGGAATGACTGTTAGTGAATTATCCAATGTAATCGGAATAACTGCAGGAGCGGCCGGATCCGTTCTTAAAAGACTGGCTGTCTCTGGTATAATGAAGAGGAATGGGAAAAGATATCTTATAAAGAATAATTCTTTTAGAAAAATAATTTTGGAGATTTTTTGATTATGAATGATGTTAAAATAATTGAATATAATAGAGCTGACTTTTTAGATAAAGATATTTTTGAAGTTAAGATGACAAGAGGGGTTAGATATCTTGGTGTAATAAACAAAAATATATTGTTTTTCTATCCAGTAAAAAGTAAAAAGAACGGAAAGGTTAAGGTTGAAAAGGAAAATAACTATCAAATTAGAATAAGTTCTGAGGATAAGAAAAAACTTATTGGTAAAGAATTTTCTTTTATTGATATTATGCAGATGTTGTATAAAGAAAATCAGAACATTGTATTTCAGAGAATCACATCTGATTTTCTGAAAGATTCAGGAATAAATCTTGATATCGTACCTGTTTATGAGAATTATAGAAAAAAAGATGATAATCTGGAATATTTTCTTATTACTTTCAGAAAAGCGCTTTCATTAGATAAACATCATCCTCTCAAAGAACAAATGGAAGATGCTCTTGTTAAAATGATAACTTTAAAGATCAGAAAAGATTTGGATGATGGAAGGTTCAGATCGATCCTTGATACTATAAAGGAAAACAGAGAATTGTTTGATACCAATCGGAATTTAAAGTTTTTAGAAGGTTTGTCATACTATAATCATGGCGATGTATCCCAAGCGGAAAAAATACTTAAAGAACTGTATTTCGAAGATGATGAAAATGGTGAATATGCAATGCTTTTATCTCGTCTCCTGGATGAAATGGGAAAGCCTCAAGAGGCGATAGATATAATACACGGGCAGATAGAGAAATCGGACGATGATTCTTTGGATATATATATACTCGAATACTTCAGACTTTTGCTTAAAGCTGAAAAGATAGAAGAGATGACTGCCAGTATTAAAGAGTATGAGACCGTGTTTGATGAAAATAAAGATACTTATTCTTATTATAGGTATTATAAAGGTATCTGTCTTATGATGACAGGTCAGATCGAACTTGCTTTAGATGAGTTCCAGGGAATAAGAGGATCTGTTGTGGATGATATGTATTTAAGGATGAATATTCTTCAGATCTATAAGATTCTTGGCAAAAAAAAGGAATTTTTAAAGGAAAAAAGATCTTTATATGATAAATATGAAGTTGATGAAAAACTGCGAAATAGAATAGAAAGTTGGGAAGATGAGTTTTCAGATGTAGAAAAGGCTGATACTATATCTATTAATGGCAAAGGTGAAAATTCAAAAGTTGATGAGAAAGCTGCGATGGATATAAAAAAAGCAATAGAGGATGCTCAGAGGTTTATAGATGACAATCCTGGAAACGCTTGGGGATATTATAGTTTAGGTTCTTTGCTTTTAAAAGTCAATGAGATCAATAAAGCGGAAGAAAATTTTCTTAAAAGTTTGGAGATTTTACCGGATAACGGAATCGTCCTTCATGGTTTGGGAATAATAAATACCAGACGGAATAAACCGGAAAAAGCTGTTGAATATTTTAAGAAAGCTATAATCAGTAAACCGGATAAGGAAGTTCAAAAAATATATTCCGAATGGAAGTACGACGCTTGTCTCGCGTATTTCTCATTAGCTGATGCTTATATAAAGATGAAAAAAATAGATGAAGCTATACTTGTTCTTAAAAAAGGTATAGAACATGACGCCAGTGCTTTTATGCCTCACTTTCAACTGGGAACATGTTATGAATTTAAAAAAGAGTATTTTAAAGCTCTGGAAAGCTATATGAATGTAAAAAAATTAAATCCAGAGTTTTATCTTGTAGATTTTTATATAGCGAATAGTTATTTAGCTTTAAAAGATTATGATAATGCTAAAAAATACCTTGATAGCTATTTAGAAAATGACAAGGAACTTATTTATAGAGAGTACGCTTTGGACATGTTGAAGCGAATAAAAAAATAAAAAGAGGTAATATGAGGAAACATATATTAATATTAATAATACTCATCCTGACGTTGTCTTCCTTAAACGCCTTGGATTTTTCGAAGGCAAATCTTGATAAACAACAATATAAAGAAGCTTTTATAAAAATACATCTTAAACGTGCGTATATTTATAAATCTTTTGCAAACTTCCCAAAAGCTTATGAAATGTATGCTGAACTTGTGGAATTTGATAAAGTTAGAAAAGATTATTACATATTTCTTATCAATGGTCTAAAAAGGTATCAGGCTCGTTATGAACTTTTTAAGGGATTTGATAGTTTAATAGTTCCAACTGAATCTGCTCGTTTCAAGACTTTGATGGTTATGGCAAAGCAAAAGAAAGATGTAATTCAGAGGATAAAGTTGTATAAAGCAGCACTGAGGGAAAAAAAGGGAGATGTTTCAGCTATTATTGGAATTGCTAAAGCATATATTAAATTGAATAAACATTTTACGGCTAAAAAATGGTTAAATAAAGTGAAGGATTCAGAAGAAGCTTCGATACTTATTAAAAAGATTGATTATATACTTGATAAGTCGGATAAATATATGATGAAGGTTCAAGTAAATGAAAGTGTGAAGAGTTCAGTCGAAAAGAAGAAATTGGATCTCTTAAATGGATTTATTGATAAAAAAGAATTTAATAAAGCTGTTAATTATTTAAATAGTCTTATACTTGAAGAACCAGGTAATTATAATCTGTTTTTTAAATTAGCGGATGTTTATTCAAGAGAAGCTATGTATGATTCTGCAGTTGATCAGCTTGATAGAGCTATAATTTTAAATCCAAACTTTTATCAGGCTTATTATATGAAAGGTGAGATATTCACAAAAACAGGAAAAATAAGTCAGGCAAAAGATGTTTATGTTAAACTTATTGAGATAGCTCCTATTGATTCTAAGTTTAATCGTCTTGCGAAAAATATGTTGAATTCACTTTCTTCACAATAAATATGAGGTGAAATATGCCGAAAGTTACAGATTTAAAAAAATTAGAAGTGATGCTTTTTGATGGTGATTATTCTGATAGAAATAAAGCTTTAATAGAACTTTTAGAGAATAACTCAAAAGAAGCTAAAGATATTGTCAAAAAAGGACTTCGTGAAGGTGATGAAGAACTTAGATACTTTCTGAAAAAAAAATTATCAGGTTTTAGAAAAGATGATCATTCAGAAAAGATAGCTCGTACTATTAAAGAAAAGAATCAAAAAATAAATCTTGATAATCTGAAGAAATATCTCGAAAATGAAGATCCTCAAAAGAGATTGAGAGCGGTTCAGGTTGCTGCAAAAACCGGAGATAGCAGATCGGTTCCTTTGCTTCTTAATATGGTCGATGTTGAAGAGGATGATTTTGTAAAAGCTACTCTTGCAAAAAACCTTGGAGTGTTTAGGGATGCGGGTGTGATACCTGTTATAGCAAAATATCTTAATGATCCTGATGCAAGAGTCCGTGCGAATGCTATTGAAGGTCTTGAATCTATTGGAAGTGAAAAGATTATTGAGTATATTGCTCCGATGCTTAGAGACAGAGATAATAGAGTTCAGGCAAATGCTGCTAAGGCTATGTCTGCATTTGATAAAAAAGAAGTTGCCGAAATATTTGAAAAAATGCTTCAAAGTCCTGCAAGATGGCAGAAAGAGAGTGCAATATATGCTATGGGTGAGATAAAGGATGAAGCTTATATTGAAATATTGAAGAGTTTTATTCTTAAAGAGGAAGATGATGACCTTGCTTTGGCTGCATTGAAAAAACTTTCGATTTTTAATTAAAATAAATTGGAATCTATATTTGTAGAACTATACAAAAATAATAAAATATTCAAATCAGAGAAGACTAAGAAGTATCTAGAGACTTTAATGAATGTATCGGTTGTCTCGGATGAAATTCTCGATGAAAAAAACAAGAGCAGTATACCGATGGGAATAAAAATAGGTTTAGCTTTTTTAATCGTTTTACTTCTATCTTTTGTAGGATTTGGTATTGTTAAATATAACGAAATGACAAAAAAATCCCAAACGGAAGAAAAACAGCGTATTGTAAAAGAAACTAAGAATACAAAACAAAATCCTGTTAATGTAGTATCCAAAAAAGAAGAAGAAGATAAAAAAAATATAAAACAAGAAGATATTAAAATATCAAATAAAAAAGAAGTTAAAGTTGTTGAAAATAAAGAAAATATTATTTCAACAGAAACTGAGTCTAATAAAATAGATAATAAACAAAATATTCAAAATTCAAAACAGAACTCAACAGAAGATTCAAAGAATGAAGATGACTTTGATCTTTGGGCCGAGGTCTCAGAAGATAATAATGTATCTTTAACAGATCAAAATAATAATGTTATTGAAGATATCAAAACTTCAAATCCGGAAAAAGTAAAAGAAAGTGAAGCAGTGAAGGAAGATAAAGTAAAAGCTGTTGCTCTTACAAATCAGGAAGAAGTAGCGTTTGAAAATACAAGCGAAGTCGTTATTAAAGAAAATAATGAGGAAGTTGTTAAAGAGGAAAGCTCGACTGAAAAACTAAACAGACTAAACTCTATGTTATCTGATATCCAAAAATTAAAAGATGAGAGAACTGTTAGTGACAATGAATTGAATTCATTAAAAGAACAAAAGGAAGATCTGGGTAAAAAGGAAATCCAAAAACCTATTGAGGAATACAAAGATGAACAACCAAGAAGAATATTGATATTGCCTGCGGAGATAAATACGGTAAATAATAATCTTAAAATATTCTCAAACGGTATTTTGTACTCTCTTTATCATGTTTTAGAACCTCTTGGGGCAAGAATAGAACTTGTCGAACCTTCAGAGATAATATCAAAGATCGCAGATAATGGTTATTCTATAAATGATATATTAACTAATCCTATTCTTCGTCGAAAGATAATACATGAATTTTAAGCTGATTACATCTTGTCAGTTGAATTCAGAGAATCAGGAAGTTCATTTACGGGTTATTGGCAAAAGTATATAATAAATGATTCTATTTCAACTGCAAAGGCCAATACTGGTGATGATTCTTATTTAATAGCGAGACTAGATCCTTCTGTTGATGTAGATGATGTTAACTTTTATGATGATGTAGAGGTTGATTCCAGAGAGAATATAGCTCTTCCGTTTTATCAAAGAGGAGTTGAGTATCTTGGAAAGGATCAATATGAAAAAGCTTTTAATGAATTAAAGATGGCTTACAAGATAGCGGGAGATTCTGATAAGTATCCTTTTGAGAAATCTTATAAAAAAAGTCAGGATCTATATATTCTTGCCTTGACCAGAGACGAAGAAGAGCTCCTTAATAAAGTCAGGTTTAATATGAACATCAATCTTTTAAACGCGAGAGGCGAAAAAGTATTTGAGAAAAAAATGGCGAAAACTGCTACTGATTACGATGCTTTTCTTGAAGAAATCTTTAAAGCTTGTAAATCTAATCTTAAAACCAATGGTCAGATGTATTCAGATTATAATGTTATTAACGGTCATTCTAAGGATTTTAGAGCAATTGTATATTTCTATAGAGGTTTAGAATACCTATATAATGAAAAACCTGAAATAGAAGATCTGCTTGATTATAATAAAAAGAATATTAGAGAAAGATATGAAAAAGTTAAATATGAACTAGAAAGGTCAAGAGAAATATCTCCTGATTTTTCGCTGGTCTATCTTGTTGAAGCTGATGTTCTTATAAAACAATCAAAAAATATAGAAGCCTTCAAGATGTTAAAAAGAGCAATGGAGAAAGAACCGGGAAGACTTTCAACAAAATATCGTGTTGCTTTATTTGAAGAAAAAATGGGAAACACTCAGGCTGCAATGAAGTTATATAGGGAAATTGCAGATTTTAAGAAAGTTGATACCTATAACAGAATACAGACTGAAGCTGTTCTTAAAGTGGCTTTAGAGATTTTTAAAGAGAAAGAATATCAGAGATGTCTTGAACGTTGTGAATACGGTCTTAATTTTATGTATAGTGAAAACCTTCAGTTTCTAAAAACACTTTGTGAGTATGAACTTGGAAATTATACAAAAGCTAAAGAACAACTAGAGATATTAAAACATTTCAAACAGGATGATGTTTATGTAAAATATCTTGAAGCTGATATACTTTATAAACTTAACTCAAGACAATTATCACTAGAAAAGTTCAAGTTTGTTCTTGAACATTATCAGAACATATCTAAGTCTGTATTTGGTAAGATGAACGTTCTAAATTTTAAAAAGACTGATGTACTTTTTAAAATAGCTAAGATATATGAAGGTATGCTTAATAAAGATCTTGCCGCTTCGTATTATAGACAGATAATTGTACTTGAACCTTATACTGAGCTAGCGGATAAAGTTAGGACTATTCTAGAGAATCTCTAAGAGCTGGATTTAGGTATAAAACTGGATTTTGGATTTTGGGAAGACCTTGATTCTCCCAAACACCAAATCCCAAACCCCACGACTCTTTCTTGTTTTCGTTGTTAATATTCTTTCTTCAGATCGTGGAACTTGGTGCTTTCTTTTCTGAAGAATAATTCTACTGTTCCGGTTGGTCCGTTTCTGTGTTTTCCTATTATAAGTTCGGTAACATTTGGTTTCTGACTATCTTCGTTATAATAATCATCTCTGTATATGAACATGACCATATCAGCATCCTGCTCAATAGCACCTGATTCTCTCAGATCTGAAAGCATTGGTCTTTTATCATTTCTTTGTTCAACGGCACGTGAAAGCTGAGCAAGAGCTATGACTGGTATATTGAATTCTTTTGCCAGACCTTTTAATGCCCTTGAGATTTCTGCTATTTCCTGTTCACGACTGTTTTTCTTTGAAGGAACGGATAAAAGCTGTAGGTAATCTATTATAAGAAGCTTTATATCATGTTCCATATATGCTTTTCTTGCAGCTGCTTTGAGTTCACCTAATGTAAGACCGCCTGTGTCGTTTATATAAAGAGGTGCCTCAAATATCTTTCCAGCAGCCATGACAAGTCTTGAAAAGTCACTATCTGATAGAGTTCCTTTTTTAAGACGATCCTGGTCTATTTCAGCTTCACTTGCTAGTACTCTCTGAACAAGCTGCGCCGCACTCATTTCAAGAGAGAAGAAGGCGACAGGAACTTTCTTAAGAGCAGCGTTTATGGCGAAGTTCAGGCATAATGCTGTCTTTCCCATAGCCGGTCTTGCTGCAAGTATGACGAGATCTGAACCGTGCCAGCCCGAAGTCTTCTTATCAAGGTCTGTAAACCCGGAAGGAACACCTATAACGCTTTCTTTTTTTTCATACACCTGTTCAATTCGGTGTATAACTCCTTCTACAACATCTTTTACCGGTTGAAACCCTTGTTTTGAGGATTTTCTTATAAGAGAGAGTAGACCTTTTTCAGCTTTGTCAAAAATATCCAAAGTAGGTTCATTGTTGAAACAATCCTCTGAAATAGAAGAACATGTATCAATGAGTTCCCTTAAGGTGGATTTTTCTTTTATTATTTTAACATATGAATCCAGATTTTTTTCAGAGACAACAAAGTTCAGGAGTGAGTTTATATATTTAAGTCCGCCGCTTTTTTCAAGAAGACCTTTGTCATCCAAATACTGTTTAACTACTAAAGGTTCGATAGACATACCTTTATCTCCAAGTTCTTTCATGACTTCGAAGATAGTCCCATTTGCCATTGAATGAAAATCCTCTCTAAACAATTTATCGGAAACAATAGAGAGGTTTTTGTTATTATTAAAAATCGATCCTAATACAGATTTTTCAGCATCGGGACTTGCAGGTATTATTTTCATTAAATTACTCCAAAATAAAAATTCTTATTCTTCATTTGATTCGATATTAACTTTTATATTAGCGTTGATGCCTTCAAAAAGTTTTGCTTTAACAACATAATTGCCAACTTCTTTAATTGGATGTTCTAATACTATTTTCTTTTTATCAAGAGTAAATCTAAAACTTTTCTTGATCTCTTCAGAGATGTTTTTGTTTGTTATAGCTCCATAGAGTTTGCCAGTCTCTCCGGTCTTTGTTTTTATTGTCAAAGTCTTTTTTTCGAGTTCTTCTTTATGTTTTTTAGCAAGTTCTATTTCTTTATCGTGTTTAGCTTTTTCATTTGCTTTACTCTGTTTCCATTTTGCCAGATTAGATTTTGTTGCAGGAAGAGCAAAGCCTTTTGGTATCAAAAAGTTTTTAGCATATCCATCTGACACAACTTTCTTTTCACCAGCTTTACCAGCATCTTTACAATCTTTTATCAATATTACTTCCATTTTTTCCTCCTACTTTTTTTCTAAGGTCTACCCAGTGATCTGCTATTCCAACAAGAAAGAAAAATTCTCTTAATCTTGTAAGTAGCAGAAAGGCGAGTATATAATTTAATATCTTAAACTTATTGTTTTTTAAAATATGCGATGTGATGAATATAAATATCGCTACTCCGATTATTATATAATTAAAAAACATCATACTCAAGATGTTCTTTAAGAAAATAAATTCATGATCTCTAAAAAGCAATAATATTGATGCTAATATCACAAAAACAAGCAGAAAATAAGGGGAGGGTAGTGATATATCTTCAAACTTTTTTTTACTTGTTAAAAAATAAATTGGAAGAGCTATTATAAGAAAGATCGTATAATAAGTCGCAAAAATAAGTTTTTTCAATTCTTCAAAAGCTTTCTTGAGCATATCTAACTGAGGTTCGGATAGATCTGGGTTTTTTTCCATAATAACGTCAAGATTATTATCTATTATAAGGTCGAACTGTTTATAGAGAGTATTCTTAAATCCAGAAAACTCAATGATAAAAATAAGTATTAGGAATGCTATAAAAAAAATTTCAATAATTGATAATTTAATCTTCATCTTTTTATAAAAAAACAGCGCTGAATCTTAATAAGGATACAGCGCTGTTTATTAAGTTAAATTCTATTCATTACAGAAAGGTAAAAGAGCTATGTTTCTAGCCTGTTTAACTGCTGTAGCAATTTTTCTCTGATGCTTAGCACAAGCGCCAGTTGCTCTTCTAGGAAGTATTTTCCCTCTATCTGATACGAATTTCTTCAAAACGTTAACATTTTTATATTCTATCTCGATATTTGGGTTCTTACAAAAGAGACAGACTTTCTTTCTTTTTCTTCTAAATCCTCTATATGCCATTTGTTTCCTCCTGTTTTTTTAAAAAGGTATATCGTCTTCGTCAAAGTTGCTGTTATCGAAAAATTCTTCGTTGGTATCTACGTCCTGATCGATATCTTCAGATTTTGGTTTTGAATAATCTTTAGCATCGCCAGCTTTTCCAAGAAATTGAACAAAGTTAGCAACAACTTCAGCTGTTGTTCTTTTTTGTCCTTCCTGAGTCTGATAGGATCTGATCTGAAGTCTTCCTTCGACCATGACCTGTTTTCCTTTTTCAAGATACTGATTACAAAGTTCTGCAGTCTTGTTCCAGGCAACTATGTTTATAAAGTCAACTTTGTTGTCATCTGATTTTCCAAAACCACTATTTACAGCAATTGAAAAATTTGAAACAGGAGTTCCTGATCCTGTGTATCTTAGTTCAGGGTCTCGAGTAAGTCTACCAATTAAGAGTACTTTGTTAAGATCTGCCATTTGGGTTTACTCCTCGGTTTCTTTTTCGTTTTTAACTTCTTCAGTTTCGATATTATGTTTTTCTTTCTTGATAAAGATATACCTTAACAATTCAGGTATGATATCAAGATTTTTTCTGATGTTCTTTACTGAACCAGAATTTTCTGTCTGAAGATAATAAAGAAAATATTCACCAGTAGTGGTTTTCTTGATCTCATAAGCGAGTTTCTGAACACCAATGTGATCTTCTTTAAGAATCTCGACGTTTTCTTTTGAAAAGTATCCTTTGATCTTTTCAATAAGTGTGTCTTTCTTTTCCTGCTCAAGATCTGATCGCAGGATAAACATAAATTCGTAATATTTCATCTTTCCTCCCTGTGGATTTTAGCCAAAAAATTGTTTTTGGCAGGGTAAAACTGTTTTGAAATATTACTATTTAAAAGGATTTAAGTCAAAAATATATCGTACCGGTCACCGTAAAGGCGGTGAATAGTGAGAGGTGAGAAGTGAATGGAATAACGTGAAGCGTAAAGCGTGAAGTGAAATGGGAAAAATCACGATGAAGCACGATACTTCGAAGAATCGAAAAGTCGGGATGTCGGAATATCGGGATTTTGGGATGAAACTGGATTTTGGGAAGATACTAACCAACCCAACCCCCCAAAACCAAATCCCAAACCCCACGACTCTTTTTTATTTTATCATTATTTGGTAAAATCTCGTTTATGAAGAAGATAATTTTGATGTTAGTCGTATTATTTTTGTTATTAGAAGTAAAAGCTGCTTATGTTATTATTCCAAATGGGGTTCAGTTTACTATAAAGGATAATGGATATGATACCGTGCATATCGCAGGTTCTTTCAATACATGGTCAAGCACTGAAGATCAACTTCAAAAAAATGGTGATGAGTGGAAGATAACTCTTCCTATAAAACCTGGAAAATATCAATATAAGTTTATAATTGACTCAAAGGATTGGGTACTTGACCCTGATAATACTGTAAAAGTAAAAGATGGAGAATTTGAGAATTCTTATCTTGAGTTTTTAAAAGATGATATACCTGCAGAAAAGGTCGTTGAAGAAGTCAAACAGATAGATCCTGAAAAAGAAAGAGAAAATCTTCTTAAAAAGAGAATGACTCATTTTAAATATGTTGATAAGAACGTTGAAAGTGTATCTGTAGTTGGAAACTTCAATAAATGGGATATAAATGCTTTCAAATTATCCGATTCAGATGGTGATGGAATATGGGAAGGTGATTTTTATATAGAGCCAGGTGAATATTCCTATATGTTTGTTGTAAATGGAACTAAATGGTATTCCGATCCTGAAGCTTCTGAGTTTAAAGAGGATGGTTTTGGTGGCAAGAATTCTATCTTAAAAGTAAGCGGTCAGCGGTAAAATCTAAAATTAAAGTTTTAATTCAAGTTTATCTTTATTCCGATACTTAAAGCAGCAATAGTTTAGAACTCTAAACAGGAGTATTATGTGAAAAAGATACTGATTCTTTTATTATTTACTGCTTTTATAATTACAGCCAATTCTAATGCTTTTTCTGATGTACCTAAGGATCATTGGGCTTATTCGGCTATCAATGAACTTGCTGAAAAAGGATATATGGGTGGATTTCCTGATGGAAGTTTTAAAGGGAAAGAGACTGTAAATAGATATGAGATGGCCGTGGTCATAGCCAAAATGCTTGATAAAGTTCATGATGTTCAGACCTCGGGTGGTTTCATAGATGCAGAGGAAGCAGCTACTTTGAGAAAACTGGCAACAGAGTTTGATGATGAACTATCTGCACTTGGTATAAGGGTTGGTAATCTTGAGGATAGAGTCAAAAAACTTGAAGATGGTCAAAAATCGCTTGAGACTGATGCGACAAAGTTTAAGATATATGGTTCCTATTATTATGCTCAGGATTATACTATTAGAGATGATATTGGAACAGGAGATTCTCCGGGATTTTCAGATCCATATCATGATGTGACTCTTGAACTTGTATCAAAACCATCTTCGATTTCAGAATTTTATATGTCTATGAACAATGGTATGACTGATATAGGTTATGCACCTGAATTTAATGGGCAGTATGCAACAGCTACAGTATCGACATGGGAGGTAATGTTATCCGGTGGAGGTACTGCAGAAGTAAGTGATACTGTCAAATATAATGATGGGATCGATTTTGATGATCAAAACAAACTGCAGATAGATTCATTACATTATAAATTGAAAGCTCCAAGATCGGATGTAAGGATATTCTTCAGAGAAGGTTATTCGTCTCTTGATGATCCTCTTGGAATGCTTAAGAACCCATGGCATACAAAAATTGGTAGCACTTACTCAAAAGGTTCAGGTATAGAAGCAAGCGGAAACTTTAATAAAGATACAAGTTATTTCATGTCGTTTCTTACAACTAAAAATGCTTATGGAAACGGTTCAGGCGATGATTTTATAGCTTTAAGGTCAAGATACAAGGTCCCTTCAAATGTGCTTCCTGATGATTCTCTGACAATCGGTGCATTATATGTTCAGGATTTTGTCAATTACGAGCCAAAAGTGGAGTTTAGAAGTGTCCGTGGAATGGATTTTGAGTTTATTAAGAATGGAGATTACAGTTTCTCAACCACAGTATCGCTTCTTGAAAATCAGGAAAATGTTGGGAACGCTGATCTTGAGGATATAGATTCAACAAGAGGGATGAGAGCTGATGCATCCTATAAAAAAGGTGCTTTATCATCGAATATGACTTATTACAATTATGATGAGGGTTTTGGTCTCTACTTCCTTCCTGATTATTATTATGCTTATCAGAACACAGATTTTTCCGGAAGATCAGAGTGGTATCACACTTGGGGTGATGCATATACTTATGGTGAAAGATTGTTTGATATCTCAAACGGTTATACAATGGATTTTGGAAATGGACAGAATGTATACGTGAAGATGGGTTATACTAAACTATGGTGGTCAAAAAGAGATGCTACAAACTCGTGGTATAATTTCCCTGCTACTAAGTTTAATCTTGATATATATCCAACTTTCTCAAGCAAATTAAAAGCAGAACTTTTAAACTCAATAACAAAAGATCCTGCAAAAGACGAAGAGGGTAAGTATAAAAACGAACTTAAACTATTCTCTACTCTTAATGATGCAAATTCTACCAAACTTGAACTTGGAGTTTGGTCTTCAAAGGATATAGATTATAAGAACCTTGCTGGAAGCTCAAGGCGAGATTCTGGTATTTGGTCGAGTATAGGGTGGAACATGACGGATACAATATACTCTAAGGTTGGCTTTGATTATGGAAAGAACAGAATAGGTTGGGATGATGTAAATACTCCTGATGGAAACAAGGAATATAGATGGTGGATGATTTACAATGAAAACACTATCGACCTTGAATCAAACCTTACTATGGAAAACTCTTTCTATTATAAAAAATCAGGCAATTTCGGTGATGAACTTACTCCTGCAAGGTTTATTAAGACAGTACTTTCCAGTTCTTTCACATCAAGACTTAAAGGAAGATTTGGATATTGGTGGAAAAGAGTTGATGATGGCGAATCCAATCAGCATGTCCATGCTGATGTAAATTACACGGCAGAAGACGGAACCAAACTAAATCTTACATATTCACCATCATGGAGTTATGGCGACAATGCATTCGATAAGACAAGTATAGATTATACAAATAAAGAGACGAATAAGAAGTTCTCGTTTTCTGCATCAACGAGTTTTTAGGAGATAATATGAGAAAATTATACAGGGTGTTAATACTGATTCTAAGCGCAACTCTATTTACCGGTTGTGGCATGAACCCTGTTGAAAAGAGTGTATCAGAAGCTATAAGCAGAGAGACTATATTTTTCTATCAGGATAATTCTGATGATGGATATGGCCCTGGTTATTATAGTTATCCTAATGATCACAACAAATATAGGACTAACACATATGATCTGCTCTCGTTTTCAGTTGAAGATGCTGGTGAATATGTTTATATGAAATTTAAATTTAATGAAGAAATTAAAAGAAACAACACTTTATTTGGAAGATGGGATCAGATACTTATCGATGTTTATATTGATAAAGACCAGCAACCTTATTCAGGTGAGGAAAAGACTTTGCCGGGAAGAGACGTCGAGTTTAATAAAAACTCACTCTGGGAAAGTGCTGTTCTTATATCACCTTTAAAAAGTGAAGAGGTAAAAGATTTTCTTGATAAAAGATACGAGGATCTGTGGACAAAACTACATTACAAGATGGGTGATCTTATAGTTCCGGATTTTTATATTGTCTCTTATGACACCATAACTGCAAAAGTACCGAAAAGATATCTTGGTACTCCTCGTAAATGGTGGGGATATCAAGTTGTTGTCATGGGATTTGATGGAAATCTTCAGACAAAGGATGATCTTTTTACAATGGAAGTTAGGCCGACTCCTGGAGATAGAAACTTTGGTGGTGGTTCATCCTATTATGGTAATCCTAATGTTCTTGATATTCTTGATGGTTCAGGTAAGGATAGTCAGAAATATATACTCTCTAATTATGAGATAAACCCTATCAGATCAAAGGCGAGATTTGCTTCTTTGCCTATGGTATATGAAAGCAAAATAGAAGGAAAAGAAAAAGTTGATTTAGAGATATCAAAAAAAGCAGAAGAATTTCTCAAAAGAGAGAAGAAAAAAGACGAAAATAATAAGAAGACGGAAAAAAATAATATAACTTCTTCTGAAAAGCGAGATGAATGTGTTAAGCAGATGAGAAATATTTTAAAAGCTGCAAAGAAATATAAAAAAGATAATCCGGATGATACTAATATTACAATATTTGATCTGATACTTTCAGGATACCTTGCTGATACACCTAGATGTCCTGAAGGCGGAGTCTATAAAGTAGCGGATGATAAAAAATTAAAGATACAATGCATAGATTTAGAAGGAAATCTTTTGCATGGAATGGTAGAATAAGGAGGACGAAAAATGAAAAAGATAATGGTTGCAGTATGTGTTTTGATGTTTGTTTTAAATTCTTTTGCAGTCGTTGGAGTTAGAAATCTTGGATATGGAGATTTTGGAACAAGGGCTATCGGAATGGGTGAAGCTTATACTGCTTTATCTGATGATTCAAATGGTGTTTTTTATAATCCTGCAGGTCTTGCAAAAATACCTGCTGGTGTCAGAGAAGGTTCGTTTATGTTAAAGGCTAATCTTAGAAACGAACTTGCTTATGATGGAGCTGCTTTTACGGCACAGAGTCTTGAAGCAGATCAGAATTACAGATTTACTATTAGTGAATATCTGGAAAGAAGATTGAAACCGCCTGTATCAAATAAACAGGTAGCTTATAATTTTGGTGTTGGTCTTTTATATTCATCTGATAAAAACAATTATGAAAAATCCGATTTCAGACTTTCAGTCGGGAAAATGGTTCATCTTTTCGGACAGCCTGATGCGGCAATATTAACAGGTGTAAAATTAGGTTTTGCAAATTATTCAAACTATGTTGATCCAGATGGTAAGATCACTGATTTTTCAGAGAATACTATGGGATTCGGAGCTATATATCAATTCTCAGAATTTCTTGATATAGGTATTGATATTGATAATCTTTTCAAGGATTCTCCGTATGATCTTCCCACGATATTCAACCTTGGTCTTGCTCTTCATATAGATAAGACAACTGTTTTAGCGTTGGATGGTTATAATATAATAGATTCTAAAGATATCGCTGGAGCAGAAGGTGATGATGCAGAGTTCAGGATTGGACTTGAAAAGAAGTTTGTAGAGAACTCACTTGTGTTTAGATTTGGTTCAAAGAACGGAAATTTCAATATGGGTTTCGGAATGAATGTAACTCCTAATTTCAGACTCGATTACGCTTATATGGGAGACTATGATACTGATGTAGATCAGCATTTTGTTGGTGGAGCTATGGTCTTTTAAACTACTTGCATCAATATAAATAAGCAATTTCGTCCTTTTGTTATAGAAAACACTCTCTGAAAAGAGGGTGTTTTTCTTTACTATTTGCGTTGTATTTGATAAAATAAATATAATAGGGATAAATGTATAAAATAAAATTTGAAGTCTCTTAGAAGAATGGTTGTCTATAGGCTTCAGAAAGTAGGCGAGTATGAAGAGGAGAATATTACTTTATAGTATTTCTATAATACTTATTTTTATTTTACTAGGTTGTGGTTCAGATAATCAAAATCTTCAGACAACATCAGCCGATGCACTATATACTGTAAAAGGAATAATAACAGATACCACAATTAATGGAGCTCCTGTCAGAAAAGCTGATGGAAGTGTGGTATCCTTTACAGATTTTGAAGATTTTATCGCAGTGATAGGTTGGTATAATCCATCCGGTGTCTTTGTAGAGATCCCATCAACTCGTTCTGAGATTAATGCTAGTGGTGAATTTACTATTGAGTATAATGTAATACCTTTAAAGACGAAAAACCTTGTTGTTAAAGTTGTAAATATCGAATGAACACAGAGTTATGAATCTATACTTCCTGTACTTGATAATGGTACTAACTATGTTGAGACTCTTACTCCTATTTCATCAAAAAAAGTCCAGGTGATAAAGACTCTGGCAAATATTGGTCTTGATGAAACGCTTAGTGTAGGGGAAGTGATTTCAGTACTCAGACCTTCGTATATTGCTCAGCTTAATACTGATGATATAGCAACTCTTACCAAGGCGATATCTGGTTTTTATAAAAATGAACTCGATGCCTTAAGTTCAACTAGTATTAGCGAAGCTGATTATGAAAAGATAAAAGCATATGGGTTTACTTTAAGTAAAAATATAATCGATGATATTCAGACTGGTAAATATCTTAAAGAGGATAATATATGGAGAGTTTACAGGCATAGATTAAAAGCCTATGCCATGAAATATCTTCGTGAAAAATATGAATCAGGTTCTGCATCAAGTTCACCATCAAGAAGGGCTCCGGCACTTTCGGCATCCGATGTTTTTTCTGAAGTCGATATGATATTTCATGCTACGGATGCAAATCTTGTCAAACTTCAAACTGATGCTGCTGATGGAAATATTGAGGTCATTGATTTTGAAACTGGTTCAATAACATCGGTTCCTTTATCAGGTACTGATACTGTAAGCTCAGTTATGGACAGTATAATTGCAGATCAGGCAATATATTCAAAAGTAGATTTTGTAGTTAGTGAGTGTATAAAGATGTCAAACAGAGTAGCAGCGGCTGCAAGTCTTTTTGGTCAATCAATAGATTTCACAACCGTTGAAAAAGATATTGATAACTTTCTTGTAGATTATCAGAACATTGATTTTGCTTCTGTGTCAGATGCCCAGAATTATATTGATGTTACAGGTTTTACAATTAAAAACAAAGTGGCAGCAAAACTTTCAGAACTTATGTGGGCTGAAGCAGGTAGTTCTGTGACAGGTATTAGAGAGCTAAATACGATGACTCCGACTGTAATGATAGGTGTTATTACCGATCTTACACTTGCTCTAGATCCTACATCAGCTTCCTATGATTCAAGACTTGCTAATATTTATTCATATTCAACAAATTCTGGTGCTTCTAATTATAATCCTCTTATATATGCTCTTAATGATAGAGATGATTTTCTTCAAAACACCACAATGTCTTTTACAGATAGTCTTGATGAAACACTTTATATGCAGGATTTTATTGCAACAAAGTTTGCAAGTAATATTAATACATATCTTAGTAGTACCAGTTTTTCATGGAATGCATCTGAAGTTCTTGCTATGGCAAATATTATGACAAATGTAGTCTTTCTTCAGATAGACCGACCTATAGAGGTAATGGACTATGAAGGTATATACTATGAGATCTCAGGGATACTTAAAAAATATGCAAAAAGGTTAAAGGTTGGGGCTGATTTCTATGATTATTATCTTACAGATACATTAACAGGAGCAACTCTTGCTTATGTAAATCTTTATACTGATAATCAGGAAACGACTGTTTGGAATATGTTTGCTACAAATCCATTATATTCTACTGTTGCAAATGTTGAGTACGATGATGGAACAGGTACTCTTATAGCCGATACTACAACTAATTTTGCTAATCTTCTTGGAAATGCTGTATGGTACTTTAAGTATTATGAGAACTTCGATACTGTATATGCTTATAATGCATTGACATCTCTTGATACCGTTCTTAACACACATTACAGATTTAAAGGATTTTTACTGCCACCTGAAGGTGCTTTTAATAATACTACGCTTACAGATATAACAAAATATTCAACAGAACCTTTCAAATTTGATATTGCGGATTATGAGACTGAAACATTTGATATTGGAGCTTATGTTGGTGAGACTGTTGATGAAGTTTTTGGTGAGATCTACTGGGATTCTTCAAACTCAAGATATCTTGTCATAAATTCAACATATACAACTGGAGATAATCTTGTCTGTCCTACTCAGAGTCCAACAGGAACATATAACTATTATGAATACTGGCAGCTTGATTTTTCAAATGCTGTAACTACTGATGAATCTTCTGGAGCTTTTATTGCATGGGATCCAGCAGATTATACCTTAACTGATAAGGTTTGGAGATTCTGGGGTAGACTAGAGGATAGAGTGCTAAATGGTACTACTATTACAAAGACCTTAAAAGCTTCTAAGATCGAGGAGGAAGAGACGGCGAATCCTGCTGCTGGTTTCTATGTAACAGGTGTTGTTACAAGTGTTTCAGAAAGAACAAAAAACAACTGGGTTGTAGCAATATCTGATGTTAATAGTATTGGTTCTGAGGTTATGGAAATTTACGTAAGACAGAACTATTCAACTACAAAAGCCTGGTTTACAGCAGCTATAGGACATCAGGTGACAGTAGGTGACCCTGATACAACGGATAATACTGATGGAATCACAATGGAGGTCACAACTCAGGTGTGGGATGCAACTCTTGGTATTTATACTCTGGATATTGATGCTATTTATGATGGAGCCTTTACAAACGGTGACCCTGATTGGGCTAGATTAGATGATTAAGTTTTTTTAATAAAATTTGGAATGTGGAATGGGGAGTTGGGAATTTCGGAATGATTTTCCTACTCCCTTCTTTCTATTTCCTACTTCCTACTCTCTGCTTTTATCTGTTTCGTGATTTTTTCCGTTTCGCTTAACGGATTACGCTTCACGTTATTCAATTCACTTCTCAATATTCACTATTCACTGATTTTGGAATTATTCCCATAACGCTTTACCCTTTACGCTTATCGAAATATCGGCCTTTGTCGGTATTTTTTATTAATCATTCATTCTTCCAACGCCGAAAAAGAGAATAAGGTATATTTTAAGGAGTTTTTTATGCTTAAAAAAAGTTTTATTTTAAAAAAATT
>PKTG01000040.1 GCA_002869225.1 Candidatus Muiribacterium halophilum | reverse complement strand
AACTATTTCTTAGTACATCATCTTTTTTTATGTTTTTGACTATATCCATTATCTATTTCCCCGTCATTTGTATTAAATTTAAAACACGATATAATTATATAATAATCAATTTAAAGAAAAAACTTTTTAAATTGGTGAATTGTGAAAAGTGAGAAGTGAATGGAAAAACGTAAAGCGTGAAGTGTTAAGCGAAACGGTGAAAAGCAGAAACTAGGGATAAGGGATGAGGTGTGAGGGATGAGGGAAGGTTTTATTTAAAAAGAGTCCGACCCTAACCCCTAAATCCTAACCCCTAATGCCTGCTTTAAAAAAAGGAGGCTTATATTTTATGGCATATAAAATAGTAATAATCGGGGCTAATGCAGCCGGTATGTCTGCTGCAATGGAAGCAAAAAGAGAGAATAGTGATTATGGGATAACAGTATTTGAAAAATCACCTTATGCGTCTTATGGTGCTTGTCCAATGCCTTATTATATATCTGGAAGAATAGATGATCATAGGAAACTCTTTGCTAGAGAAGTCTCCTACTTTGAAGAAAAAGGCATAGAGATGAAAATCAAGACAGAAGTTATAGAGATAAATACAAGAGATAAAAAAGTCGTATATATTGAAAAAGGTCAGCAAAAAGAGATGTCTTATGACAAACTTCTTATTGCAACGGGTTCAAAGGCAAGACATCTACCTTTTGAAAAAGAAGCTCAGAATTCTTTTAATCTTGTAAAACTCGAGGATGCTCTTGCTATAAAAGAATACCTTAAAGATAATCAGATAAAAAAAGCTGTTGTCATAGGTGGTGGATATATTGGAGTAGAGGTTGCTGATTCTTTCAGAGAACTTGGAATACAAACAAGTGTTGTAGAGATGTTTCAGATGCTTGCAGCTTTTGATAATGATATTGTCGATCCAATCAGAGAAAGGGCAAAAGATTTTGGAAATGTTGATATATACGAAAACACTGGTGTAAAAGATATAGTCTATAGTGAAGGAAAAGCTCAAAAAGTGATCCTTGATAATGGTAAAGAACTCCCTACAGATATTCTTATTATATCAGCAGGAGTAGTTCCAGATACTAAGCTTGCTCAGGATGCCGGGATAAAGACAGCTAAAAATGGTGCCATTATAGTAAATAAAAGGATGCAGACTTCAAACCATAATATATTTGCAGCTGGCGACTGTGCACTTATATATAACATGCTTCTTGATGATTTTGTTTATCTTCCGCTTGGTACAAACGCAAATAGGGCCGGAAAGGCTGTTGGGAAAAATTTTGAACATCCCAAGTCAGAAGTTAGGATAATGGGAAACTCAATGCTTGAACTTTTCGGTCTTGAGATGGGAAATGTAGGTATTTCAGAGAAAATGGCAAAAAATAAAAACATGAATGTTGTTGTAGAAACTGCAAAGATAAGAATAAAACCAGGTTATTTTTCAAAGGATAGTATTCTGATGAAATTTGTAGCTGATAAATATTCTGGTACGCTTATAGGTGTACAGATGGTGGGAGATAGCTCCGTACACGATAAGATAAATCAGGTTGCTGGTCTTATATATAACAGGATGAAGGTACAGGATATTGAAGATATAGATATGGGATATCACCCGGTTTTATCGACTTTATGGGATCCTATTATTTTGATGGCAAGAAAAATCACAAAAAAACTTGAAGTTCGGTGAATTTTCGGTTATAGTATTTTTACCTGATAAAAAATAAAAATAGTTAGTGGTTTGTAGTCGGTAGTTTGCGGACAAAAAACTATAAAAGATTACAATTACTAATTAAAAAAAAATATGAAGCTGAGGAGGAACTTATTTCCTCGGAAGGTTCATCAAAAAAACAGGGCGGCGATCTCAAGGCATATGTAAAATGAAAAAGAATGATAACAAAGACATAGTTGTTAAAGGTGCAAGAGAGCATAATCTGAAGGATATCGATGTTCAGATCCCTCGTGATAGCCTAACGGTTATAACAGGACTATCGGGTTCAGGTAAATCCTCTCTTGCCTTTGACACTATCTACGCAGAAGGTCAAAGAAGATACGTCGAATCTCTATCTCATTATGCAAGACAGTTCCTTGGTCTTATGCAAAAACCGGATATCGATCAGATCGATGGTTTATCTCCTTCTATTGTCATTGAGCAGAGAGGTTTTTCACATAATCCAAGATCTACTGTAGGTACGATCACAGAGATATATGATTATCTTAGACTTTTCTTTGCAAGAGTGGGGAAAGTATATTGTCCTCATTGTGATATCAGGATAGAAAGTCAGCACAAACAGGCGATTTTGCGGCAGGTAAAGGATACTCTTAAAGATAAAAGAGTAATAATACTTGCACCTCTTATCAGAGAAAAAAAAGGTGAATATAAAAAACTTTTTGAGAAGATAAAAAAAGAAGGATATCTTAGAGTAAAAGTCGATGGAGATTATTACCTGTCAGAAGAATATCCTGAGCTGGATAAAAAGAAAAAACATTCAATATACGCTGTTGTTGATAGAATTAAAAATACAAATGATAATGCTGAAAGATTGTCCGATTCAGTAGAACTTGCACTCAAGATGGGTGAAGGTCTTGTAATAATAGAAGATCATGATACAAAAGAGGAGATACTTTTTTCAGAACATTTTTCATGTTCAAAGTGTGGATATTCGCTGGCTGAGATATCTCCAAGGTTTTTTTCTTTTAACAGTCCTTTTGGTGCTTGCCCGGAATGTGAAGGGATTGGATTTAGAAAGGAACTCGATCTTGAGCTTATGGTAGATCCGCAGATAACGATTGGTCAGAACCCTTTTTTACCTTTTAAGAGTAAGACATCTGCAGGTTATTATTCGGGGATAATAAATTCAATTATAAAAGCATACAATATAGACCCAAATAAGAAATTCTATGAACTTACAGAAAAAGAACAGAATTATTTTTTATATGGTAGTGATAGAAAGATAGATATTGAGATAACGAGTTCAAAATATAAAGAGGTCTGGAAAAGAAAAGCAAAAGCTGAAGGTTTTGCAACAAGAATAGAAAGACTTCATAGAGAGACTGACTCTGATGATTCTCGAAAAAAACTTGAGAAATACATGAGAATGCAACTTTGTGAGACCTGTGGTGGAACTAGACTTAACGAAAAAGCTAGAGCTGTAAGGATAAATGATAAGAATATCCCACAGATAGCAGCACTTTCCGTTGAGGAATCTATTAAGTTTGTAAAGACAGTAAAATTAACAACAAATGAAAAGCTTATTGCTAAACAAATATTTCGGGAAATAAGTTATAGACTTTTATTTTTACAGAATGTGGGTCTTGGTTATCTTACTCTTGATAGGTTGGCATATACTCTTTCAGGTGGTGAGTATCAGAGAATCCGACTTGCTACTCAGCTTGGTACTGGTTTAGTTGGAGTATTATATGTTCTTGATGAACCTACTATAGGACTTCATCAAAAGGATAATCAGAAACTCCTTAAGACACTGACGGGACTTAGAGACCTTGGAAATACAGTTCTTGTAGTCGAGCACGATGAGGATACTATAAGACAAGCCGATCATGTGATAGATATGGGTCCTGGTGCTGGAATACATGGTGGAGAGGTTGTATTTTCCGGTAATGTAAAACAACTTTTAAAGTCAAAAGAATCCTTAACCGCAAAATATTTAAACGGGAAGAAAAAGGTTCATGCAGATAAAGGTGATAGAATAAAAAAGCCAGATTATATAGAATTAAAAGGTTGTATAGGTCATAACCTTAAAAATATAGATGTCGAAATTCCAACTGGTAACTTTACTGTGATAACAGGAGTATCTGGTTCAGGGAAATCGACCCTTGTTAATGATACTTTGTACCCTATGCTGAAAAAACACCTTCTTGGAAGCAATGTAAGACCACTTAGAAATAAAGGGATCAAAATACCTGATTCAATAAAGAAAGTCGTTATGATAGATCAGATGCCGATAGGAAAGACCCCAAGGTCAAATCCTGCCACTTATACAGGACTTTTTACTCATATCAGACAGCTACTTGCTAAGGTTAAGGATGCAAAAGTAAGAGGATATAAGATCGGAAGGTTCTCGTTCAATGTAAAAGGTGGCCGATGTGAAGCCTGTGAAGGACAGGGAATAAAAAAGATAGAGATGCAGTTTCTTCCCGATGTCTATATAGAATGTGAGGAATGTCACGGAACCAGATATAATAAAGAGACACTTTAGATAAAATATAAAGGCAAAAACATAGCCCAGATACTTGATATGACTATTGAAGAGGCTTTAGAATTCTTTGATGCACATAACGCTCTAAAAAGAAAACTGCAGACTTTAAATGATGTTGGTCTCTCTTATATGCATCTTGGACAAGCTGCTACAACTCTTTCAGGTGGCGAAGCACAGAGAGTAAAACTTTCAACAGAGCTTTCCAGAGTTTCTTCAGGTGATACTATCTATATACTTGATGAACCAACAACAGGACTACACTTTGATGATGTATCCAAATTAATTGGTGTTCTTGATAGACTTGTTTCTCGTGGAAACACTGTTGTTGTTATAGAACATAACCTGGATGTCATAAGGTTTGCAGACCATATAATAGACCTTGGACCCGATGGTGGAGAAGGCGGTGGAGAAGTTCTCTATCAGGGAAATTTAGAAGGCATCAGAAAATCAAAAAGGTCATATACAAAGGAATTTGTTTAGAAGCGGTGAGCGAACCTTACGGTTCTAGTGAGTAGAGCTTATCAGCTCTTAGTGAGAAGTGAGTGGTGAATAGTAAAAAGCAGGNAGGTAATATGAAAAAAGGCAGAAAATCTGTAAAGCGTGGGGTTTGGAATCTGGTGTTTGGGGTGGTTTTGATCTTCCCAAAATCCAAAATCCAGTTATTAAGTCCTACACTAACTCCTAATTCCTAAATCCTGTTTTAAAAAAATCCAAAGTACGAGAATACCATAATACCGAAATACTGAAAAATATGTCTGCGACATTTTTTCGATAGAAAACAATAACTATTTTATTAAAGGAATAAAATAATCGATGTGTGCTGGT
>PKTG01000142.1 GCA_002869225.1 Candidatus Muiribacterium halophilum | reverse complement strand
TATCTGCAGAGGATTTTCTTTCTTTCCATTCCTGAGAGGAAAGGTTCATTATATCGTCGATGATCTTGTATGTCGCCATTACAAATCTCCTGAAGGTTTATTAATTATTTATATTAGAAAACATTATAACATAAATATACCTTTAAAAAAGTATATTTCATATTCTGATTAATTGTCTTAAACAAATATAAAATTTCAAACTTCATCGAATTAGCGTTGCTAGTCCTTCTTCAGTTTTCACTTTTCTATTAGCTTAATCCTTCATAATGATTAACACAAAATACAATTGTTCAAAGGTATCATAAAAAAAGACATAAAAATCTGAAAATGGGACAATTTGTAAATGCGACTTACAGATTGTACCGAATTAGAAATCCTTCCAAGGAATTATATCGATGTTATTAATTGAATTTTTAAGATTTCCGCCGTATATGACAGCAGAATCATTTATAATACCATCAGCAGTCTTATTTAGATATTTTATGTTCTTTAAAAAAGATTTATTAAAGGTTGAGGAGGATTTTATCTCGATAGCATCAACTTTCTGTCCTTTTTCAATAAGAAGATCGACTTCATGTCCTTTACTATCACGGTAAAAAGAAAACTTTTCCTGAGAACCTGTGTTGAATTTCCTTTTAAAAAATTCAGATATAACAAAAGATTCAAAAATCCCTCCCTTATTATAGTGAGAGAAAAGTTGATCAAAATCACTTATATTGAGCAGATTACATAAAACTCCTGTATCATAAAAGTAGAGTTTAGGTTGTTTAACCAACCTTTTTTTGATGTTTTTATGAAAAGGTCTCAGGAAAAACACTATATAACTTGCTTCAAGGATTGAAAACCAATCTCTAACGGTGTTATGGGATACCCCGACCTGATTGCCGATTTCTGATAGATTGACAAGTTGGCCTACATGTCCGGCAGCTATCTGCAAGAATTTTATGAAAAGAGATAGATCTTTAATGTTTTTGATTTGTCTGACATCTCTTTCGATATAAGTCTCAATATATGAAGGATAAAGATCGCAGTATTTCATGTTGGTGGAATAAAGTCTTGGATAAAAACCTTTTAATAACAGTTGATGGTAATCATCCGATTTATATTTACCTTTTATTTCTGACAATGAAAATGGTAATAATTTACAAATATACATTCTTCCGGCAAGTGTTTGTGTGATCTTTTCATAAATTGAGAAATTCTGAGATCAGGTTAATATATAACGACCAGGTTTATTTTCTGAATCAATGAACTCCTGTAAATATGAAAAGATTTCCGGTGTTTTTTGAACCTCGTCAAGTATCATTGGTTTTTTATGATTTTTAAAAAAACTTCTTGGATCTGATGTTATTAATGATCTTGTATCAGGTGATTCAAGTGAGTAATATAGTGCATCAGGAAAAGTTTGTTTAGCAATAGTAGTCTTCCCGGATTGTCTCGGACCAACAATAGCAATAGCAGGGAAGCTTTTACTTAATTCTTTTAATCTATTTGTCATCTTTCTTTTTATATACATATTTAAATTATATCAGGAAATGGTACAATTTGTAAATACAACTTACAGATTGTACCGAAATGCTTCCAAAACATCCAATATGAATTGAAAAAATTGACAGAGACTAATATAAAAATGAATGTAATAAATTTTTAAAAACGTAAAGGATAGGATCGACTCTGACCCGGTTATCAAGAGTTTTTGATTAGTGGAGTATAAAACAGATTTTAAGTAATTCAAAACATATCACTAAGATTTTAAATCCTTTTTACTGACTGACACACAGGTACAGTCCCTACAATAACTGTGAAAATGCATTTCATTTTCACGAATCTTTTTTTTATCAAAGATTTTTCCACTCACAANTCACAACTCACTATTCACGCCATCTTTTTGGCCAATATTAAAGTAATGTCCAATTTACGACGATAATTTATATAGGACAAACCTTGGGGAGGGTTGAGATGAATAAGGAACGAACTAGATTAACAGAAGACATGATCAAAGACCTAAACGAAAAACTTGATGAGATCGTTGAGATCAAAATGAGAAGTGAAAGAGACACACTTTTTTTCTAAATGGGTACAGTTAAAGAACGTTTAACAAAAGTTAAAGAGGATATAATAAATTTAGGCAGCGGCAGGGAGATAACCCTTGTCGCTGTTTCTAAATATGCACCTGATGAAAAAGTTATGGAAGCTTATGACGCAGGTCATAGGGATTTTGGTGAATCCTATGTTCAGCAGCTTAAAGATAGAGCTGAAAAGTTTCCAGAAGACATCAGATGGCATATGATAGGTCACTTGCAGAGAAATAAAGTAAAATATCTTTCAAAAATACCAAATCTTGTCATGATCCATTCAATTGATTCAATCCGTCTTGTTAAAGAGATCGAAAAAAGATTTGAAAATAAGATAGATTGTCTGGTGGAGATAAATCTTTCCGGTGAAGATTCAAAAAGTGGTATTTTACCGGCGGACACCATGGGTTTCTTTGAAAAACTTTCATCTGAAACTCTTGAAAAGGTCAATGTTAAGGGACTTATGACGATCTCACCTTTTGATGGTGATGATAAAGATAAAGAAGAGTGTTTTTGTAATTTGAAGAAAATCAGAGATAATATTAATACAAGAAACAATAATAGTCGATTAAACTTAATAGAGCTATCAATGGGTATGACAGATGATTATCGTCTTGCTCTAAAAGAAGGCTCTACAATCTTAAGAATAGGAAGCTATATATTTACTTAAATTCAGGGGGGTAAAATGGCTGAAAAATCATTATGGAGAAAATTTCTCGGTCTCATTGGGATCGAAGAGTATGAAGAGGAGTATCTTGAGCAGGATTATGAAAATCCAAAAGTAGTAAACCTAGCGAACAGGAACGGAAACGATATCGTTTTGGTAAGCGTTGAATCTTTTGAATATGCAAAAAGAGTGACTTCACTTCTAAGAGCTAGAAAAGCAATCGTTCTAAATCTAAAAAATGTTATTAGAGAAGAAGCTAAAAGAATCATCGATTTTATTTGTGGAACAACTTTCGCACTTAACGGAAATATGCAGAAAATAGGTGAAGAAATATTCCTTTTCACACCTTATACTATGAATATAATCGAAGATAAGAAAAAAGAAGAATCTAATGTGATGCAGGACGCGAAAGAAGCATAATATGTATTCTGCTCCAAAGATAGTAAGTATAATCTTCATGGCTTTGAGGCTGCTTATAATTGTGAGAATAATCTTTTCATGGATAATGTTGAGAAGAGGTTCAAACGATTTTGTAGACTTCGTCTATGACATAACAGATCCTATACTAAAACCTTTGAGAGTGATAATACCGCTGGGCAACGCAGGACTCGACCTGTCACCTATTATTGCATTTTTTATACTGGGACTGGTTGAACAAATAATACTAAGACTGCTAATATAGTTATTTGGGGAGGGTTCAGGTGAGAATTACACCACTTGATATCAAAAAGAGAGTTTTTAACAAAGCCTTCAGAGGCTATAATATTGAGGAAGTAGAAGAGTTTATCGATAGAATAGCGGCTGAATACGAAAGACTTTATACTGACCATAGAAAATTTACTAAAGAAATAGCAAAACTCGAAGAAGAAGTTAAAGAGTTCTCACAGATGGAAAAATCCCTTAAACAGGCTCTTCTGTCAGCGCAGAAGACCTCAAGTAGTCTAACCACAAATGCAGAAAGAGAAGCACAGATAATCATAAAAGAAGCAGAACTTAATGCTGAAAAGATCGTCGATGAAGCAAAATCAGAAGCAAAAGATCTTCTAAAACATATAAAAGTCTTGAATCAAAAGAAAAAGATGATTAAACTGGATTTGAAATCCCTTTTGGAATCCTACATGGAATCTCTTGACCTTAACGAAGGTGAAGTGCAAAAGGTTGAAAAAAAACAACCCCTGATAAAGAGGAAAAAAAATGAAAGTAAAAGCGATCAAGGTAAACAAGGATGACAGGACAATAGATCTTATTGATCAGAGATATCTTCCTGTAAAGGTTCAAAATATAAAAGCAGCGTCTTTGGACGACTGCTTTACTGCTATTAAGGAAATGGTAGTTCGAGGAGCACCAGCTATCGGTATAACCGCAGCTTTTGGTGCTTTTTTTGCTTATAAGGAAGCAAGTGAGATGAATGTTTTTATGAACTCGCTTGAGCATCTTAAGGAAGCCAGACCAACAGCGGTAAATCTTATGTGGGCAGTAGATAATATTGCTGATATGGTCAATGAGCTTAGCGAAAAAGGTAAAGAAAGAAATGAGCTTATTGATATTCTCTGGGAAAATGCATGTGAAGTACTTGAAGAGGATATTAGGATAAACGAAGCTATAGGCGCAAACGGTGCTAAGCTTGTAAAACCTGGTATGAATATTCTTACACATTGTAATGCTGGTGCACTTGCAACCGGTGGTTATGGTACAGCTCTGGGAGTGGTAAGGAAGGCTCATGAACTATATGGTGATATTCATGTGTTTGTTGATGAGACTAGACCGTATCTTCAGGGGGCAAGACTAACAGCGTTTGAGATGCATGAAGAACAGATTCCTTATACGCTTATCTGTGATAATATGGCAGGATACTTCATGTCTCAGAAAAAGATAGATTTTGTAGTAGTTGGTGCTGATAGAATAGCATTAAACGGCGATACAGCAAACAAGATAGGTACCTATTCACTCTCTATTCTTGCTAAACATCATAATATACCGTTTTATATCGCAGCTCCATTCTCAACTTTTGATAAGAAAGCAAAATCTGGCAAGGATATTCCAATAGAGTTTAGAAAAGCCTGTGAGGTGATTCAAATCGGAGAACAGCATATTACCTTTACTGATTGTCATGTTGAGAACCCTTCATTTGATATTACTCCAGGGGAACTTATAACTGGGATTATCACAGAAAAAGGTGTGATTACAGCTCCATTTGAAGAAAATATAAAAAAAACATTAGGATAAAGTATGAGATATCAATATATTTTTAAATATTACGAAAAGTTCAGACAGATAGGTAATGAGCTCTTTCATGCGGGGTTAAACAATTTTCACTCAGGTAATTTAAGTGTTAGAGAAGATCAGGATGTTTTAATAACCGCAACAGGAAGTAAATTAGGCTTTCTGGAAAAAGAGGACCTTGTGCGTGTGGATCTGAACGGCGAGGAAATAGGAAGAGCTTCCTGTGAAGTCTCGGTTCATAGAGCAATATATAAAGAGACCGGAGTCAATGCAATAGTACATGCGCATGCTCCGTATTCTGTTGTGCTATCATTTGATAATGATCATTTTATGCCAATGGATGGAGAAGGAAAAGTATATTTCCCTAACGGAGTAAAGATAGTTCATGTTCGTCAAAGTGTTGCAAGTGAGGAAGTCGCTCTCGAGATTCCTAATGTGCTAAAAAAAGATAAAGCTGTTATAGTTGCTGGACATGGAATATTTGCAGTTGGAGATGACCTTATAGAAGCTGCAAAATGGATATCAAGTATAGAGAATTCAGCTCATCTTGTATATCTTCATCGATGTATGAAAGGTGTGGTTAAGTGAGAGATTATATAATGAGAATAATGTTTGTCTCGACCGTAATAATCGGGACTTTTGTTGTATGGCCTGTTTTTTTCCTTAAGAATATAAAAAAACTATATTATAGATTTTTCTTTTTTGGTATATTTGGATTATTCTTTATTATCGATAGACTGACAAAGATAGTTGTAGTAAGTAATATGCATCTGAAACAGACTTTTCCGGTCATAGATAAAGTGCTTCATATAACCTATATTCAGAATCCTGGAGCAGCTTTCGGATTGTTTCCACATAAAAGATTGTTTTTAATAATCGTTGCTGTTGTTTCAGTTGTTCTGATATTTTACTTTGCTTTTTCAAGAAGTGCTCAAAAGTTATGGACTCAGGTGGCTCTTGGTTCTTTACTAGGAGGAGCTCTGGGTAATCTATTCGATAGATTCCTTTATGGTTATGTAATAGATTTTATAGATTTTAGAGTGATCAACTTTCAGGTGTTTAACTTTGCAGATGTAGTTATTGATATAGGTATCTTTATGCTTTTCTTCGAGATACTGTTCTTTGATGATGAAAAAAAGGAGAAAAAGCATGAAGCCGATACTGTTTAGTCTTGGTCCACTTGAAGTAAGAGCATACGGTTTTTTCTTTGCAGCGGCTTTCGTTCTTTGTTTTGCTTTTGGACAACTTCGTGGAAAGAAGATGAAAATCTCATCTGAAAAAGTTTGGGACATGGCATTTTATATTATGTTCTCTTCACTTGCTGGCGCAAAACTTCTAAGTATTATAGTTGAATGGAAGTATATAATGCAGCATGGTTTAACTCTGGATATTTTACGTTCAGGTTTTGTATTTTTAGGTGGACTTATCGGTGGTACTGCGGGTGGTTTTTACTATGTACTTAAAAATAAATTGGATTATAGAAAGTATATGGATTTTGTTGCACCTATTGTCCCATTTGGTCATGCTGTTGGTAGAATGGGATGTTTTTTTAATGGATGCTGTTATGGAAGACCAACGGATAGTTGTATAGGAATTGTGTTTCCAGCTATCGGAGATGGAGTTCCAAGAATACCGTCTCAGCTTATCGAGGTCTTCTTTCTTCTTATAATCGTAGGTACATTGCTTTTCTGGCATAGTCGCAGAAAATATAAAGGCCAGCTTTTTATTTTATATATTACCTGGTATTCGATCTTCAGATTTATTAACGAGTTTTTCAGAGGAGACCCTCGTGGAGGATTGATGTTTTTCTCGACCTCGCAATGGATATCATTATTTGCTATAGTTGCTATAACGATATTTGGATATAAATTGAAATATAATAAAAAAGAGGCCCCGGATGCCTGATTATAAAGCTTTGCATGAGATAGAACACGACTTTCAGAGATTAGATCTTTATGTTGCGGAAAACCTTATACATGATCTTTCAAGATCAAAACTTCAGAGACTGATTAAAGATGGTACTATTAGAGTAAACGGAAACAAAGTTAAACCAAATCAGAAACTCATTCAGGGTGATATCATAGAGTATGATTTTGAATATAAAGAGCCTGATAAACTAAACCCGGCAGAAGTGAAGGGAATAGAGATACTATACGAGGATGAAAACATAATAGTTGTGAATAAACCTCGTGGAGTTGTAGTTCATCCTGCAGAAAGTGTAAAGGACCCTACTGTTGTAAATCATCTTATATTTCTTGGTGTGCCACTTGCACCTGTTAGTTATGAGAGACCTGGTGTAGTGCACAGAATAGATAGGTTCACCTCAGGTATTGTGGTCTTTGTAAAAGATATGAAGACTTATGATGGTATGGTAGAGCTTTTCAAACTTAAAAAAATTCAAAAAAAATATATAGCATTATGTTATAATAGATTTAAAACTTTGCAGGGCATTATAGATATGCCTATAGGTCGAAGTACAAAGGACCGTCGTAAGATGTCGGTCAAGCCGGGGGGGAAATCAGCTGTTACTCATTTTGAAGTAAAAGCTGAGTACGGTGATTATTCATATCTCGAACTTTTTCCTAAGACCGGTAGGACTCATCAGCTTAGGGTGCATCTTGCAAAAGTTGGACATCCTATAGTAGGTGATGATGTATATGGACCAAAGACAAATGAATTTGGTCTGACAGGGCAGTTTTTGCATGCTAAGGAAATCGTATTTATACATCCTGTCAGTGGCAAGGAGATATATATAAAAGCTCCGATGCCACCTGAATTAATGTCTATACTGGAGAGTATAAAAGATGAAAAATAGAAAAGAAAAAAAAGGTTTTGCAAATTTTGATTTCTTTTTTCTGTTTATTATTGGTGTATTGATAATCACTGCGATATTTCTTATTCCTCAATATTCGGAATTAAAAGGAGATGTTGGTTCGATATCATGTTCAGCAATTAGAACGAAACTTGGAAAGATAGTCGAACAGTATAAACTCGAAAACTCAGATAACGATATGGTTCCTGACAAACCTATCGATATAATAATGCTTAAAGAAAAAAACTATACAACTGGTAAATATTTATACTGTCCGTCTGGCGGAGTGTACATGATAAATTCTGCTGGTCAGGTTTATTGTACAAAACACAATCCAGAACTGGCGGATCAGTAGGAGGATTCATGGCGGAAAAGAATTTTAGAAGAAAAATATTCCTTATAAAAAGAGGATTACAGTTTAGATATATGTTTTCAGTAGTGATGATAATGCTTATATCAGCTCTTATCGTTGGATGGTCCATCTATTACAGCATTTGGTCTAAGATAGCAGATCCTGCTTCTTTCCAGTATGCAGAGCTTGATACGATTTGGACAAATGTAAACATGCTTCTTTTTATTCGGGTCCCAATACTTGTAGTGTTTGTATCATTGTTTTCACTTATACTATCCCATAAGATAGCGGGTCCAGTATATAGATTTGAGCAGAGTTCAAAGAAGATAGCAAACGGCGATCTTAGTCTTAGAATAAAACTTAGACAAGGTGATGAACTGACTGAACTTGCTGATATCTTTAATAAGATGACAGAAAACCTTGAGACCTTTGTTGTAAAGGATAGAGAAGTGATCGAAAAGGTTATTGGAATCATAAATCAGGTACCTATGACTTTAAAACAGGATGAGATAGATGAAGAGGAAAAGGAAAGAATAATCCTTGAACTCACAGAGGTCGTAACAGAACTCAAAGAACTCACATACGCTTTTAAAGTAAGTCAGGACAAGATTCAGTAGAAAAATAGAGAGGTAGAGGATGAAAAAAATAAAATTGAAGCTGAGGAAAAACAGTCTTAGTCTTTTTTTAATAATTTGTTTTTTTCTTAATGTCCTTGCTGTGGATATAAATCAGCAGGCACAGGAGATGTATCTTAAATCTATGGCTGCTCTTGGTCAGGATAATGAACCTCAAGCTCTTGATCTTTTTGAAAAAGCTCTTTTTAAGGATTCAAAGATCCTTGCATTTGATGATAAAGGACTTCTTGATAAGATAACCACTAAATATCTCAAAAAAGTCACTGAAGAACCTAAAGTAGAATATTATTATAAACTCGGTTTTTTAATGAGAGTCAGAGGAAACTATAAAGAGTCTATTAACTTCTTTTCAGATGGTATAAAAAGATTTCCGGATAACGAAAAGTATGTCAATTATGCTAAAAAGAAGATATATGAATTGCAGTGGCTCATAACAGGTGAGAAGCCAAAATCAGAAGATGAGAAGACTCCGGTTGATAATTTCGTAGTTGCAACTCCTGATAAAAATCAAAACGAAGACAAACAAAAAGATCCTGATAAAAGCATAGAAGAAAAGCAACCTAAGCAGGATCAGAAAAAAGCTGCAGATGAAAAATTAAAGCAGAGTATAAGTAGTGCAGAAAGCGAAGTGGCTCAGCTTCAGAATGAATATGACCTTTGGTTCTCGCTTAATTATAATGATAAGTATGAGAAGAAGGATTATTATCCTGCGATGATGTATTTCTATGAGGATAAACTCAAGGCAGCTAAAGAAAAACTGAAAAAATTACAGGAACAGATGGATAATTAAAAGGATTCTGTTAAAGGATTCGGAAAACTATGTTTTCCAGTTATAGGAATCAAAAAAAAATCTTAAAAAACCTTAGTCAAAAAGACTGTCATTCCGGCTTTGAATTTGTGCCGGAATCCAGAATTCAAAACACTAATCGGTGTTAACTCCAATTCTGTTTCACTCTCTGCACATGAATCGCTTTGGGTAAGTGCTTCGAGCGAAACTTCCTTGTATCTACCACACAGTGTTTTTTGAGCTAGTTCTCATAAGTTATTGACCAAATCCCTAATCCTTGTTTTTTATTTATCTGATTTCGTTATTTGGAAAATTCCCCTTGACTGATTATTGTAATTAGGTATAAAATATTTCTAATGGGGGCATAAAAGATATTCTATATTTTATATTGTATAGGGAGGTCTTTTATTAAAAAGACGATTTTTGTTTTTATGTTCCTCTATCTTCTGGTTAGTACTTCTTTCTCTTTTGTCATCAACGATGACACAATCTCAAATGTTGCAAAAAAGATACAACCTTGTGTGGTTAATATCGACACTGTGATCTATGTAAAACAAAGAACAAGGATGGGTTTTGGAGATCCTTTCCTTGATCAGCTTTTTGGAAATGCACCGGGAAGGTATAAAAATAACATCGTTCCATCTCAAGGTCAGGGAACCGGATTTGTCATATCCGATAAGGGTTATATAATCACAAATGCTCATGTGATAGATAACAAAGATGCACAGGTGAAGATAACATTTCACGATGAATCTAAGACTGATGGTAGAGTAGTTGGGCTTGACAAGACAAACGATATAGCTGTTATAAAATTCGATCCTGAAAAAGCAGGAGATTTTGAAGTTGCTGAGATAGGTGATTCCGATGATCTTAGTATTGGTCATTTTGTAGTTGCTGTTGGTTCACCATTTGGACTTCAACAGACAGTAACTTTAGGTGTAGTTTCCGCACTTAAAAGAAACCTTCCCCTTGATGGTAATTCTGTTATGGAAGGACTTATTCAGACAGATGCTTCTATTAATCCTGGTAATTCGGGTGGTCCACTTGTGAACGTTCATGGCCAGGTAGTTGGAATAAACACAGCTATAATACCTATGGGGCAGGGGCTTGGTTTTGCTATTCCAATAAACAAAGTGATGCCTATTGTAAAAGAGATATTTAAATACGGAAAGCATATTTATCCATATATGGGTGTTTATTTACAGGATATGTCGTATAGGATAATGCAGTACTATAAAATAAAAGGTGGTGCTGTGATCGCTAAGATAGAAAAAGGTGGTCCAGCCGATAAAGCAGGAATAGAGCCTGGTGATATAGTCATAATGGCAAATAAGACAAAGATCACAAAAGCAAACGACCTTGTCCAGTACGTAAGGTCAAGAAGAGTGGGTGAAAAAGTATATTTCACTGTTTATAGAGATGGTGAGAAAAAGATAATAAAAGTGAAACTCGATGCTAAAGATGACACTTCGTCAAATTTTGCGGATGCGGAAAATATAAAAGAATCGATAGATAAAGCAACAACAGAAAATGGTTTTAAAGGAATAAACTTAACCAAAAAAGGAAACAAGATAGTAGTTGGTGATATTGAACGAACTTCATCTGCTTATTATCAGGGAATGAAAGAAGGAGATATAATTGAAAAGATAGATGATATAGAGATAAAAAGTCTTGCAGATGTTAGAGACGCTATAAAGGATGCTAAGAAAAAAGACAAAAAGGAAATAATAGTTCTTGTTACGGATGAAAATGACATGTATCGTTTTATAATACTTGATATCTAAAATATTGTTTTTGTTTAAATCTTTTTTCAGCGAAAATAAGAAAAGACGGTTTTTTAGACCGTCTTTTTTTATTTAAAAATCGTGATTTGACAAAATGTAACTAAATAGTTATACTGAATAGTATAACCGAAGAGTAAAGGAAGAATTATGGATAAGAAAGAGAATACAAACCGCATTGTAAGTGTAGCTTTGAAAGTGTTTTCAGAGTATGGATATGCTGGCAGTTCAATGGATGATATCGCAAAAAAAGCAAAAGTGAATAAAGCTACTATCTATTATCATATCTGAAACAAGGAAAGATTATATATAGAAGTCATAAAGACTTTTGTAGGTAGTATTTCTTCAATGATCAACGAAATAATAGATGAAAAAGCTTCTTCTAAACAAAATATCAGAAAGTTTATTAAAACGATCACATCCGCTCCTGATTATGTGAAACCGGTCTTCAGACTTATGCTTAGAGAAGTTTCAACAGGATTTGCTACTATACCTGAAGATGCTATCAAATATATTATCGAGCTATTTAAATTAGTAAGAAAGCTGATTATTTTACCTGGTATTGAAAGGGATTCACTTAATGAAAAAGATCCGTTTCTATCACATGCATTTTTATTATCATCGACTCTATTTTTAAATGTTATCCCTGAAGTAAGGGAAAAAATAATATCAAAAGCTGATGTGAAAGGAAATTTTTCAAAAAGTAGAGATGAGATCATCGATCAATATATAGAACTGATTTTTTATGGATTTTATGGTAAGAACGAGGAGGAAGTATGAAGAGAAAAATAGCTGCGATTGTTTTGCTTCTAGTCGTAATAGGTCTGTTTGTTAAGTTTAAACTACTAAACAATGGAAATGGATATTTTTCAAGCGGGATTATAGAGATGGATACAGCCGATATGGCTTTCAGAGTAAATGGGTTTGTTGACAGGATAAATGTAGATGAAGGTCAGATTGTAAACGGTGGTCAAAAATTGATGGTATTAGATCAGGAAAGGTATAAGCTTATCGTTGAAAGTTCAAGTGCTACTTTAAAGAGTCTTGAGGCCAAACTTGCTGAAGCCATAAACGGGACTAGATTAGAAGATATTGAGAAGGCGGAGCTTGAAGTGGTAAAAGCTAAAGCTAACCTTCAAAAATTAAAATCAGATCTTGATAGGGCAACTGAACTTTTCTCAGGAAGATCTATAAGTCAGAAAGATCTCGATCAGGTCAAAAATCTTTATAGTGTGAGCGAAGCTATTTATAAACAGACAAAACTAAACCTCGAACTTGCTAGAAAAGGAGTGAGAAAAGAGACTATAAATAGTCTTAAGGCTCAGGTGAAAAAAGCTGAAACATCTTTGAAACAGGCAAAACTGGAACTTTCTTATACTAATCTATTATCTCCTTTTGACGGTATTGTTAACAGGATTTATATTGATACGGGTGAGACAGCATCACAGGGAAGATCTGTAGTTTCGATTGTTAGACCGGAAAGTGCATATATAAGAACTTATATTCCTGGAACTATGTTAGGTAAAGTGAACATTGGCACAAAGATGAAGGTTACAACAGAAGCTATAAACGGGAAGACTTTTACAGCTGATGTCTTTTATATCTCATCAGAAGCTGAATTTACTCCAAAACAGGTTCATACAAGAGATGAAAGAGCAAAATTTATGTATATGATAAAGCTCAAAATCGAAAATATGCCTGAAGATGTTTTTAAACAGGGAATGCCAGTTGATGTCTCTATGGAGGAGAATTGATCAGTTTAAAGGAAATAAAAAAATATTATGGTAATGTAAAAGCTGTTGATGGTATATCAATTGATGTGCCGGATGGTTCGATCTTTGGAGTTGTAGGGCCGGATGGCGCTGGTAAGACTACACTTCTTAGGATAATAGCGGCTACTTTAAAAAAAGATTCTGGCAAATACGATCTAAGTGGTAAGGATACAGTTGATAATCCGGAAATAGTTCATAAAATAATCGGATATATGCCGCAGAGATTTGCTTTGTATAACGATCTTTCACTTCTTGAAAACATAACCTTTTATGCTGAGATATTTGGTATAGCTGAGGAAAAGTTAAATGAAAAGATAGATGAGATACTTAGTTCGTTTTCTATAGATCAATTTAAGGAAAGACTAGCCGGAAGGTTATCCGGTGGAATGAAACAGAAACTAGCTCTAGCATGTACACTTATTCATTCTCCGAAACTTCTTGTCCTTGATGAGCCAACTAATGGAGTCGATCCTGTTTCAAGAAGAGAGTTCTGGAACATACTTTATGATCTTAGGGAAAAAGGAACTACTATTGTTGTTAGTACAAGCTACCTGGAAGAAGCCGAAAGATGTAATGAGGTTATAATGCTTCATGATGGTAAGATACTCAAGCATGATGACCCTGGAGCTTTAAAGAAAAGTGTTCCTGGAAGATTTTATGAGGTCGAGTCCACTCAGCTTAGAAGATGTGAAAGAGATATCAAAAAAAGTTTTCCAGAATTTGAAGTCATACTTGCTGGTGAAAAACTGAAGATATTTGTTCCACAGGATATAGATTTTGAAAAGCGAAAAAAAGATATGGATGGAAAATGTATGATAGATAATATTAGATCAAGTGAACCAACATTGGAGGATGTGTTCAGATATTATTCGAACACAAATTGATATGGAAGAAAAGATTGTAGTAAAAGGACTGAAAAAACATTTCGGTGATTTTAAAGCGGTTGATGATGTATCTTTCTCGATCGAAAAAGGAGAGATATTTGGGTTTTTAGGTCCAAACGGTGCTGGTAAATCGACTACAATAAAGATGCTTACAGGACTTTTACTACCAACCGAAGGGAAAGCACTTATAAATGGAGAAAGTGTTTTTAAAGATCCTGAAAAAGTTAGAGAGAATATTGGATATATGGCTCAGAAATTTTCTTTGTATGATGATCTGAAAGTTCAGGAGAATATAGATTTTTATACTGGAATATATGGAATAGAAAGATCATTGATCAAAGAAAGACATGATTGGATAAAGGAGATATCCGGGATAAAAGGTTTTGAGGAGAGAAAGACTGGTGATCTGTCGCTTGGATTAAAACAGAGATTGGCTTTAGGATGTGCGATAATGCATAAACCACCAGTTTTATTTTTAGATGAACCGACTTCAGGAGTCGATCCTGTATCCAGAGCCAGATTCTGGGAGACTATAAACGATCTTGCTCATGATGGAACCACTATATTTATTACAACTCATTATATGGATGAAGCTGATTACTGTAATAGATTATCTCTTATATATAATGGAAAGATAATCGCAAATGGGTCTCCTGGGCAACTCAAGGAAATGCTTGCTGACACACCGATCTTTGAGATCAAGACGGATGATGCTGTCAGTTTGATGAAAAAGATCGAACTTGGGAAGGAAATCCTTGAAAAATATTATTTCGGTCAACATGTACATATAGTTGCAAGCAGTACTGAAGCAGCAGATGATTTAAGAGAATCCTTAATAAAAGTTGGAATAAATATAAAATCAATGGACAGAATAGATGCGACACTTGAGAATGTCTTTGTATCTCTTGTCCATAGGGAGAGAGAAAAGTGAGATTTAGACGAGTCAAAGCGATTGCGAAAAAGGAAGGGATACATATACTTAGAGATCCCAGATCTCTTCTGCTTGGTATAGTGATTCCACTTCTTCTTCTGTTTCTCTTTGGCTATGCACTAAATATGGATGTCGAGAATATCAGCATTGCGATCGTAAATCTTGATTCAGGTACGCAATCGGAGAATATAATCAGTCTATTTCAAGGATCAAAATATTTTGATGTTAAAGATGTCTATTACAATCCGGTAAATGTAGATGAAATGTTAAAACGTGGTGATATTTATGCAGCTTTTGTAATTGGAAGAGACTTAAAACAACTTCAACTTATAATAGATGGTGCTGATTCGACGACTTCAGGTATCGCACTTGGATATATTCAATCTCTTCTTGGAAAATATAGTGTTTCAACAAGATCATATGATTCAGATTCTCTTACCGTTGATAACCGTATTAGAGTTTGGTTTAACTCTGAGATGAAGTCGAGAAACTTTATTGTTCCAGGACTTATTGCTGTAATAATGATGATAATAGCTGCTCTTCTTACATCGCTTGCGATTGCAAGAGAATTCGAGACTGGTACAATGGAAGGACTTATTCCTACCCCTTTGACTGCGGGTGAGATAATAATCGGGAAGCTGCTTCCGTATATATCTATTGGTTTTTTCGATATGGTTATCTGTCTTTTAGCGGGAATCTATCTTTTTGATATTCCTATGAGAGGAAATGTGATCTTACTCTTATTCTCAGGTCTTATATTTATTACAGGCGGACTTTCTTTCGGTCTTTTTATAAGTGCTGCTACTCGAACACAGGTTCTTGCAAGTCAGCTATCCATGGTAGCTACTTTTCTTCCAGCTTTTCTTCTATCGGGGTTTGTGTTTGATATAGCAAATATGCCTGTCCCAATTCAGATTCTTACAAGAATAATATCTGCAAGGTATTTTATTACCCTTATAAAAGGGATAATGTTAAAGGGTCTGGGACTTGATTATCTGTTTCCAGAACTTCTGTTTTTGATCGTTTTTTGCATTGTAGTATTAAAAGCCTGTCATAAAAAACTTATGCAGGGAATGGCAGGTTCTGTATGAGAAGAATACTATCAATTATAAAAAAAGAGTTTCTACATGTTTTCAGAGATCCAAGGATGATCGCACTCCTTCTTTTTATTCCGATATTTCAGACTCTTATTTTTGGTATAGTAGTTAAGACTGATATTACAGATGTGAACATATTAATAGTAGATCATGACAAGACTTTTTTAAGCAGGTCTTTTATAGATGATATTATAGCATCAGGTTATTTTGAATTAAAAGAGTATACTGATGATCTCGATAAACTTGATGAGAATATAAAAAAAGGAAATGTACGAGCTGCGTTTATTATTCCTGATGGATTTTCAGAATTTATAAAAAGAGGTGAAAAGATATACCTTGAGACAATAATAGACGGAACAGACTCTAATACATCATCTTTGATTTTAAAATATACTTCTTCAATAATACAAAGATTCGCACAGAAAAACTCAGATTCAAATCCTTCGATACAGCTTCAGAGTAGAGCGTTTTATAATCCTAATCTTGAAAGTAGATACTTTTTCGTTCCCGGAGTGGTTGCGCTTATAATCACGGTTATAATAACCCTTTTATCATCTATGGCAATAGTAAGAGAAAAGGAAAGTGGCACAATAGAACAGATAATGGTTACTCCGATAAGAAAGTATGAGTTTATTTTAGGAAAGACCATTCCTTTTGCTATTATTGGATATGTTGATACAACACTTGCACTTTTGGTAGCGACATTTGCTTTTGGTATACCGTTTTTAGGAAATATATTCCTTTTATATTTTGGAGCAACTTTCTATATTTTAGCTATTCTTGGAGTGGGACTTTTCATATCCACTATAAGCTCGACTCAGCAGGAAGCGATGATGACCTCATTTTTATTTATCTTTCCACTTCTTATCCTTTCAGGATTTATCTTTCCTATCTTCAACATGCCTTTTATTGTAAGAATATTTACTTTTTTAAATCCACTAAGATATTTTCTTGTGATAATACGTTCAATATTTCTAAAGGGTTCTGGAATTTCCATTTTATATAAACAGTTTATAGCGTTGATAATTTTATCTTTCTCGTTTATAACTATATCTATAATAAGATTCAAGAAAAACATTTAAAAAAATCATTGTAAATGAATAAAAGAGGAATCTATGAAAAAAATCATTTTGATAATCTTTTTGATAACATTTGTATTAAGTGGATATACTCAGAAAATACCAGATTTTTATGGTTTTATGAGTGTTTACAAGACCTCTATATTTAAAGATATGGATGGCGACATTACGTTTATTCCAATCCCTCCTGGAGTTGGAAGAATAATGACTATGCTTGCAAGACCTGTTCAGATAAATATCAGTGAAAGTAAAAATATCCTGATAAGGACTCATCTTGAATATTATAGAGCTCCTTATGAGCCAGGGGATTTTCCTTTAAGTGTAGGAATGGAAAAAAGAAGTGGTTCACTTTTGACCGGAATATCTTTAAAACTTAAAAAGAATCCAATTAAACTTAACATTGCAACTGATGTACTTTCAAAATCAGATGGAACAAAGATCGAACTTTTTTATGATCATTCACTTGTCAGAACTAGAAAAAAGTCTTCAACCCTTCAGCTGGGGTTTAAATATTATGATAAAGATCTTTCTGATTATTATTTTGGAGTAACGGCTAATGAAGCAACTATAAACAGAAATCTATACATAGCAGATAGCTCTATCATTCCTTCTATAAGTTATAATGTAAGACAGATGCTAACACCTAAAAGAACTCTGATGTATGGAGTTGAAACCAACTTTTATGATAATGAGATAAAAGATAGTCCACTTGTTGATGAATCATATAGTTTAAGATTCGTATTTGGAATTTTGTGGAATAAATAACTAAAAAAAATTTTTCTGATTCTCTCTTTAGTGGTATAATGTGAAAAAATCTTCACTGAAGGGAGTATTCAATGAAAGATCTTAAGAAACTAGTCAATCTTACTGGCCCAGCCGGATTTGAGAATGAAATTGCTGATCTTATGTTCGAAAGATTTAAAAAATCAAAAGCTGTAAAAGAAGTAAAAAAGGACCGTATAGGAAATGTCTACGGTATAATCCCTGGCAAGACCCAAAATAAACTTATGATAGCTGCTCATATGGATGAAGTCGGCTTTATAGTTTCATATATAAGCGATAAAGGATTTATGAGATTCGCACCTCTTGGTGGATATGATAAAAAGATCCTTCCTAATTCAAAAGTCGTATTCAAGGACACAAAAAAGACAGTTAAAGGTGTTATAGGATTAAATCCTCCTCATGCAGGTGGAGGAGATAAAGTAGTTGATATTAAAGATCTTTTTATAGATACTGGCTACGACAAAAAAGAACTGGAAAAACTAGGAATAAAACTAGGTTCAGTCGCTGTGTTTGACACTACACTTGATGAGAATGATAATGTATTTATAGGAAAAGGATTTGATGATAGAGTTGGTTGTAGTGTGCTTCTTCATATAGCTGATAATCTTAAGGTAAAACCTGATTTTACTATTGTTCTTGCTGCAACTGTTCAGGAAGAGTTGGGGCTTCGTGGTGGAGAAGTGGCTGCAAAGACAATAAGACCTGATTATGCTCTTATTTTTGAAGGTACATACTCAATGGATACACCAGGAAACAGACCTGATGATTGTACTTCATATTTTGGGCAGGGTCCTGCTTTCACACTGTTTGACAGAACAATGGCAGCAGATAGAAAATATGTTGACTATGTAGAAAAGATAGCTAAGAAAGAAAAGATAAAATATCAGTATAAACAACCAAGAAATGCTGGCGGAACCGATGCGGGTAAGATTCATCTTATGGATAATGGAGTTCCTTGTTGTGTAATGGCTGCTCCTTGCAGATATATTCATTCAGCTTATACTCTTATGCATAAAGACGATTATAATGCGATGAAAAAATTGGGCGTGGCACTTTGTAAAAATTTCAAGTATAATGACTTGAAAAAAATCTATGGCTTTTAGGGGAAATTATTATGTATGGTGTTAAAATAACAGGTACAGGCAGATATCTGCCGGAAAAAGAAGTTAGCAATTTTGATATGGAAAAGATGGTCGATACTACTGATGAGTGGATCAGATCTCGAAGTGGAATAGAAAAAAGAAGATTTGTTGCTGAGGATCAGGCAACTTCTGATATGGCTTTCATAGCTTCAAAGAAAGCTCTTGAAAAAGCGGGTGTGAGACCGGAAGAACTTGATATGATAATAGTTGGAACGTATACACCTGATATGCCATTTCCATCAGTAGCTTGTATGATACAGGGAAGATTAGGCGCAAAAAATGCATGGGCTTATGATCTTCAGGCGGCATGTTCAGGTTTTGTTTTTTCACTAATAACAGCATCGCAGTTTATAAAAGCTGGATCTCACAAAAAAATACTTGTAGTTGGTGGTGATACTAGTTCATCAATTCTTGATTTTGAAGATAGGACGAGTTGTGTGCTTTTTGGTGATGGTGCCGGTGCGGTTGTCATCGAACCTTGTGAAGAAGGAAAAGGCATAATAGACTATGTGGCTGGTGCTGATGGTACTGGTGCCGAGTATATCGAGATGCCTGCAGGTGGTTCAAGAAATCCTGCAAGTCATGAGACTGTTGAAAAAAGAATGCATTATTTCAAGATGAACGGTAAGGAAGTTTTTAAGTTCTCTACAAGAGCACTACCTGCTATGATAAAAGAGATACTCGAAAGAAACTCTATTGCAGCAGATCAGATAAAACTTTTGATACCGCATCAGGCTAATATAAGAATAATCCAAAGCGGAGCAAAAAAAGCAGGAATCCCTAAAGAGAATATATTTGTAAATCTTGATAAATATGGAAATACTGTTGCTGGCACTATTCCTATTGCTTTAGATGAAGCGCTTGAACAAGGTAGAATAAAAGAAGGAGATCTTGTACTTCTATCTGGGTTCGGCGGCGGACTCACCTGGGGTACTCTACTTATAAGATGGCAGTAAGAGATTTTTTCCCTGAGAAGATCTTTGATCAGGAAATATTTGAACTTGTCGAAAACAGACAATCGAATACTCTGCAGACAATATTCGAGGATCTTTATCCTGCTGATATAGCTGTAATCATTGATGAACTTGAAAATACTGAGGATAAGATCTTTGTAATAAATCTAATCGATGATAAAGAGATGCTACTTGATGTATTTGAAGAACTTGAATGGGATGATCAGCACGAGATAATCTATAATCTTAAAAATAAAAAACTCATATCCTTTATTCTAAATGAGATGGCATCTGATGATAGAGCTGACTTTTTTGCAAGTCTTGAGGATGATATATCCAACAAACTTCGAGAGAATCTTAATCCTGAAGAATTAAAAGATCTTGATTCTCTTTTGAAATACGGAGAATTTACAGCCGGTGGTCTTATGACTACAGATTATGTTGGTCTTAAAGCTAATATCACAATAGAACAGGCTCTTCAGATGTTAAGAGAAAAATATCAGGAAGCTGAGACTATCAACTATGAGTTTGTCGTGGATGATACAAATAGACTTCAGGGAATAGTATCTCTTAGAGATATCATCGTATCCGAACCAGGTTCGTTTTTAAAGGATATTATGGAGACAAACACTATCTATGCTCATACAGGAATGGATCAGGAGGAAGTAGCATCACTTTTTATTAAATATGACCTTACTGTAATGGCTGTACTCGATGTAGCTGGAGTGTTAAAAGGAATAATCACTATCGATGATATTCTTGATGTTATAGAAGAAGAGGCTACAGAAGATATTCAGAGAATAGGTGCGTCTTTACCTTTGGAAGAAAGTTATTTTGATACATCAATAATCGAACTTATAAAAAAGAGATTTATCTGGCTTGTAGGACTTCTTATAGTTAGTGCTTTTACAGCAAGCGTGTTGAAAGTTTACGATAAGACTCTGGATTCTCTTATTGCTCTAGCTTATTTTATTCCGACCATAACAGGAACCGGTGGTAATACAGGTACACAGAGTGCTACTATGATAATCCGTGGTATAGCACTTGGAGAGATAGAATATTCTGATATATTCAGAGTCCTTAGAAGAGAGTTTATAATAGGTCTTCTAATGGGTCTCATGCTTGCGGTTCTTGGTTTTGTTCAATCTTTTATAACCGCACAGGTAGTAAAAGTATCGCTTACTCTTGCAATATCTCTTGTATTTACAACAATGGCATCAGCCTGTATTGGTGGTACACTACCTATAATCGCAAAAAAACTGAAGTTTGATCCGGCTGTTATGTCAGGTCCGTTTATAAGCACTGTTGTTGATGTTGGCGGACTTATTATTTATTTTGAGACAGCAAAATTTATAATGACCCATGTTGGAGTAAATATTTAACATTTTCTGATATTAAAACTAATATTAAAATTCTGGAGGAACATTTATATGAGACTTGATTTTATTGATAATATGACTTTTGAAGTAACAAACGGACCTGTAAAGTTTAGATGTGATCAGCCAAAAGATGATGGAGGAGATGGAAATCATCCTAATCCTTCTGAGATGTTTATTGCTTCAATATCTATGTGTGCTGCTACTTATGCTGGTTTTTTCTATAAAAGAGAAGGATTATCAATGGAAGGTTTTAATATAGATATAAGTTATGAAGTCCTTGAAAAACCTAGAAGATATGGAAATGTGACTCTTAAGATATATAGTCCAAATGTTCCTGAAAAGAAACGAAAGAAATATGAGAAGATGGTTGGAATGTGTATTGTTGGAAAGACTGTGCATGAAGCTGTTAACCTGAAGGAAGAGTTTATATATATTTGATCATAAGTTTAAATTCAAAAAAAAAGGTGTATCGCCTTAACGATACACCGAAAGAGAGGGTAAAACAACTAATAAGAATTAGTTGTACCAAGTATTATATCGGTCAAATCTCGGAGGAGTTTAGAATTAATTATGAAAAAAATGCAAAGTCATATTGAAGATATATATTTAAACAAGGACAGTAAACGATCTGAGGCTGAAAATATATGGTGGCTCATGGAAGAGACCGGTGAACTATTAAGAGCTCTTCGAAAAGGAAGCGATCAGGAGATAAAGGAAGAATTTGCAGATACGCTTGCATGGCTTATGACAATTGCATCTAATAGAGGGATAGATCTTGAGGATGCTTTTTGGGAAAGATATAAAAGTGGATGTAGTAAATGTAATTGCAAACCATGTAAATGCTGAAAAACGTCATGTGTAAAGTGTAATGGGTGAATCCGATAGATTTTAATAAAAAACCTTGTCATTCTTTTCATTGGACTGTATTATTAATAGATATTGAGGAAATTCAATAAAATTTTTAATAAATTAAGGATGGGAGTATATGGAAAAGATCAAAAATAATGAGACACATTGTCCGAGTTGTGGGAAATTCGTTGGTACATACGAGCGATGTCCATACTGCGGAACAGAAGTAACAAAAAGAATCAGTCTTAAAGTATTTAAGATGGGAAGTCTAGTCGTGGCTCTGTTTGGAGTTTTGTTCCTTTATCTGGCTGCTGTAAATCGTCAGATACCAGAACTTGAATTCGATAAGGTCAGTGAGACAATGAACTTTGCTTTTGTAAGAATTGATGGTGTAGTAGGTGATATGCCAAAGGTTTATTATAGTGATATCAACAATAAACCAAACTCAATGTCATTTACTCTTGTTAAAGGCGACCACATGGTCAGAGTAATGGCTTATTCAGCTGTTGCAGAAAAGATCATAGATGCTGATAAACTTCCAATAAAAGGTGAAAATGTACAGGTTTCAGGATCACTTAGAGTGAGAGAGGGTGGAGATAGTCTAGCTCTCTATATTCAGGCTCCTGAACATCTTGTTGTAGAGAAAAAAGATATTCTTTAAAAGAATTTCTGGGAAATAGAGAAAAATGACCTAAATAAGATGGTCAAGATAAAAGGTTATCTTGTAGATCTTGTAGAATCTCCTGCAAATTATCCTGGTCATATAACTATAACTTCTAAATCAGGTGAAAGAGGAGAGATCACAGTCTGGAATAAGGATATTAAACTTATTAAGAATACTGCAAGTATGCCGGATACTCCAAATCTTGTTCCTGGATCAGAAGTTGAAGTAGATGTTTTTGTACAGGATTACAAAGGAAAACTACAGCTTATGCTTCAGAGACCAAGCGATTTTATGCTAACTGGAAATGTTGAGACCGAGATAAAGACTTCAAAAGAGGTTGATGGCGAGATAACCAAGGCTGATCTTGGTAAGACAGTTTCCTTCAAAGGTGTAGTAAATACTAAATTTGTACTTGGTGGACTTGAAAAACTGGTTGTAGATTATAATTATGGTTCAATAGACGTAATTCTTTTTAAATCAGTACTTGATGAACTTGAGCAGCCAATAAATGAAGGTGATAATGTAAGTGTAACTGGTAAAGTAGACGAATATAAAGGCACTATACAGGTTCAACTTGATTCCGGTATAGATATTCAGATAATCGGGAATTCTGGTGTTGTTAAGAAAAAATCTACTTACAAGAAACCAACAACTAAAAAGAAATATGAGAAAAAAGATGTCCCAATGCATCAGGGAGCTGTAACAACAGCTGATAAAGATAAGATAATAGCACTAAAAGGTACTGTAAGTAATAAGAAAGAACTTGGAAACGGCGTTAAATATGATTTTACATATAACGATGGAAACAAGATAACTTTACTTCTTTGGGGTTCATTACTTAAATATAAACAGCAGCTAAAAGATCTTCCTGATGGAACTAATCTTGAAGTCAACGGTAAAGTGGAAGAGTATAAGGGTGAGCTTGAACTCGTACCTAATCATTCTGCTAATGTAACACTTCTTGATAAGATCGATATCATTGCTAAAGAGGTCTCAGGAGAATTGACTTCTGCTAATAAAGGTCAGATCATGACACTTGAAGGAAGAGTTTACAACAAAAAAGATCTTGGAAAAGGTGTAAAATATATTCTTAAATATAATGGTGGAAACAGTGAGATAGCTCTTTTAATGTGGAAATCAGGAATCAAAAACAATCCATCTCTTGAAAAACTTTCAGATGGACAGTGGATAAAAGTTACAGGAAAAATAGAGGAGTATAAAGGTACTCTTGAGATAATACCTAAGAATGATAAAAATGTTGAAGTAGGAGGTAATTGATGGAAGCAATCCTACAAAATATCTCATTTATGATATCGACATATTCGATGCCGCTTTTGTATCTGCTTGTTGGTACTCTAGCGTCAGCGTTTTTGTCATGTCTTCCAGCTCTGCATATTTATAATGTAGCTGGATTTCTTATCATATTATGGGCTAAGGTAAATGGATTTACGACTCCTGAAAACTTTTTGGGATTAGTTACAGGACTTGTTGTTGGATACTCTATTGTAAACACCGTTCCTTCAATATTTCTTGGAGCTCCTGATGAAGCTGCTATGTTCATGGTAATGCCTGGACAGAAGTATCTTATGCAGGGAAGAGGATTTGAAGCTGCGGTAATGACTGGAATTGGTGGTCTGGGTGCAGCTTTTGCTATGCTACTTCTTGCTCCTATACTTCCAACAATAGTAGCCGTTGTAAGAAAAGTTCTTCAGCCACATATGGGTTGGATATTAGCGACTATTGTCGTTTATATAATAATGTCTGAGTTTCCAAAAGGCGGAGACAGAGGAACTGTGTGGGAAAAATTCAGAGATGGATGGAAATCTATTGTAGCTGGACTTTTTACACTTTTCCTATCAGGTTTTCTTGGTTTTATAATGATATACAAACCTTTAGTCCCAATAGAATTTGCTTTTCAGAATATAATGCCTGCTTTCGTAGGTCTTTATGCTGTACCTTGGGTAATAATGAACATAGTTTCTAGAGGAAATATACCTAAACAGCATATTGCTGATTCAACAAATATGAACTGGGAACTTATTACCAGAGGAACTGGCGCTGGTATGCTTGGTGGTATGTTTGCTGCAATATTCCCGATTGTAACCGGTGGTATTGGTGGACTTTTTGCAGGTCATGCTACAGCACAGAGAGATGAAAGACTTTTCGTCATGTCTCAGGGTGTTTCAAAGTTTGCTTATTATGTTGGAGCTTTCTTCCTTCTATTTATTCCTGGTTCAGGTCTTACAAGAGGAGGAATGGCTTGGATGATCTCATCATTCTATAAACCATACGGAGTAGAACCATATTTCAGGATGCTTGGTTTCATTGCTATATCAGCTGGACTTGCGTTCATTCTACTTCTTGTTCTTTCAAAGCTTACAATTAAATTTATACAGATATATGATTACAGACTTGTATCATGGATCACTTTAATATTCATAACCGTAATAGTACTTAGCATAACACAGATTCCTGGTCTTATAATTATGACTGTCTGTGCTGCCATTGGTCTCATTCCGGTTGTATTTCATTCGAGAAGAATGAACTGTATGGGGATACTTCTCATACCTATCACATGCAATATGCTTGGCTTCGGTCCGGCTATAGCTAGTTTTCTGGGGTTAATATAATGAAAGGTATATCACATTTTATATCAGGCGTAGCTGCGGCTACTTTCGTAAGTTCGGCAGTGGATCTTGCCAACTATGAACATTCAATAATAATTACACTTGGAGGATTATTTGGTATCTTACCAGATACTCTGGATTTCAAATTTGCTAAGTTTTTCCAGAAATTTGATTATGAAGTAGATCCACATCCAGAAAATATGAATCCTCAAAAGATAGCAGAGACTATCGCAAAATGTATCAACGAAGCTTATAAGGAAGAAAGAGAAGTCAACCTTATGCTTCATACAGTTAAGCTTTCGGCTGATCTTTTCAGACAATACAGTTTGTATTTTGATAATGAAAACAGAGAAGTTGTTGTTCGAATAGGTCCTGTTGTCAATATGTCCAAACTGCCATATCCCGGAACAGAATATGAAGGAGATACAGTTGGAAGAGCAAAACTCGACTGTGAAGTCCTTCATTCCTATGATAGTGAGACTTATGTCGATATCTTTGGAGGACCGGATTTTGGTTTTGAGAAAAAAGGAGACAAAGTAGAAGCTCATTTCATCCCATGGCATAGAAAGTGGAGCCACAGTCTTACACTTGGAGTGTTTTTCGGACTACTTGGATGGCTTATTGGACTGATCTTTGGAAGTCCTCATGCAGGTCTTTATGGATTTGTTATGGGAATGGGATTTTGTGTACATGTACTTGAAGATCAGCTTGGATTTATGGGTTCAAACCTGTTCTGGCCTTTTACTAAGAAGAGAGCAAATGGTATTCACTGGATGCGTTCAGGAGATGCTTGGCCTAACTTTACTACAGTATGGCTTTCACTTTTAATAATACTATTTAACCTTAACAGATTTAATCCTCCACAGAATCAGGCTTTTAATATGTCGTGGGTCGAATTCTTTGGATATACCTTCTTTGTTCCTCTGACTATTATGCTTATAATACAGAAGACTTTCCAGACCATATATGCTAAAGATGAATCTTCTGATGAAGATTTTGAAGAGCAGCTTGTAGCAGAACAGAACAAGGAAAGCAAAATGGAGAACGAGGAAACGATTGGCTGATAAAGATATTTTGAAAAAGATCGCAAAGGATCTTATTGAAAAAAAGATAATAAAGGAAAATTTAAAAATATTATTGGGACTCTCTGGGGGTCCCGATTCTATTTTCTGTCTATATTTACTTTTAAAATTAAAACAGATGATACCAATAGAAGTTTTTTGTGTACATGTAAACTATAATCTTCGTGGCAAAGATTCTGTAGAGGATATGGAGTTTTGTTCTAATATTTGTCAAACATACGACATACCATTTTTTGTAAAAGATGTTCGTATTGAAGATAAAAAAGGTATTCAGGAAAAAGCAAGAAATATAAGAATTGATTTTTTCGATGAAGTCATGGATAAGCATGATATAAACTTTCTGGCTCTTGCTCATAATAGAGATGATAATATAGAGACGATCCTTTTTAATATCATTAGAGGAACTGGAATAAATGGAATAACAGGAATTGATGATAAAAGCATTCTTAGACCTATTTTAAATGTTGAAAAAGAGACTATACTGAAATATCTCAAGAGCAATAAAATTGTATATAGAGATGATTTTTCAAATAAAAAGACTGTATATACTAGAAATACGATCAGACATAAAATAATTCCTGAGATGAAAGAGATCAATCCTTCCTTATACAATGCTTTTGAAAATCTTTCATTATCCGCAAAAGAACATAGAAAAGTCGCAAAAGATAATTTTCATAACCTTTTTGAAGAGTATAGAAAAGATTCTCATGATAAAGAATATTTTGTTTTTGATCTAAAGCTACTTTCGGAACCTGTTGAACGTCTTAATATTTTCTTTGAGATGTTTTTCAGAGAAGAGTTGAAAATAAAAGAAGGTGTTTATAGAAATGCACTTTCAGAGCTTTTAGATCTTAAAGAAAAGAGTTCATGCAAAAAAAGAGAATTAAAAGGTTATCTTTTTTTTACAGATTATGATAGATTTTATATTCTCAAGGAAGATCGATTTGAAAAATACTTTCCAGATTTTAATGATATAAAAATAGAAAAACCGGTAGATAATGAGTGTATAAGATTTGAGACAATAGAAGAAGAAAAAGTGCCTGAAGATGCTGATATTTATATTGATTTAAAAGAATCAGATTTAATTTTTCCTCTTGTGTTGCGTCATAGAAAAAATGGTGATAGAATAAGCGGGAAAAAGCTGTTGAAAAAGATTTTTATAGATGAAAAGATCAATAAGCTTTTTCGTGATAGGATACCTGTTCTTGAGGATGCTCAAGGTAATATAATATGGGTTCCAGGTGTATATACTAGAAAGTACAGTAAAGCCAACATAAGGCTTTTTTATATTGGGAGGAAG
>PKTG01000108.1 GCA_002869225.1 Candidatus Muiribacterium halophilum | reverse complement strand
TATGAGATAAATATATTCAAAAAATACAAAGATGAATACTCATATTGTTTTTTTATTTGCCGTAAATAATTAAAACTATTTTTCAAATACCTTCTGCCAGTTAATCTTTCCTGTAAGCTGCATTAGAAAAAACAGCGAGCATACAGATATTATAGTTATTATAAGACCTGAATACCCTTTATAGAAAAATGAATAAGAAAAAACAATAAGGTAAATTATCTGTGCTAAAGGCGAGTATAAATATGCTATCTTTTTACTTACAAACAATCTCAGATATGAAGAGACTAATATTATAGAAACCACCGATGCGATTACAAAAGAAAGATAAATATTTATATGATCTGAAAAATATGAATACATCAGATGGAACGAAAAGAAAGCACATGCAAGGAAAAAGTAATTCACAGGATGGATCTTCTCTTTTTTCACAACAGATAAGACTATTATTATCATAAAATAAAAAAGTAAAGATATTGGAGCAGCAAAGACCGTTCTTGGAATAATATCTCCAGGATTAAGTTTTCCTGGAATCACTATTCCGATATCTTTTCCGGTAATTGCCTGATCTAATTTCCAGGAAAGTATGAAACCTTTGTCTGTTTTTTTCTTATCAGTTGCACTTAAAGTCTTTTCAATAAAATCAATGTTATGAAAATCTGTGTTTATTGTAAGATCGAGAGAATCTATCTGAGCAATCCCTGAGTATCCTGGAGACATAAGATAAGAAAATTTTTCCAATCCAGTAGTATCGTAAGTTGTATTAAAAACCACAATATCTTTTTGATTATCTATCTTTTTCTTTTCATTTTTTATTAAAAAACTTATATCATCGATTTTTTTATCATTGATCTTTAAATGAACATTTTTGTAGATAGATTCAGATGATGATAGTTCGCTTATTAAAAAGATATCCTTATCTTTGTATTCGGATATATCAAATTCGTACCTTGCATCATACTTTGCTTTAAAAGTTGGAAACCAAAGCACTCCTTTTTTTCTAGGATCTAACTGAAGGTCTATACTGACTTTGCTTTTTTTAGGGAAAATAGAATGTTCAGTCTCGAACTCTTCAATAAAAATCTCGCCATTTGGTTTTTTAGACTGTTTTTGTTTCTTCTCTAAATAGATTAAGGTTGGTTGTTTTATAACAAGATTATCTCCATAAAGAGAAACAACAGCTTTTTTTAATAAAGTCCCATTTTCCTGAGTTCTAACAGAAGTTACTCCTCCCAGGATCATCCATGCACCTAAAGTGCATAGGAAAATAAACATAATTGCAAATAATCTTTTGACAGTCATAAATTTTCCTCTAAACTATTTATTTCTCTCTTATCAAATAGCAATCTCCATTCATATTATCTTCTGTAATAATAGAAATCTTGCCATTGTAGTAAGCACCATCTGATAAAATATAATGATCAGATAATACATAGTGTTCACTTAAATTCTCTGAATCTGTATCTTTGCAAATAAAGTATATCTCATCTTTGGTTCCTTCCTGTAATGTAAAAGCACCAACATATAGATCAAAACTTCCGTCCCAGCTATAGTGTTTTGTGATTCCAGTTGCTGGTGAACTATAAACAGGATTGTTTTGAGAAAGGTTTATGCTTTCTATCAGGCTTGTTCCAGAATAAATTTTCATCTCAAGACCACTAACATCGTAAATAACTGCTGTTAAAACATCAGTTCCTGTTTCAAAAGTTTTAAAACAGTCATATGAACCGGATGTATCTGGTGTCAGAATAATCTTGTTTTCCCAATCTCCGCTTACGGCAACAAACTGAATCATACTACCATCTGTGGTATCAACAGCATTGTATATATAATCTCCGTTTTGTGTTTTTAACAGACTAAAAGGAGGTTCCTGTGGTCCATAGTTTTGAGTTCCATCATTAATAACAGCTACTTCAAAAGTATCTATTGTAGAGCCATCAAATCTTCCAATAAAGAAGCTTGTTAAATCCGGATTCAAAGGTGGTAGTTGACCATCGCCAATTATTTGTCCTTTTCGAGGAGGAGCGGCCAGAGGAGGCGAAACATCTAGATTCATAAAAAATCCAAGATAAGCATAAGTATCATCTGTGGTTAGGATACAATAAGGAATAATAATTGGGGTCCCTGGAAATTCAGGTATTGTTATAAGATCGTTATTGATTGCAAGATTAGAAAAAGTCTGACCACCATCATTAGAGTAATACAGCGTTAAACTCATACAATCATTAACTGTAATAATAGGATTATCACCGATAAGATCAAAATCTGTTATAGAAATTTCAGAAGGATAAATAACTGTTGAAATATCGGCACTTATTTGTGAACCTGATGCATTATCTAAAGTAGATTTATAATATTTGAAGAAGACTAGTCCGTTTTCGTTTGTTGCTAATGCACATAAATCCCCGTTATCAGTATATTTTGTAAATAATTCAAATGGAGCTAAAAGTTCGGATGCATTAAGTTGAATCATATCAAAAGCATTGTAATCAAATGATATCTCTCCGGTGCCATAATATATAGAGTCTGAACCTGAGATCGCAATTGCTACAGTTTCAGTCGTTCCTCTATAATATGGAGCAAGGTCTAAACTCACATTATAAGTGTTTCCAGTGTTTAATACTCCCATATCACCTGTAATATAATTTGAATTGAATGGTTCATAGTTAATTCCATCTGCTTTAATATATACAGCTACTTCATTTGTAGAATCCATATCATCATTTAGTGAATATGAAATATCAATGATTGACCCTGTCTCAGTGTAAGAAAGGTTTGTAATCTGTGGTGGATGAGGAGCGTTATAAATATCAAATAAACTGCTTGTACCAGCGTTTGTCTCGTCAGGATAAGTACTTCCTGGAGTGATTCTGATCTTAATATCCTGAATGTTTTGTTCGAAAAATTCAGGAATACTTTGAGTGTTTATTGAAAGAGTTTTAGTGCCGGTAGTTCCGGTAATGTTTATTGGTGTTGCAGAAGAAGGATATTCGATCTCGCTGCTATCAGAAAGAATAAATTTAACATAAACTGAGGTGTCGGCTAGTTCAGCAACAGAAAAACTGACATCAATCGTGTCTTTGTTTCCTGAAACATTAACATTACTTATTTGTGTTGTTGGTGGAACATTATCAAGTGTAAAAGCTGAACTTGTACCAGCGTTTGTCTCATCAGGATAATCGCTTCCTGGAATAATACGAATCTTTAGATCTTCAACATATTGTTCGAAAAATTCAGGAATACTTTGTGTATTTATTGAAAGAGTTTTAGTGCCGGTAGTTTCGGTAATGGTTATTGGTGTTGCAGAAGAAGGATATTCGATCTCGCTGCTATCAGAAAGAATAAATTTAGCATAAATCGTACTATCAGCAATGTTTCTTACAGAAAAACTAACATCTATCGTATCACTGCTGCCAGAAATTGAAACATCAGTTATTTTTGTTTCTTTGATAATATCAAGCGTAATATTTGTGTTTTCAAGCACAGAAAGATCAAGTTCAGGTGGGTTGCCTACTAGAGCCACAATGGTAAGCGAAGGTAAAGATGCAAGAACAGATACATCTGTAACCTGATTTCCACTAAGATCGACCGCTTGAAGATTAGTAAGACTAGCAAGAGCTGATATATCGGATACAAGATTTCCGCTAAGGTTAAGATTAGATATTAATGTAAGAGTAGCTAGAGCTGAAACATCAGTAACCTGATTTCCACTAAGGTTAAGATTAGATATATTTGTTAAAACTGCGATTGCAGAGATATCACTAATTTGATTTCCTCCAACATCAAGTGATGTAAGGTTAGTTAGATTGCTAAGAGTCGGAAGAACAACTATTGCATTTGAAGAAAGATTAAGATCGACAAGGTTTGAAAGCGATGTTATCGGAGTAAGGTCTGTAATAGCATTTGAGCTTATATCAAGTTCTTCAAGTGCAGTCAAAGCTGATAAAACACTGATGTCAGAAATAGAATTACCAGGAATAGATAGAATCACAACACTTTGACAAAATTCAAGTCCGGTCAGGTCTGATAGCGGAGCTCCTGTCGCTTTTTTTGGTGAACTTTCTTTTGCAGGTGAAGTGTTTGTTGGTGTATAAATAAAACTTGTGAAAGCAGGGCTGGCTAGAAGCTCAGGTGTTAACTGTGATTCGGAAGATATCTGTGAATCAGCAGGAAGAACAGAGTTAAGAGCAATAATAATAGCTGTCTCAAGATTAACATCTGCAAAGAACTTAGTCCTTTCAGCTATATCGAACTGCTCTAATGCCTGGCTATCCTTTATTGTCTCAAAATGAATTGAATAATCTGTTCCGTTATCCAGTCCTGTTATCTCGAGGTAAAGGAACCCTTCTGAAGTATCAAGACTTGCATCATAATTTGTATATAAAGAACCATCGACATAAATAGCATAAGAATCGTTAGTCCCATTATCATACCAGTCAAGCGTTAGTGTATCGGCAGTTCTCTGAGAGATAGCAGGAGCAGCACTTGCACCTACCGGAACATCAATAGTCCAATCTCCATATTGTATATTTACATTTGTTGCCTTTCCATCTTCTATACTTATCTTTTCAAAATAATAGAAAGGATAATCGCCGTTAACATCTTCCGGCATAAAGAAAAACGCATAATTACCGGCAGGTATATCAGTTATTTCAGTCCCGTCACGATATTCGCTTCCCTCTTTTACATCAAACTCATAATAACGGGAGTTCATATCTTTTCCTATGTAAAAACTGTCGATCTCATTTGTAGACTGAGCTTGGATAGCTGAATATTCTGCAAGATCTATAAGAAGTATCTCTATTGTTGAAATGTTTAAAGCTGCAGGAGGTGCCGTTTTTGCTGAATTTTGATTGAGCTGTCGAACAGGCCACTCAACATTGATATTAAGGCTAGCTGAACTTAGGTTTGGCATTATATCTACCTGGTTTGAACCACAACCAACCCAAAAAAGTAATGAGATAACCATTAGAAATATAATAGTTTTGTAATTGCTGTTCATAGATCCCTCCAACCCGCTTAATAACGGTATCTTAAATTATATCAGAATTTATGATTAAAAATCATAAAAAATTTAATTAATAAATATATGTTTTATTTTTTTAACTCTGTTTATTTGTTTTTTTTTTCCATATTTATGATTTATTATAACTTCAATCCGAGTCTTGTTTGCACAGAAAACAATAAATTGATGCTAAGCATTAATAATATATAATCTTCTTCTCATGTTACATCCATTAATCAACCAAAAATAATTAGATTAATTATAATATAATTATGTTTTTGGTTAAAAAATAATTATAAAAATTGTAATTGTTGAATTTTTTAAGTATACTGTTTGGTTTGGAAAAAGGAGGGGGAATGAGTAAAAAATGGTTAGTATTATGTTTGGCTTTAATACTTTTTATTAATACATTCTCAAACAAAGATGCTGCAACAATCAAATCTACTGGATCTGAAGCACTTTCGAGTCGTATTGATAAAAGTATTGATATAAATAAGATTGAA
>PKTG01000059.1 GCA_002869225.1 Candidatus Muiribacterium halophilum | reverse complement strand
CGTTTACGAGCTTTTTCTGACCATGGAGAACTTGCAAACTCATCAGTTATACGATTATACATTGAAATAGCATCGTTTTTATCTTCCATTCTCTCATAACAAATTGCCATTCTGTATAAAGCAATAACTGTTATATCTGACCTGTAAAACTTCTCTACTATCTTTCTATACGTACTTATTGCTCTGTCGTAGGATTGATTTTCTTCAAGTATTGAAGCAGCAAAATAAATTATATCATCAAGGTATATTGAACCAGGATAGGTCTTTGAAAAAAGTTTGATATACTTTGCAGCCTTTTCATATTCCTTGTCTTCCATGAAAGACATTATCTTTCTAAACATCTCACTATCGGAAAGTTGTGTCTGGTCACTCTGTCCTGAACTTCTTGCGTTCAAACCTGTCTGTGGAGTCTTTATTCTGAAATCTTTCTTTGAAGGTCTATTCTTTCTTTCTATTGTCTTTTTGATTCTCCTTAAGGAGTCATGTGTCAATATGTTGTTCTCCACAAGTTCATCAAGGTTATTTATCTTATGCTCTTTTCTATATTCAAGTATTTTCATAGCATCAAGAAGATCAATATTTGCATCCAGAAGCTCTTCTATTGAAGCGGTGTTTACATCAAGTGCAAACGAACATATAGAAACAAAAAAAAGTGTTATCAATATTGTGATAAGATTTTTCATAGATATATTATAGTATAATGTTTTGAAATAGTAAACACACTATTTTTTCAAAAAACGTAAAGGGTAAAGCGTAAAGCGAAATGGGTTTAAAGGAAAATCAAGTCCACCCCTAACCCCTAATTCCTAAATCCTAACTCCTGCTTTTTTGAGCCAGTCTATCTATTATTATCGCTGCAGCCGCACGAACGGAAAGGTGATTATAATCCTCCGGAGTACCAATAGGAGGCAGAATGTAATCTGCTTTATCTATCATAAGAGGATCAAGGCCCCAGCCTGTACCAAATACCAGTAGGTACATGTTATCAGGATTATCTTTTATGATCTTAGACATATCTTTATAAGATGTGCTTTTCTCATGTCTTGAAGCATCTGTTATTATGATCTTATGATTCGGATATTTTTCAGTAAGATCTCTAAAAATACTATAATGTCTGACTCTTGAAAGAGCTTCTTTTCTGTCAGGATTGATCTCGCCACCTTTTTCTTCTACCCAGAATCTCAAGATATCATCAAGAAGCACTTTCTGACTTTTTAATCTCGTTATTATTGCATATTCTTTAAGTCCATATGTCCTGGTAGTTCTCGCTATATCATGTACATCAATATTAGTTACAGCAGTCTCAGAGATATTACCGTATTTATTTATAATATTGTTATGTGAAAGGACTGATATGACGTTATTCATGAATATGATCTGTCAGCAGACTGACATCTTCCTTTTTCAATTTGATATTTGAAAACATATCCGGTCTGTTTTTTAAAGTACGTACAAGAGAGTTTTTTCTGTTAAACTTTTCTATCTCAGCATGATTTCCTGATAGTACCTCATCAGGTACACTCTTACCATTATAAGTTGCAGGTCTTGTAAAGTGCTGACATTCTAAAAGGCCTGTTGAGTGGGAATCGTTTTTTATATTCTCCTCTTTTGTAAATCCTTTAAGAAGTCTTGTTATGCTTTCGATCATTATCATCGCCGCAGTCTCTCCACCGTTAAGTACATAATCCCCAACAGATATAAGATCATCAGCTTCATTCTCTATCCTGCCATCAAATCCTTCATAACGACCGCAGACAATAGTTATAACATCTTTTTCGGATAACTCAAGTGCTTTTTTCTGATCGTATTTTTCCCCAGCGGGAGTCGTTATTATTAAATGTCCTTTTCCTATATCATCTAGACATTTACTTAGGACATCGTATCTCATCAAAATGCTCTTTCCTGTTCCAAAGACATAATCATCGACCTGTTTATAATTGCCGATTCCCCATTCTCTAAGGTTTATAGCATTTATCTCGATCCCGCCATTTTCTATATGTCGTTTTACTAATCCCTGTTTTAAAAAATCTTTGATCATATCAGGAAATATTGTTACGACATTAATCTTCATCATCTTCTTCCCATTGAATATCTATTCTATTATTTTCCACTGATATTTCGATTATATACCTTTTCATAAAAGGAATAATATGACCATTATCAGTTTCTATATAATCACTGAAATCCGTTTTAAAAGTATTGGATACCTTACCAAGAAAAAGACCTTGATGAGTCCAGACTTCCATGCCAAGTATAGACTCTTGAGTGAAATCATCAGGTTGTAATTCGACCTGTTTTTCATATACTTCAGATTCTATGAAAAGTTTTTTTCCACTAAGATCTTCTGACATATCCCTGTTTTTGACTTCTTTTAAAGCCATTATGAAAATATCATTAGGCACAACCTTGATACTTTCACAGGTATATTTTTTATTATCAATAAAAACTGGAATATTCTTAAAAAAAGAAACAAACTCATCGTAAATCTTCACTTTGAGTTTGCCTCTTATTCCATGCGGTTTAAGAACATACCCCGCTTCTATTATATTTTTGACCTCTTCAGAGGTTTCTAAATTCAATAACCTCGCCATTGTTAACGACGATCTCTGCCTTTGTCAATTTTTCGAAAAGGTTATCTCCAAGTTCGATCTCTGTCTTGGCTTCAAGCTGTCCCTGCAAAAATTCCTGACCAAATTCAAGAGATTCTATTTCCTGTTTCTTTCTCTGGATTTCCTTTTCCTGAAAGTTCATCTTCTGAATCTCATTTTGGATCTGTGCCCTTAGAGGTTCGTTGTTTACCTGAAGAAGTCTTTCATTTAAAGCAGTAATATTCTGCTTAACCTGAACTTCAGCATCTTCCATCTGTTTTCCCAGTTCTTCTTTGAGTTCTGGAGTCACAATGGATTTAACCGAGATCTTTCTTGAAATATTAATACCCATTAAATAATTCTCCTTATTGAAGGACTTCTACCATTACCTTTTTACTGCCTTTACTTGTTGCTGCTTTTACGACAGTTCTAATAGCGTTGATAGTCCTTCCTTTTTTTCCAATAAGTTTACCTACATCAGCATCGGCTACTTTGACTTCAAATATCATCGTCTTTTCGCCATCTACCTCATTGATAGAGATTGCTTCGTTATCATCGACTATTGCTTCAATTAAATACCTTAGTAGATCTTTCATTTTTTCAGTCTCCTATTTTAAGCAATTACTTTTTTTTACTTTTTAGTTCGTGAATCTTAGCCAGGATACCTTTCTTTTTAAGAAGACCTTTAACTGTCTGCGTTGGCATAACACCGTTCATTATATGCTTTATTGCAGCTTCTTCATTGATCTCGATAGTTGCAGGATCAGTAAGTGGCTGGTAAAGACCAACTTCTTCAACAACCTGTCCATCTCTTGGAGATCTAACATCAGCTACTACGATTCTGTAACAAGGTCTTTTTTTAGTTCCTAATCTTTTAAGTCTCATTTTTACTGGCATTGCTTTCCTCCTCTTATTAAAATGGGAGCCCTTGAAGCTTACCCATCATCTTTTCCATTTTTCCTAGATTTTTCATCATTTTTTTCATATCTTCAAACTGCTTGATAAGTCTGTTAACTTCCTGTATTGGTCTTCCAGAACCCCTCGCGATCCTTTTTTTTCTGGACCCATCCAGGATATTAGGTCTCATTCTTTCCTTTGTTGTCATTGAGTTGATTATTGCTTCGACATAGACGAGTTCTTTCCCGTCAAAATCAACATCTTTCATCTTTTTCATCTTGTTGAAACCAGGTATCATTCCCATGATCTCAGACATCGATCCCATTTTTTTGATCTGTTGAAGCTGTTTGAGGAAATCTTCAAAAGTAAACTCAGCTTTTCTAAGTTTCTTCTCGAGCTCCATCGCTTCTTTTTCGTCAAAATTCTTCTGTGCTTTCTCGATAAGTGTAAGCACATCTCCCATTCCAAGGATCCTTGAAGCCATCCTATCCGGGTGGAATGATTCCAGATTATTTATCTTCTCACCGATACCAACGAACTTGATAGGTTTGCCGGTGACTTTCTTAATAGAAAGTGCCGCTCCACCTCTTGCATCACCATCAAGTTTTGTAAGAACAAGACCAGTAAGTTCAAGAGTCTCGTTAAACTTGTTCGCTACATTAACCGCATCCTGACCTGTCATAGCATCAACTACCAGCAGTATATCGTCGAGTTCGATGTTCTTTTCTATCATCACAAGCTCGTCCATGAGAGCTTCATCTATATGTAATCT
>PKTG01000104.1 GCA_002869225.1 Candidatus Muiribacterium halophilum | reverse complement strand
TGGGGAGACTACAGGAAAGAAAAGGAAATATATGAGACATGTTTAAAACAAAACATATCAACTCCTGAAATGCTTTTTATTTCTAAAGATTTTATGGTGCTTAGGTATATTGAAGAAAAAAAAATAAGTTTTGACGAAAAAGTTGAATTGGTTCTGGACTGGTTGATTTCATTTCATGAAAAGACCGGTTATTCAAAAGGTGATCAAAGGCTTCACAATTATTTGTTTGATGGTAAAAAGATCCTGGGTATAGATTTTGAAGAATCTTTCAAAGGTGATTTTGATAAGGATTATGCGAGCCTTTTTACTACCTTATGTGGTAAAATGGAAAAAAGTCAGGTTGAGAGACTTTTTATTTCTAAAAAGATAAATATTGATTCCAGGCTTTTTATAAAGACATATTCAGAGGAAATAGAAAAAAGAAAAAAATATGTTTGATCAGGAGGGGTTTTGAACGAATCATCTATTATTCCACTGTCGATAATAACCGTTTTTCTTATTATTGCTGTAATCTTTTATAAGCTTAGAAATACTGATGTAAAAAAGGAAATGAAAAATACATTAATAGATTATAAGACTCTGTTTTTCTTTGGGATAATTTGGGTACCTGTTGGGGTAGTGCTCAAAAACTGGGGACTAATAGGTTTAGGATTTGTATTTTTATTTACCGGGATTGTTAACAGGAAAAAATGGAATATTGATGATGAGATGCATAATGAAAAAAGTAAAAAAGTGAAGATGATAATATCGATAATAATAGGCTTAATAATGCTTATGGTCGTATTTATTTACTTTAAATATCTAAGTAGTATATTGTTGAATAAAGAAGAGATCTCATTATTAAAAATAATTTTGGAGAATAAATTTGTATGAGAAAGATCTGGGAGTTTATAAAAAAACTGCATATACCACTTTATATTTTTTTGTTTTTAGCAATATATTTTGGTTTTACTTTAACAAGTATGTTGGAATTCTATCAAAAGATAGATATAAACAAGTTTATTAATGGTATTGAAGAGAATAAAGAGCTAATCAACCAAAAGACCAAAGAGGCTTTTCTTATTGATGATCTAGCCGAGTTAAGGTTGGCTAACAAAGAATTTGAAAGACTAAAAAAAGAAGACCCTAATAACGAAAAAATACCTGAATTTCAAAAACAGATCACACAAAAGAGAGAAGAGTTAAAAAAATTATTTAATCAACGTAGCCAGACAATAGAACAGTACGCAAAAAAATATTCTGAAAATATAGAGAAAAGGATTCAGGAAAAGGAAGAATCAAGAAAAAAAGAAACAAAAAAATTAGGATTGACCTTTAAAAAAGTTGAAAATCCAAAACATGGTTTAAATATTGATATAAACGGTGATGAAAGGATTGTAAGAAAGTTAATTCCTTTAATAAAAAAATCATTTGATAAAAGAGAGGAAAGAATAAGACGAGAGTTTCCTGGTTATGGCAGGAAAAATTTAGTCTATCTATTTCCTTATTTTCTTATCTTCTGGTTATTTCCTGTCTACAGATATAATTTTGGATTTGAAAAATACTCAAATAAAGTAAAAAAGAGAATAGTAAATCTTCCTTTTGTCATACTTGTCATGTCATGGGTTATATCGCTTATTTATTTTGGTGTAAGAGCAATATATTTAAGAAAGTTTATTGGTTCGTATAACGATAGTATATTTTTCACTCTTTTTCAGAGCTTTCTAGTATTTGGAAGTCTTTTTTCATTTTTAAACATTACATTTCTTGAAAGTTATATAAGAAACAGGATTGCATTACCAGTATTTGAAAAGAACGATCTGCATAGTGTAAAGGAAGGTCTTTCAGTAAACCTTTATACAAGGTTAAGACTTATGATGTTTGCTCTGGGTGTTGTTCCTATAGTGATAACTTTCATAATACTTCTGGTGTTTAATATAAATATGATAAAATCAGTTTTTACTGTCAGTGATATGGAAAATCTTGATATAACAAAACTCATCTATTCGTTTTTTCCTTTTGTATTTGTAACTGTTTCCGGAATATTCTTTATGATACCGATTGTCATTGCGATATTTTTAATGAGATCACTTGTTCAGAAACCAATATCAAAACTCGTAAAGAGGATGAGAGAGGTTGCTCAGGGAGATTTTTCAAACAGAGCTTCTGTTCTTTCAAATGATGAGATAGGTATTTTGAGAGGACATTTCAATTCTATGGTAGAAGGTCTTGCAGAGCGTGAAAAGATAAGAGATACATTTGGTAAATATGTATCAATGGAGATCGCTGAAAAACTTATCAAAGAAGGTGGAGTTGAACTTGAAGGGGAAGAGATAGAGACAACAGTCATGTTTACAGATATTAGAAATTTCACACCTCTTTCTGAAAAGATGAAACCAAGAGCTGTCATTGATTTTTTAAATAAATATTTTTCTTATATGTGTAAACCGATACTTGATGAAAATGGTGTGATCAATAAATTTATCGGGGATTCAATTATGGCTGTGTTCTCACCGGTTTTTGGGAACAAGGATCATGCAGATTCCGCTTTAAGGGCAGCGATAATGCATAGAGAAGCTCTTGATGAGTTTAATAAAACCGAAGGATATCCAACTGTAAGACATGGCATTGGACTTCACACTGGTATTCTTATTGCTGGAAACGTAGGTACTGATGAGAGAATGGAATACACAGTTATTGGTGATACTGTTAATATTGCTTCAAGAGTGGAAAGTCAGACTAAGGTCTTTAATGAGGATATCCTTATCTCAGAACCTTTTTATAAAAAGATAAATAAGGAAAATTTCAAAGATTATGAATTTATTCCTTTTGAACCTGTCCTGGTGAAAGGTAAGACTAACGAGATGGTCCTTTACAGTGTAAAGAAAAAGGAGAAAAACAAATGAGTTTAAATAAAAAGATATTACTTTTTTTGATTGTTTTTGTGAGCATAATATTTTCAGGATGTAGTTTAAACGGGGATATAGATTATAAAGAACTTTATAAACAGATTCTTCCGGAGGTAAAAAATATAACCGGAAAAGAATTTGATGCTGTTCCAGAACTTGAGATAGCTTCTGTAAGTGATATCAAAGAGATATTTGCTGAAGACTTTAGACCACAGTTTGAAAAACTATATAAAGGACAATCTGAAGAAGTCATTGAATCTGCTTTGAAAATATATGTGGATGGATATAGCGAAAACTCTTTAGGGAAATATTCCTTTAAAAGGAAAAAGTTCTATCTTATACCTGAAAATCTCAAAAGAATATTTGATATGTATTCACTTAAAAACTCTAGTCATGATGATATAATGAGATTATCTATAATTCATGAACTTACTCATGCTAAGCAGGATGAGATAAAAGATCTTGCAAAATTTATCTCAGGACTTGATAAGATCGATGAGATATCATCCTTTAATGCTATTATCGAAGGTATGGCCATGGCAAGTTCTAAAGCCTATGCTGAAAAAAACGGTATGAAAAAAGCGTTTAAGGATTTTCAGAGATTGGTTATACCTTATTATGATAGTGAGACCAATAATAAATATCCTGGAATTCAACATAATGTTGAAGTTGTAAAACAAAGGTTTATTTATAACGATGGTTTAAATTTTATTCAGCATTTTATCGACAAAAACGGCTGGGAAAAGGCTTGGGATATATATTTGAATCCTCCTAAGATGACGCATATGATAAGGTATCCTGAGTTATATAAAAAAGGGGTATCTTCTGATAAAGAACTTGTATTGCTTCTGAAAATAGGAGCAGCAGCACTTACTGATAAAAATAGAAATATTAATGTAAATGAAGCTGGATATCTCGGACTTTTGACATCACTTTCTGTACTTTCTGAAGAGGATAATCTTGCGGGAGCAGAATTTTTAAAAAATGGTGCTGTGATGACGGTTAACGCTGGTCAGATACAGATAATCGTAACACTTATGAGGCTTAATGAAAAAGCCAATCCAAAAAAGGTACTTGATGTATATGAAAAATATTCTTTAAAAGAAGTTGAACTTGCAGAAAGATTAAGAGGTGCTGGTTTTAAAAATAAAAATTCAAGGACATTAGATGAATTTGACTTTCCTGCTAACCTGATAACTTTTGAGATTGTAAATGGAGATACCGCTATACCACAACATATTGCCAGGTTTGTATCAAACAATATTTTAGCTGAAGTGATTCACTATAACATAAAGGATGAATCAGCAGCGATAGAGACTTTAAAGTCCTTGATACCACTTGTTGAAGACCTCTAAAAGCCGGAATTCGGGGTGAAGAGTTTGGAGTTTCGGATTATTTATAATAAAACCATTTCTTAATTCTACCCGTTTCGCTTCACGCATTACGCTTTACGTAATTCTATTCACCATTCACTTCTCACTAATCAATATTCGTTACATTTAAATTTTTTAACAAGTAAAAATTAAATGTAACGAATTGAAACTTAACTTATTTTCTGTTATATATTAATCTTATCTTAAAATAGCCTAATATTTTATTTTATTAATGG
>PKTG01000041.1 GCA_002869225.1 Candidatus Muiribacterium halophilum | reverse complement strand
TAAGAGATCTGACTTTCCTGCCGAGAGCTATCCACATTTTATCAGAAAGTTTTTTCAGACATACTCTTTTAGAGTCTTTAGAACTTATTTTCAGATACAAACCATAGGTCTGTCCCTACTGTAATCTGTAATCTGTTCTCTGCCAGGAAGATCAATAAACGCTGTAAATATTCTTTATACCTTTCTCGTTCAGTTTACTTTTTATTTCTCCAGGATATCCCTTGGAGCATATAATTACATTTGAATCCTTCGGAATATCATCATCCGATTCAACAACTCCATTTATTGTTATTTTTCTATCCTTGAATATCTTTACAATCTCATTTGCTGTCTGCGAATTTCCAACAATGTAATAATTACTTTTTGAAAAGATAATATCATTCAGATCATCTGACATTAAAAATCTTTTTTTAAGGTTATTATAAATTTCTTTATTGAAAGTGAAATCTTTTTCAAAATCTGTGATTTTTGATAGGTATTTAGCGGCAATACTTATATGAAAGTTTTCTTTTATATATCCTCGAGTTTTATTTAAAATTTCATGATCTTGTTTATTCATAAGTTGTTCAATACTATTAAAAAGAGATTCTTTAGAATCGATTTTTATACAGATCTCATCAGGAATATCTTTAAAAGCACCAACTTCAGAAAGAACTGAGATTATTCCTGCAGATGAATATTCAGCAAATTTAATAACAGATTTTGATCTCTTAAACTCATTATTTTCAAGAAGAGCAAGACCGATAGATGCATCAATCTCAGATAATCTATTCTGATAATCAAATATAGATACAGGTTCAATATATTCCATCCAGCTTTCATCAAAATCATCTGGTTTAAAACCAAAGAATATCATTTTGATTCCATGATCTTCTCTCAACTTTTTAAAAACAGATGAATATTTCTTATAATCTTCTTTATGACTTCTGGTACCAGCAAAAATAATGCTTTTTTTATCTTTTTTAACAGTGTTAGTTTCAAAGTTATTTATGAGAAGGTTTGGAAAATATATTTGATTTTTATTTAAATAACTTAATTTTTCAAGAAGTATCTGCGAAGGTGAGATAATACCATCACAAAGACTTATAATCGTTTCCATATCCTTCTTTTTTTCTTTATAAAAATCAAACATGTGATGTTCATTATATAAACCTGTTAAGAGATCATCTATATCGTAATAGAGCTTAGCATCTCTTTTTTCTTCAAGTATTTCAATAAGAAACGGAGAATATGCTCTTTGCAAAAATATAATGTAATATTCTTTTAAATGCTGTTTTTTTAATCTATAAGAAAAATCGACTTGATGACCAGAGCAGTTAAGAAATAAAGCAGGAACAAAACATCTATAATAACCACATCCGCTATTGTTCTCTCTAATGTAAAGTATTCTCATCACTCTTTAATTATAACCCTTATAAGTTTAAAAGGAATAAATTCTTTCCACTTAACATTTGTTAAATTTTCTGAGTTTGTATATTTATAAACATCAAGTCCAAGAAATCTAAAAAACAGGAACAATCTCCATTTATCGGAAACATCATCTTCACTACTTGTGATAATCACATCTTTTATTTTTGTGTTTTTTATTTTTTTTGCAAGCTCAATATTATTTTTATCAAATAATTTAAAAAAACCATCTTTTGGAAAAGAAATTATCTCTGTTTCAGGGAAAAGAAGGCTCACCTCATTTATTACCCCTGGCTGCGAAAGAACAATCGATCTTTTAATTTTATTATTAGCAAAAAGGTTTTTAAGACAATAAAACGGTGCCGACCTTACAATAATAACATCTTTGAGTATAAAATCTGATTCTTCTTCTTTAAAAGTAATCTCTTTTATTTTTTTATTTTTAATTACTCTTTTTATAATAGTTTTAATTTTTTCAATCTGTCTTTCCCAGTTATTTTTTTCTGTAAAATCTAATATATTCTTGTTTAATTTTTCGCTATTTCTTTCAATATATATAAGGGCTTGAATAAAACTTTCTTTATCACTTAAATTAAATGTCTTTCCAATATCCTTACCATCAACAAAAAATCTATAAGCAGATACATCTGAGGCTATAACAGGCAACCCTGACATTGTATATTCATATAATTTATTTGAAAGTGTAAATTCATGGTTTATACAACCTTTTTCTGTACCTATATAACCAATATCTCCCACAGTTATAAACTGCATCATATCATCATGACTTAATAATCCAAATTTATGAACTCTACTCTCTAGTTTTAGTTCTGAAACCATTTTCTCAAAACGACCATGATATCTATCAGGACCAACTAAATAAAGATGATATTCAGGCAAGCTGATTAAGACATCAAGAAGAAATTCAAGACCTCTTCCGGGAAAGATTATTCCTTCGTATATTATTATCTTTCTATCCAGTGGAATATTGTATTTTTCTCTGATGTCATTTTTATTATAGGAGTTTTTGCTTTTATAAGGACAGTTAAGAATATTTACAGGATCTTTTTTCAGAGAAAGCTGTTTTTTTAGCACTTTACTTGAAAGTGGACTTACAGACAAATATTCATCAAAACTTTTTGAAAAGATCTTTTCACATATTCTTTCAAACCATCTTTTAACAGGTTTATTTAATATGGTATCTCTTTCATAGAGTATCTCATGAAAATCAACGATAGTATAAATATCACTTAGAAAATTTTTAGCAAGTACTCCGCAAAACATTGTATTTCCATCTATACACCAAAGTATTTCAGGATCTATCTTTCTAACTACAAAAAAACATCTTATATTAAAATCAAACTCTCCTCTATCTACAACTCTTATGACATAATATTTTTCACGTTTTTCATAATAGGGAGTTTTTTTTTCAGGATTGGATATATTTATATCTTTTTTACAGATTATATAGACTCTATAACCAAGATCAGCTAAAGTATCAGCTTCTTTTTTCACCCTTTCATCATAAAATATCGGGTTTTTAGATACAATACAAACCGTCTGATTTTTCATTAAACCATTAAACTCCTTTTATAAAAACATCCTATATATATCAATCTCTTTTTGGATGATAACATCCCAAGTCATATTCTGTGCTTTGAGGTAAAGCTCTTCATTATATCCATTCTTTATTACTTCTATAATCTTTTGACTCAATCTATCTATAATATGTTCGTCAGCATAAACGACATATTTACTATCTCCTATTGCTTCTCTAATACCACCATTATCAACTCCTATTACCGGTGTCTTAGTTGCTAAAGCTTCATTAATAATACAAGGCCATCCCTCATTTCGAGATTGAAGAAAAAGAATGTCTATCTTACTGAGAATAATTGGTATTTCATTATGTGGAATTCGCCCGGTTAATAAAATATCTTCCTTCTCTTTTTCTTCAATATCATTTGATATTTTTTCTTTTAAATCACCATCACCAATGATTATTAGCTTAGTTTCGTTTGCATATTCTTTAACTTTACGAAATACTGGCAGTACCCTGTCCGCTCCTTTTACAGATATTAGATTTCCTATAAAACCAAGAACTACTTCTTCTTTTTTATTTTTTTTAGTTTAGTTTTTGAACATACTATCAATACCATTAGGAATAATCTCAAATCTTTTTATTTTATCTGTTAATAGGAACGCTTTTTTAATTAGAAAATCACTTACAGATATAACACATTCCGCTTTTTTAAGAGCTTTTATTGTGAGTTCTTTTACTTGTCTTGAAAATTGGTTATCTTCAAAAGGAGTAGTATGAATATCACTTCCGTGTATGGTTAAAACATAAGAAATATTATACTTATCTTTTAATAACGAAGCAATATATCCAGCGGGGAATGCTGCATGTGCGTGTATAATATCACATCCACTTTTATAATATTGATCTTTCAGAGATTCTATTAAATCCAGTATCTTATTTTTATCTTCCCAACAATCTTCAAAATAAAAATTCATTACTTTAACCTGATGCTCAAAAAGACCAATATCTTTGAAATTATAATCCACTTCACTTGTGTTTGATACTAGGAAACTTCTTACATCAATATTTTTTTTTATTAAAGCTTTTATTCTCGATGATATAAAAGGCACATTTCCTGGAACATGCGGTCTTGGTAAGTAAGAAGAAAGGAGCATTACTTTCATCTAAAACAAATCCTTTGTTCTTTTTTCTAAATCTGAAGTAAAATCAATCATCTGTTGAAGCTTGATCTTATAATCAATTTTATTAAGTGCAAATTCTCTCATTCTATCGGAAACTGTTTTATCTTTTGACAGTCTTTTTATAAATGATATTACTTTATTGAAATCAATTATTTTTGATGAATTGGATACCCTTAACACATAATCGGAAGTATAATCAATATTCGGATCATGGTGTCCAACTATAAACGGTAAACCTCTTGCCATAAATTCACAATTTTTTATACTAGATGTAGATCTCATACCTTTTCTATATAGACATAGAGTCGATATGGCTAAATTTACCTTGTCTATTATTTTTTCAACATCAATTCTATCTAACATACCATGTTCATAAATGTATACTTTTTCTTTTTTTTTGCATCTTTCTATAAGGTCCTTTTCAATAGGAGATATAACTCTTCCAACAATATTTATATGTATTTCGATTTCACCTTCATAACAAAGTATACTTTTAAGAATTCTATCTAGACCCTGCCATTTATAAAAAGCCGAAGATATTGTAATCATTCTAAGCTTTTCTCCATCAAAAGGAGTAAACCCTGAAAAACTTGTATTTTTAACATCTGTACCATTTGAAATCACACAATTTGGTAACTTTATCCCTCTATTTTTCTCAAAATCAATAACTTCTTGTGATACTCCGGTAATTCCAATACAATTTTTTAAGAAGCTTTTTCCAAAGAACTCTTCTAAAACCAAGTCTAAAAGAGTTTTTATCCCAAAACTTCTGTTAAATATCAACTCAAATCGCTCTTTGGTATGATGTTCTGATATGATCTTTCCCCTCAATCTTTTTGGTATAAATCCAGCCAAAAGACCTGGCGAGGTTATATATCTAAAATAAATATAATCATAAGATCCTGAATCCAAATGATCAAACAACATAGTGTTTTTTAATAAATTTGAAAAGATTATCTTTTTAAAAATTGAATAACGGTTTTTTATAAAAAAAAGATGTGGTTCATCATCCATTTCTTGATTAGTAAGAATAGAGAAATAAACGGGCTTATCCTCTCTTGAAGCCACAGCAGCTGCGTTTCTTATTTTTTGTAAAATTCCAACACTAATATCGGGCATATAAGTAAAATGTAGAATCTTCTTCTTTTTAAATTTCATATTATAGCCCTTTAAAATCCTAATTTTTTATAAAAACTTAAAAATTTATATAAATATAAATTTAGTTTATTTAATCTTTTTAAATTAAAAACTCCAATTTTATTGTTGTTATAAATAACATTTGTTTTTGTTACTCCATTGTTTTTTAAAAATAAATAAACATTTAAAAAATCAGTTCTTAAATCCCTGCACTGACAAACTATAATCTTATCATATCCAGAAAAATCAAAAATCATATTTTCTTTAATAAAATCATTCGGAAAACCGACATATTTATCGACCAATTCATTTTTATAATTCTTTGTTACAAGTAGATTATATTCAAATTTCTCTCTATTAAATCTCTTTTCTATTTCAATAAAATTTTTATCAATAATCAAATTCGGAGCGACACCCAATATTAATAATTTTTTTTTCATTTTAACCTCGATGATTATTAGTTATTTATATATATGAAAGAGTTTCCTACCGTTAAAGTCCCCGATTTCTTGAAAGTTATTATATTTGCTGTTTTTTACAATAAATTCTGCAAATTCTTGGGGTTTTAAATTAAAAAAGCTGTTTTTCATTTGGTTTTCATGAAATTTATGTGATTGAAAAAACATTTCTCGACTTTCAATTTTATTTAATAATTTTAAAAATTTATTAAATAAATGTCCAGTTTTCAAAAAGTGATGAAAAATATTTAACGCAATAATGACATCAAATTTATAATTTTTATCTATAAAAGAAAAAATATTTTCATTGACCGCATTAAAATTACAATTCATTGCAGTTTTTAATTTTTCTAAGAAATAAAAATGCTTTTCTGAAACTTCAACAGCGACACATTCTTTATTTAAATCCTTTTCTAATCTACTACAAAAATAACCCCAATGAGAACCAATATCAAGAACGCTTTTACTATCATCAGATATATGAGATTTAATTACTTCGTATCTTCCATCATGGACATATTCAATGTTTTTTAAATCAATATGATCAATTTCTGTATATATTTTACCTTTATGCTCAAAAGCATATTTTTCAATCTCTTTTTTAAAATCTGCCCATTTTTTATGTCTAACTAAAATCTTAGCCGGAATTTTATTTATTTTTAATAATTTTGCAAAAGTCAGTCGGTGCCTTCCATCATTAAATAGAATATGTCCATTTCTATCAATATTTATTGTTAAAAAATCAGAATTTTCATTTTGAACCCAACCATTTTTTTTCATTTCTAAAAATAATTCATCTAAATGTCTACATCTTTCTAAAAATTCTTCCTTATTTTTGCATCCCCATTTATTTTTTTTATCTTCTAAAATCTGTTTTAAATTTCTAGATAAATATTCGGTTTTCTCCCACTCAACATCTTCATAAAAGTGTTCTTTAAATGAATTATAAAAAACAATTTCATCTTCAAATTTGAATTTATCTAAATCCCAATCTCCATCAAGGTTTTCGCCACACATGATAGGTTTAAACCCTTTTACTCCAAATTTGATTTCATCTGGATTTAAGTAAACAATATTCTCATCGCTAATAAAATTTATAATAGTATCAAGATTTTTTTCATAAATCTCATCTTTGAAATAAATATTTATTTTATTGATATTGTTGTTTTTTAAAAAGAAAAATACATTTTTATAATAAGCTAAAGAAGAATTGGCTAAACAAACAATAACATCATCAAAAACATTATTAGTTAACTTTAAAGTTTCTTTAATACTGTCAGATTCAATATTTAAATAATCATCTACAAGTCCATTTTCATATTTTTTAGTCAATAACAAATATATTCTATGTTTTGTCTTTACTAATTGTTTTTTGATCTTTTCCAAGTATTTATCTAACATCTTATTTGGTGCAGTACCGACTATTAAAATTTTTTTCATATTAAACTCCGTTCTTTAATTTTTCTTCAATTTGCTTTATATATCTTCTGAATTTTATTTTCGTTTTATTATATAATAAATTATATTGTTTATAACCATTTTCTTCGTATATCTTTATTTTTTCGCGATTTTCATACAGATCCTGAATAGCATTTTTAATACTGACTATATTATTTTTAACTAAATACATTGAATTTTCATCAAAAAACTCTCTAATTGCTAAGGACTCCATCGTTAAGACACATTTTTTACACGCAAGTCCTTGATAAACCTTATTAGGAACAACTGATTTTGCTTTTCTTGAATTACCAAATATTCCAAATATCACATCAGAATCGTTAATCTCTTTTGCAATATCCTGTTCTAAAACTCTTTCCCCGTTAACTGTAATAATATCAGATAAATTTAATTCCTTAATCAAATCAATGATCTTCTTAAATTCTAGTCCATTTCCGATCAATTTAACTTTAATATTTAAATGTTTAATTAAATTTATTGCCTTTATTATTTTATCGATCCCTTGTAGAGGAATATAACTGCCATAAAACAATAGTTTCAATTCCCCGACTTTATTGACCTTCCTTCTACCCGGTTCAGGAAAATAAATGTTATTATTTGCTAAAACCGGCAGGACAAGAACATCAGCTTTTGTTTTGCCAAATAATTCTTTCCAGTATTTAAAATGTTCTTTAGTATCGGCGAGTAAGTATCTTGAGAATTTAAAGTTTATATAATCATAAAAAAATAGAATAAATTTATTTTTTATATTTGTATTATAATACGCTCTTTGATCAATAAACTTTGAATCATATATTGAAATAAAAAAATCATTTATTATTCTTTTTCTATTAAAAAAAGCATTAAAAAACTTTCTTTTATTTCCATAAGGTAATATTTTTATCTTCTTTAAATTTAAGCCTTTTATTAAATTTAAAATTATTTGATTTCTAGAATAGTTAATATCAGCTCTACAAAAAAAAACATTTTGATTTTTTATATAATTTTTATAAAAAAATGAGTTATTCATTATTTCTCAATATTTAATACAGTAAATAATAGTTTCTATAAAAATAAAAAATTTTATAAAAATAAAAATAGAAAATATTATATCGTCTTAAATTCCTTTTAAAAATATTATTACTACTATTTATAACCAATAATTCTTTTAATCCATTATTTTTTAACCATAAAAACACATTTAAAAACTCAAACAAATTTTCATTGCCCTGACAGACAATTATTTCATCAAATTGTTTTAAATTAATTTTTATTTTTTTATTGATAGATATCTTTTTTTCTTTTAAAAGATAGTACTCAATTATATTATTATTTAAATACTTTTTTGTAGAAAAAAAATAAAAATCATATTTTTTTCCTAATAAAAATGACAGAAATTTAATATTAAAATCTAATATTCTATTAGGAGCAGTACCAATAATTAACAATTTTTTCTTTTTCATAAAATTTCTGCATATCCATATTTTTCTAATACCAAAGAGGTTTTCGCATATTTTATTAATTCTTTATATTTTTGATAATTATTGTTAAATCTCTTAGTTCTGGAACCATCGATGTAATCTATATCATTTGAAAATGATTTTCCTAAAAAGTTTTTGGTTCTTTCTAAAGTTTTTGTCTTATTTTCTAATAAATCTTCAAATTTAATAGTTATTATGTTCAAATCTTTTTTTTCAAGATAATTTTCCGATTGAACAACATATTTCTCCCATAATTTAAAACAATTGATAATATTGTCAAAATCTTTAACATAGAGCTGATTATTTTTATTTTTTTCATTTCTATTAAAAAGGCTTATTGCAACATCAACACCATTTCTAACTATATTGATTACTTTTGCCTCTTGAAAAATATTTAACCAATAATCCAATGTGTAAGTGTTTCTAGGGTCTTTCCAGCCCCATTCATAATCTACTAATAATTTATAATATTTCCTATATGTTTTTAAAAAATCTATATGATTATTCCCTAAATATAAACTTTTAAAAACACCTAAATATTCCCGTGCAAAATCAGAGTAGTTCATTTTGATTTTTGTTGAATTATTAATATATTTCGGGTCATTCCATTTAGCTTTATTTTTTTTTAATAAGCTAATATTTATTTGCTGAAAAAACTTTGCTTCAGCATTTACGCCCATATCATATCCCATAAAAACACCAGAATCGTTCAAAATTCTTGTAAAAAGTGATGTTCCGGATCTGTGCATTCCTATAACTATTACAGGCTTATAATTAAGAAAAAGCATATTACCTCTTTTTTTGATTGAACATTCAATTATTATAATAATAATACCAGTATTTGACAAATTGCTATAATTTATTTAATTTTTATAGATGTTTTTTCTATCAAATTAGGGGAAAAAATGAAAAAAATTGCAATAATTGTATCATCAGACTTAAATATCCTAAAAAAAACAATCAACTATTATAAAGATAATTATGAGTTTACCTTTATTATAAAAAATTCATTAAATAATACAATTAACTGGATCAACAGCGAATTTCCTAACGCTGAGATCTTAACATACAATTCTAATTTAATTGATTATTCTACTTACAAAACTTTTGAGACGCTCTTAAAAAACAAAGGAATAAAAAAAATAAATGTTCAAATTAATTCTGATAAACCTGCTTTTTATGAAAATTTAATCTATATTTTAAAAAAAACGAATTTAAAAAAAGATGTTTCTCTGTTTTTTAAAGATAGTTTTACAATAAAAAAAATCAATTTTTTTGATATCTTTATTTATGAAAAATACGGTTTTTTATATGAAAAATTCAGTTATTTTATACCATGTTTTTTTAATCCGATAATCATATTTCACTTTTTAAGATTTATTTTCACAAAAGAAACTGTTTATTATCAAAATATTTTACTATTACGTAGATTAAATGTTGAATTCTTTTATACTACACTTGGTTCTCTTTTTAAAAAACATGGGACTTTTTCCTATTTTCCACATATTAGCATGGGGTTTTCATGGAAACACGTATTTTTTTCTAGAAACAATTATTATTTCTCTTTTTATTTATTTGGAATTAAAAACAACTTGCTTTTTTCTTATTTTTTATCTTTTGTTTCTGTTTTAATATTAATAAAAAATGCTTCATTATTGTCAGTTTTATCTATTGTTTTTCTTTTCATTACTTGCCCTGGTTTTTTAGCTGCTTCATTTCATTTTGCAAAACCCGAAAACCTAGCTTTTTCAATTGTTCATTTAAGTTTAGCATTATTTTCTATGAACCCTAATATTGGAATCATTTTATACTCATTAATTCCTTTTTTTAGTTTTACAGCTTTGTTTTTTTCTTTACCTTTCATTATTCTAATAATTTTCTTAAATTTTAGTACATTTAATTTATTATATTTATCTATTGCTTTTATCATTCTTATAGGAAAGCTTTTGTCTGATTATTTTATTTGTAAAAATGACAATGTAGCAAAAAGATTACTAAACGATGAATTTTTGAAGTTAAAATATTCAAATTTTTTTATGAATGCTCGAAAATATTTAAATATACACTTTTTTTCACTATTAATTTTATATTTATCTCTATCATATAATTACAACTCAAAAGTTAGTTTAATATTTATTTTAATAAATTTCTCATTTTATTTTACTAATAATTATTTATTTAAACTACATGATCATATAACATTTTTCCGTTTATTCATGTTAAATTATTTTGTTTTTTTATATTTCTTCCCCAATGTTCCAGTTTTCTATCATTTGTTTTTTTGGATTATTCCACCTTTTTATTTTGATTCCCCAAAAAATTACTTATTTGCTTTAAAAAACGGCGATCGTTGGCCTCTATTAAAATTCAGAAAACTGAATCGTCGAAAAGTAATAAAAATTATAAAAAAAATAAAACACAACATCCCGCCTTATTCTAAGATCATCGTAGAAAACAGCGTAAACAACATTCTTCCTCCAGATTATTTTCTTAAGTTTTTTAATTTAATTTTCATTAAATGCAAAATTGCACATATAAATAACAGACTTTCTCAAAAAATTAATACTGATTTTTTCAATCACTTAAAAATTTTTAAAAACTTTAAAAAAGATGACATCATTGATTTTTGCACACATACATGTGTCAATTATTTTATTTCTCATACTGAAGAAACAAAAGAATATTTTCAAAGTTTAGGATTTCCTTGTATCTTAGAATTTAAAAAATCAGAACTTTCTCAATCTTTTTTTAATATCCCTATAGTACCCGATCTTGTTTCTATTTTTAAAATTTCAGATCAAAAAAATTATAAAGTTTTATCTGGAGAAATAGAATATTTCCTTATAAATGTGAATGAATTTAAATTGAAGTTTAAAACTCCTGGAGAAATTATTATTTATTTTAATTGGTTTCCTGATTGGGCTGTTAAGACAAATAATGCTTCAATATCAAAACATGAATCAAAATATGATTTAAATTACATAAGATTAAAAGCAAATGACTCAAATGAAATCATTTTAAAATTTAAAGGTTATTATTTCCCACCAATTTTATAAGGTTTTAGATCTTTTCTAAATCAAGAAGATACTCAAAAACAACCCCATCTTCTTTTGAATAACCGATAACTTTTGAAAGTTTTTTTGAAAAATACACGCTTTTTATCGAAGAATTGATCCTACTTCTATCCAGAAACATGCCTTTTTCGATAGAAAAAATTAAAATATCAGAATTAAAATATGAAAATAATAAAATTTTATCATCATCAATAAAAAATGCATTCCTAATATTAAAAATAGAGGTTTGCTTTTCATTTCCTTCAAAAAATAATGAAGTATTATAAGCCACTTTATCCTCTTGTGGAAATAATGTATAAAAATCAGTTTTACCAGGTATGTAAAATTGCACTTTATAACCATCAGGGATTTGTGCCTTTTCTTTTTTTGTCACCTTATCTTCTTTTATATCAATTAACATCTTTTCGTTAGTCTTGTAATCATAAGTATAAAGGTCGATTCCATCAGTGAATAAGCAGTAAAGCCACTCTCCTTCATCCTTTAAGCAATTAAAAATCTTGGTACTGTTATCATTTGAATCTATTTGAAGTATCACTCGCTGTTTTAAATCATATGAGTAAAATTTATCATTCAAACATACAGAATAATATGTGTCATTTAGAAGTTTTTCTCCGTTTATTGAAAGTAAATTCCCGTTCTCCTTATAAATATATATCTTTTCTTTTTTACTTTGTTTACCGGCAATTAAAAATATATCTCCGTTATTTTCGTTAAAACTAAAACCTCTGCAATCTCTGACAGTTTGATATCTGTTTTTCAATGTAAGAAATTCACTTTTTTCGCTATCAAGATCGTATATTTTCTCTATAAGAAAATCTTTCCTTATTTTTTCATATTCAACTAGAGGAGGCTTTTTTTCAAGAACTTCATTTATAAAATAATCTTCATCTCTATTTTCAACTTTTGATTTCGAAAAGTTTTTTAAAATCTCCTTAATGGATAACATATCATCGTAAGGAATTTTGATTTTCCCTTTATTTGATATTACATGAAACTCGTTTTTATCAAAATTTACATCGTAAGAATCTTTTTCAAAAAAAAAGGCGGAAACCATTTTATAATCATCTAAGGATATTTTTTTTACAACATAGTTTCTAGTATCCCAAACAAATAAACTTTCATTTTTTAAAAATATTTTGGAAGGAAAGAAAAAAACAGGTTTACTGAAAAATTCTTGTGAATCAATACCATCAAATGCTCTATATTCAAACTCATGAATCTGATCCTTCCAATATCTTTTATTGCCTATGCTTTTTTTCAGGAAAAGATTCTCCTTATCGTAAACATCAATCTTACTATTATCTATATCTAGAACAAAAATTCCTTTTTCATTAAATTTAACATCTGGTTTAACAAAGTAATCTTTCTCAACTGACATCTCTTTTCCGTTTTTATTTATTAAAAGTTTATTTTCAAAAAATTCTATCTTAAGGTCTTTTTCATCGATTATTAATTGTTTTTCCATTTCCCCTCCTGACTAATAATACTTAATTCTTTTCGTCAAAGTATGGAACTTAGATTAATAATGTGTAGCTATCTTTTATAAAAATCAATAATTTTCTGTGAAACATAATCTACTTCATCGTTTGTCATAGCAAAGAAGAGTGGTAACCTCAATAATCTTTCACTTTCTTTTGTTGTATAAATATCTTCACCAAAAAATTCCCCGAATTTCTTGCCAGCTTTAGATGAGTGTAAAGGAATATAATGAAAGATCGCATATATCTGTTCTTTCTTCAAAAATTCAACCAATTTAGTTCTTTCTTTAAGATTTTTAACCTTAATATAAAAAATATGACCATTATGTAAACAGTCTTTTGGTATATTCTGTACCTCAACAATTCCTTTCTCAATCAAGTTTTTAAGATTTTTTTTGTATCTATTATAAATAGTGATTCTTCTTCCAATGATCTTTTCAGCTGCCATGAGCTGAGCATAAAGAAAAGCTGCATTCAATTCACTTAAAAGAAAACTCGATCCAATATCCACCCAGGTATATTTATCAATCTCTCCTCTAAAGAATTTACTTCTATTTGTAACTTTTTCTCTAATTATCTCTGCGCGTTCAATAAGAACTTCATTGTTTATTAGAATTGCTCCACCTTCTCCACATTGAATGTTCTTAGTCTCATGAAAACTTATACATCCAACATCACCTATAGTACCCAGATACTTATCTTTATATTTTGAAAGTATTCCCTGTGCAGCATCTTCAACGACAAATAGATTATTCTTTTTTGCCACATTCATTATAGTTTTCATTTCACAAGAGACTCCGGCGTAATGAACTGGAACTATCACTTTTGTGTTTTCATTAATTGCTGATTCTATCAAATTTTCATCTATATTCATTGTATCCGGTCTAATATCCACAAAAACTATTTTTGCTCCTCTCAGAGCAAACGAATTAGCTGTCGACACAAATGTAAATGATGGCATTATCACTTCATCGCCTGGTTTAATAGTTGATAAAATAGCAGACATATCAAGCGCGTGAGAGCATGATGTCGTTAAAAGTGCTTTTTGACAATCAAATGATTCCTTAAACCACTCATGACATTTTTTCGAAAATTCTCCATCACCTGAAAACTTTATGTTTTCAATTGTTTTTTTTAGATTTTGAATTTCATTTCCAAAAACTACGGGTTTATTAAAGGGTATTTTTTTCAATTTTTCTCCTTTTTTTACAAATAACTAAAAACGAGGATGTTATTTTTTCTGCACATGGATGATTTAGAAAAAACTTATCCATTATCTTTATTGGTGATGTCAATAAACAAATAGGAAGATATATATAATTATAAAGCTTTTTAGAATTAAAGGAGAATAAAATTGCTAAAAATTCCTGAAAAATACCTAAAAATCCTGACGCTGGACCTCCTGAAGGTTTAAGAGTTATAATCTCAAAATCTTTTAACAGTGTTTTTATTCCACTTTTTGTAAATCTTGTATAATCCTCAGGCGATGCATGATAAGGAAAAATAAAAGGAATAACACAATACAGTATACCATCTTAAGATAAGATTCTATGAAACTCATTAATTACCTCAAAAGGATTTGATACATGTTCTAATACAGCAATATTAAATAAAAAATCAACCGAACTATCCTTAAAAGGTAATTCATCTCCATCATATAAAACATCTGTATTCTGATAATCGATCACATCTAAATTAATAATATCTTTCCTGATTTTAAAATTTCCACTTCCGAAATTAACTGAAATCATATTTTTAGAAATATTTTTTTTGATAAATTTTTCCAGATTATTATCAATCAACACATTTGAGAAAAGCTTAACTAATAAAGTATATAATCGCGGATATTTCTTTATAAAAAATTTCTTTTTATCAAAAGAATCAGTGATTTTTTTTTCATTCAATCGAAAATCAATCTTATTATTCTTTAAATAATTTTTATTACATTTTTTGCAAAAAAAATTTTTATCTATTGAACTCTTGCATTTTTGGCAATTCATTATCTTGAATATTTTTTTTATTTTTGTCATTTGCTTAATACTATCCTTTTTATCGACTTATGTAATTGTAATATTATTTTTATGATATAATCAAGTATGGAAGATTATGATCCGATTTTTTCAAAAAAGATTAAGAATATAGAAAAAAAACATTTCTGGTTCCAAAGCAGAAAAAAACTACTTTTATTTTTTATAAAACAATTTTTAAAAACTCCTTCAAATATCCTTGAAGTTGGACCAGGAAGTTTTGATATCTCTTGTGATTTAATTAAAAATAATATAAGCAAAAATCTATGTTGTTGTGATATTTTTCATGATATTTTAAAAAACGCTCCTGAAAAACTAAGAAAAAACTGTATTCAAATTGATAGTAAAAACAAACTGCCTTTTTCAAAAAACTTTGATGCTGTGCTATTGTTTGATGTAATTGAGCATATTAAAGATGACCTGAATTTTCTAAACGAAATCAAATCTTGTCTTAAGAAAAATGGTCTTATATTTATTTCAGTACCTTCATATAATTTTCTTTTTAGTGATATTGATAAAAATTCCGGCCATAAAAGACGGTATTCAAAAACTCAGTTTACAAGAAAACTAAAAAACAATGGATTTAAAGTTGTTTATTCAACTTACTTCTTTTCTTTTTTACTACCAATTATCTATATTAGAAAAGCTCTTAAAAATCAGGACGGCTTAAAAATTAATCAAATAGCAAATTTTTTCTTTTTTTTATTATCAAAAATAGAGTTTAATATTCTTAAGAATACAACTTTACCTTTTGGAGCAAGTCTTTTTATCATTATTGAAAAGAAAATTTAATCAATTTTTTTGAAAAATATCTGCCAGCCACCCACTAAGTCATAAAAATTAAAAAATCTCGATGGAAATTTAAATAAATGTGCTGCAAAGGTTCTTATAAAAGATGTTTTAAAATTACTTTCAACTGGAGATGCTGAGTAACTTAAGATTTTGAAATTCTCTATCTGATATATATCTAATATGTTTTCCCAAAAATCTTTACCCAAATCATGTAAATGCCCCGGAAATGTGAAATCAATATTAATTTTAAATAACTTAAAAAGTCGTATTATTGGAACCACAAATGGAGTCCTAAAGTAAACAATACCACCTTTATCTACTAGTCTTAAAAGCTTTCTTACACTATCTCCACGGGGTATATGCTCCACAATTGCACTTGCAATAACAAGATCAAATCTTTTTTCATTTACTTTTTCAAGAGTATCTACCCAATTTACTTCAATATTTCCAATATCCTCTATAGAAAAAGAATTATAATCGACTATTGTAATTTCAACACTATTAGCTTTTTTTTCTTTCAACATTGATCTGGCAATATTAATTGCAATAGACCCACTACCACCACCAAAATCTAAGATTTTCATTCTTTTTTTAGATAAATTTCTAACACCATCAAATATCACAGCTGAAAATCTTTCTATATCTGAAAAAGTTACACCGGTTTTATTCACTGAATAATAAGATTCATAATAATCTTTTAAAAGACCATCTTTTGGAAACCTATCTACGCTAACAGCTTTACATCGTTTGCATTTAACAAGCATAATAGCAGGTTTTTTTTGTACATTAAAAAGTTTTTTTAAATCTTTACTACAACAAAAAACACAATTTTTATTTGTTTCTAATAAATCCTGTTCATCAACATGCATAGAACTATTAAAACCAGTTGCTTTTATCATATATTCTCTCACTTTTATATATGTTTATGAAACCCAAGCCAACTTTTTTTTATTTTAAAACCAAGCCTTATATAAAGGTTTAATATTGCAATATTTGAGGACGATATTCTTGTACTGACCTTACTCACACCTTGCTCCTTCAATCTTTCAAGAAAAGAACTCCAGAAAAAACATGCATTAAACCTATATTTATCTTTCATTCCACCTAAAATCAATTCAACTTCATCTTCTTCTTTTAAGAATGATATAAATCCAGAAGAAATATCTTTGTTCTTACATACCAAAAAAGTTTTTCCCTGTTTTTTAAGATCATCTATCCAGTTATAATATCTCATATTCGCTTTATCATTATCAATAAATGGATCTTCATGAAACCTTCCAAACTTAAATACAGTTTTAGCAATATCTTTGATTTGGATAAAATCTTCTTCGGTTGGTAATAAAACATCGATTTTTTTTTGAAAAATAGAAATAAAATCAGTCTCTTGAATTTCTGCATTGACAATATCATAAGTTAACTCAGTTAAAATATAATTTTTATTTATTAGACATTTCTTTAAAAAAACATCTTCAGTAGAAATTCTACAATACACCAACTTAATATTTTTATTTTCAAAAAATTCATCAGCTTTTATCAGTAACAGGTTTAAATTGTCTTCATTATTATATTCTATATCAAGAATCTCTAATGTATTAAACCAAAAGACTTTCGAATCCCATGGAGTCAATCTGAAAACAATAAAGTTTTCTTTATCTAAAAATATTTTAGAATCTTTTTTTATCATATAACACCGTTATCTACTCTTATTGTTTGACCAGTTATAGAAGAGGATTTTTCAGAAACAAGAAATACTACTGTCTCTGCAACATAATCAATTTCTATCTCTTTTCTAAGACAGTTTCTTTTAAATATTTTTTTCTGATCTTTTTCATCAATATCTTTTGTCATTTTAGTCTTCATAAACCCAGGAGCAACAGTGTTACATCTTATTCCTTTAACACCCCATTCTCTTGCAACATTGTTTTCAAGAGATTCAAGAGCACCTTTGGTAGAAGCATACATAGACAGACCTTTATATCCTGTTCCTGTACTTATTGAAGAAATATTTACAATTGAACCTTTTGTAGAATTAAGAAGCATATCACGAATCGCATATTTAATTAAAATCATTGGTGAAAGAACATTTATATAGTACATCTTTGACAATTTTTTTATATTTGCATTTGTTATCAAGTCATCATACGCATAAGCGGAATTATTTATCAAACCGTATATTTTTAAATTATTTTTTCTGAATTTATTCAAGAACAGATCTTTAATACTCTCAGGGTGGGACAAATCAGCATAAAATTTTAAATATTTCCCTTTTTCAACCTCTTTATCTTTCCATGATCTGCTAAGGCCTATAACACCAAATTTAGTATTTGATAAAATTTTTTCAGCAATCTTACTGCCTAGTGAACCAGAATCTCCTGTTACAATAATATAATACATTATCTCACCTTTTTACCTGTGTCTGTCTTTTTTATTTCATCAACAAATGAAATTAATCTTGGAATTTCATATTTTTCAAAGTCTCTATTCATTTTAACATATATATCTTTTTCAATATCATCTTTCATTCTTTTATCTCTTATTTTAATCTCAGCACACAATAGGTTTCCTATCAACTTATTCGTTTTTCCATAGACTCTAACATCTAAAATTTCATCAAATTTTCTCAAATATTTTTCAATATTATGAGGAGAAACATTATAACCGCCTATATTAATAATATCGCTTTTTCGATGAAGAAATCGAAAATGATTTTCATCTATTTTTTCCACAATATCTCCAGTAAAAAACCATTTATCTTCATAACCAAATTCACCGAGAAGGTCTTTGCTGATCACCAATTCGTTTTCTTCAGTAAAAAAAATCATTTCTTTAATATTTTCAGATATCTCAAATATTTCTCCTTCTGCTTTAAAAAGAGTTCCTGCTTCTGTTGAAGCATATATATTTCGGATCTTTGCGTCAGGAAAAATGTTATGAATTTTATTTATAAGCTGCTCTTCAGATCTTTCTCCACCTAAAGTGATATTTTTTAAATATCTATTTTCTTTTTTAAAAAAAGGAAGTATAAAACGAAAAAAGGTAGGTGTTGCAGAAATACTATTGACTTTATTTTCTAATAAAATACTTGGAATAGATTCTTTATTGCTATCAAAAATATAAATAAACGAGTTTTTATTAAAAAAACCTTGTAGAAACACCTGAATTCCAGCAAAATGTGTAGGTTTATAAGCAAAAGCCCAGATATTATCACTAAATCTATCAGATTTTTTTAAATTTCTTGCAAGTGTATTAAAACTATGTGAAATTTTCTTCGGTTTTCCTGTAGTTCCTGAAGTAAACATTGATAATCTGAAATCTTTTTTATTTTCTTCGATTTTCATAAAAACATCCTCTAAAGAGGAAAAAGTTCTTTTTTTTACTTTTATACTTTTTTTATCTTTTATAGGATTCTTCTCTTTAGATATTAATATTTGTAAACCATTTATCATTGAAAAAATAATATCAAGAAAAAATTCATAAGGATCATCAAAATTTATTTCATTAAAAATATAGTCTTTATTACTTAAATCTTCTAAAAGTTCACTATAAGTCTTGGTTTTTAGTCTTTTTTTATCTATCCAGAAGAATTTTTCCATCTAAAAGTTATTTTTCCAACCTTTCTAATATCTCGCCTATTGTACTTACAATACCATCTTCAAAAACATCTATACTAAAATCATTCTCAATTTTCACGGTAAGTTCAGCTAGATCAATTGAATCAAGACCTAGATCTTCCAATAATCGCGATTCATTTCTAATTATTTCAATTTCTTCATCACCATTTTTTATTTTTATTCCGTTGATGATTTTTCTTAATTTTTCTTTCATAAAATTAACCCAAGATCCCTTAATTTTTTTTATTTTTCATTTTATTATATAATACAATAAAAGAAAAAAAAGAAAAGGTAATATATGGAATTAAGTATTGTTATACCAGTTTATAAATGTTCTTCATGTATAGAAGAATTATATAATAAATTAAAAGAAAATTTAAAATCTTTTGAATCATATGAAATAATTTTTGTGAACGATGACTGTCCTGAAAATAGCGAGGAAATAATTAAGACTTTGTGCAAAACTGAAAAAAATTTAAAAGCAATATTTTTATCTAAAAATTTTGGTCAACATCATGCAATTACAGCTGGATTAAAATTTTCATCTGGTAAATATACAGTTGTCATGGATTGTGATCTTCAGGACTCTCCAGAAGAAATAATCAATCTATACAATGAAATAACAAAAGGATATGACCTTGTTGTTGCAAAAAGAGAGATTAGGAATGATAGTTTTTTAAAGAAAATAACATCAAAGTTTTTTTATTTAGTCTACTCATATTTCACGGGTATTAATTTTAACTCTAAAACAGCTAACTTCGGAATATATTCAAGAAAAGTTATAGATGGTTTTTTAGATATGCCAGAACATGGTAGAAATTTTGGTCTTTTTGTAAACTGGATGGGATTTTCAAGAAAAGAATTGAATGTTAAACATAATAGCAGATTTTCAGGTAAAACATCATACACATGGCGGCGATTGCTAGCTTTAGGTGGTACCAGTATTATTGCTCACTCGAATAAACCCCTAATTCTTTCAATTAAACTAGGTTTTTTTATGGCTTTTTGTTCTATTCTTGCGACTTTTTATTTTATTTATAGATATTTTTATTTTTCCATTCCTATTACAGGATGGACTAGTCTTATTGTATCAATATTTTTTCTTTTCGGTCTTTTGTTTATAAATATGGGAGTTTTAGGTATTTATATAGGCAGGATTTTTATCGAAGTCAAAAACCGACCACTTTATCTCATTAAAGAAAAAGTCAACTTAGACTAATTTTTTCTCAATTTTTCAAGTTAATCTGTTTATTTACCGAAAATAAAAGAAAAAATACGGAGTTTTGGATGAAAAGACTTTTTTTTATTATTATTTTAATAAATTTCATATATATTTTTGCTTATTCTGATGCTTTTGATTCGGTACCTTTTAATACATGGCCATATTTTACTGTACATGAACTTGAGACTAAGGGTTATATTTTTATAGATGAGGATTCACCAATTAAAGGTTCAATGCCTGCAACAAGAATAGATTTTGCAAAAGATCTATTGTCTTTTTTTGAAGAACTTCAAGTTCCAAATGATCTTATAAGTTTCACTGATAAAGAGCTAATAAATGTTATGAGACTCATAGACGAATTTCATGAAGAGTTGGAGTTTTTAGGTATAAACACTTTAAAAGTAAAAACTAATTATGGTTTGGATGATGTGCTGCAACCGCTTTCTAAGAAGCAGGAAGTAGAAAGTAGAGAGAAAAGATTAGAAAGCAGGAGCTCAAAAGACAGTGAAAAAAAATCGAAAATATATCAGACAAAAGCTCAAGCTATGATGGAAACTTATATGGCAAGTTTTTCAGCAGGGCCAGATGAATCTACTTCAAGAGTAAAAGTTGACTATAAGGTGAATTCAAAAGATATTCATGGTTAGTTTGTCTTTGAAGAAGGCTTGGATAGAAACACCTCAAATGTTGAAGATGCTCCTATTGTTAAAACCCTAGTATATACGAATAATAATATTCCTTTTATAGATGACTTTAAAATAGGTCGATTTAATCTAAATACCGGAAACGGAATACTATTCAAAAATTCATCCAATAACGGTGCTATATTTAAAAAGGACAATTATTCATTATATTTATTTCAGGAAGATATTGATGCTACAAACCTTCCAAAAGCCAGAGGATCTATTATTGCAAATGGTATTAACTCTTTTGGATTTAAATACAGTCCCTTGGATTGGATAGAGCTTTTTTACTTCAATATAGACGATATTGATATGAACTCAAACGGACAAAAAGACAATATTGCTTCTCCAATAGTCTTTAGTATGAAGAAAAAACTTGCTGGATTTCATACACAACTTGATATTGGAATTTATAATTATGATTATACTCTTCCTTCTATCGGTATGCTTGATACGACTTATAGTGCTTTTGATCTCACTCTGAAAAAACAGATTCAAAGTGTAGTAGGAACTGCAAGATTCACTCAGAGAGAAAAAGGCTTTGCTCCAATAATAGATTCAAATGATTTTTATTATGGAACAAATATAAAGGATCAGATGTACCCGGATCTAGGATTTAACGGTAATGTCAGCGATATTTTTCTTAAATTGGAAAAGAATGATATTGCACTCATAATAGAAAATATGTCTCAGGAAACAGGTGGGGCAAAAGCTGATGTTATTTCGCTAGTTTATAATAAAAGAATAATGAGTAGATATTCACTGGAATCTTCTATTTCTAACCTTTCATTAAAAGATCCTGCTGGAATACTAGGAAGTGTTTATCCTGATGTAAGAAGTTCATTCTCGAATGGACTTACAAATAATATAGATTCAACTCTTTTAAGATTGTCTATTGGATGCGATTTTTAATTTAACTCTTTTTCAAAGACAAGCTGAAATACACTTGGATGATATCCTGAAAACTCTATAGGAAACAACTGTACAAATCGCCAACCTTCTTTTGCATGATCATCGATTATCTTAGTATAATCACCAGGAAGATTATTTGAGAAAAAATTATGTTCTATCTTAAGTTCAACAAATTTATATTCAAATCTCTGATCTTCTCCTGAAAGCTGTTCAAGCTTCTTTTCTTCGATTAGTATAGCATCAGCTTCCTCTTCGCTGATCTGAACGGCTCTATCGTCTATAAGAGTATCCTTATCGCATTTCTGACAGAAGATGCTATCACCTTTTCTTAGAAATTTTGAAATAAGCACTTCACCGCAATTACTGCATATTATCTTTAATGGCATATTATTTCTCCTAGATAGTATATATAAACTCAAGTATCTGTGCTACTCTTCTTATTGTATCAGATTCACTTGATACCATTAAGAAATTTTTATGCTGACTATATACTTTAAAAAGTCTTTTATGTATCTCAATAGCTTGCTCGGGTGTTTCCCATCTGTTTCCATCAAGTTCATACTTACCTGAAAAAGCAAGAGTCTGTAATAGAACTACTGCATCATACCTTGCGAGTTCATCTTCAACATTAGTACCCATTTTTTCACAAAAATCATCTACATAAGCATATCCATCAAGGGTTCCTCTATCAAAAAATATAATATCCTCTTCTCTTCTTCTTGCTTCCATTGTGCTGTAAACACGGGATGTATAAATTAATCTATCAAAAGTATCAGCTTCCTCAGGAGTTGTGGGAAAAGTATGAAGTCCTTCACCTTTATTTACAAGATAACTAGGAGCTTCATGAACAATATGAAGTTTTCTATAACCTTTCATATGCCCTAAAAGTTTCATAGAAACGGTCTTACCTGAACAAGGTGCTCCTGTAAAACAAATCAATCTTTTTTTCATAGTTATCCTCTCGGAACCAGTATGTGGTTTGTAGTTTGTAGTTCGTGGTTAGTGGAAAAAATTTCGACATCTCGACTTGACGATTTTCCGACTTAAAAGCTTTTTCGAAACATCGGATTCTATCGAAATATCATGTTTCTATCCTATTCACCATTCACTTCTCACAATTCATATATTTTACGCTTTACGCATTACCCTTTACGCTTTACGTTATCTATAGATTATCTATAAAGTTATTCCAGGTAGTTTCTGTAGATATTGCCAACCCATCATAATAAGTCTTGGTAGAGTTCCATGTACCACCATTATTATCAGGAATATATATATATATACCTGAAGTAACATAAAAACCAAATCCTGTATGATTATTTTGCACAACAAGTGAATCAACAGCACTTATTAAAGAATCTGCCTGATTATCAATAGATGAATTGTTAACCTGTGATTTTATATTTGTAGCATAGGAACTTATATCCATAAATTCTACATCATAATCAATCGTTGAAGTATAAGCCCATGAATATGCCATACTATAAGTAGCAAAATTTTGGATAAGCAGATCATAAAAAGAGGTAAGCTCTGTATCAAAACTTGCTAGCTGCGAAGTATCTACAGCAGAATACTGACAAGTCTCACTACCTTGTGTTCCACCACTATAGGATGCTATATAAAGTGGCGGGATAGCTTTTGAATAGTTTTCAGGAGTAATAGTAGTATCAGCAGTCATAGCGTTGATTATCTCTTTATAAGGAGCATATTTTGTCGGTGTTGAATAAGCTGTACCTAATATATAAGATACATCATCACCAACTTCAAAAAGAAGTTCAGCACATTGCATAAATGATGCATCTAACATCAATATATCAAGTTTTCTTCCAAGTTTTGTATAAATACTATCCAATGCAGTACCAAGTTCTGGTATAGTCATCCTACTTGAGCTTGTATCATCAAACGAAATAGCTTTTCTTGAAGGTGCTTCTCTAAAACCTGTTCCATGATCCCAAACAACTAACATATAGTTATCAGCAGGATAATTATCAACTGTCCATGAGAAAAAATCAGAAAGTGATTGTGAAGATCCTGAATCTACTTCAGCAGCATCAACAATAATTGGAGAAGTTATAGTTGTTGTATCCTGATCCTTTACTATATTATATCTTTTAAGACCAGTATCACCATTTCCATCAAACTGAACGACAACATTAACATCTGATGGTATATCTGCCTCCTCCATCTGATTAATATCTTCAAGAGCTGGTAATTCAATATTTGAATCAGCAGCCATATAAACTGCTATTGTCCATTTATCACTTTCCTGTGAAGAATTAAAAGAATCATAGAAAGAAGATAAGAAATCATCCCATCTTGACGCACTAGCAAAACTCAAATTATTATATTTTGTATAATTTTGAGAATAATCCGTTCCCTGCATTGACGGAAAATAAAACGATACACCACATGGGTTAACCAGTCCATAACCGGTATAAGAGTTTGCTATAACAAGATCAGAAAATGAATTTATTAAAGTATTTGCTGAGCTTTTAAGATTTATTCATGTAATATTCGCACTATCATAAATTCTCTGAGCAAAATCTTTAATATCTATATTTGCATCATCCTGATATAAAGACAAAGAGCTTCCCTGTTCCCATAGAATATCATCCTTTTCGCTTGTGATAACTCCTTCAAGTTCATCAGAAAAAGTATCAAGGTTATTCATAAATGAATCTAACTGACTCGTATCTACATTTGAAAATTGTGCTTTTGAAGTCCCTTGTGAACCATTGTCATAAGAATCAACAAATATCTGCGGGATTGCACTGGATATGGTCTCAGGACTTTGTCCACTATTATCTATAATATAATCAAGCACTTCATCATAAGGAGCACCATTTGTCGGTGTACCTTCCTCCGCTGCTAAAATATAATCTACATCATCCTTTATCTCGTATACAACCTCTATCATCTGCATAACACAAGCATCCATCATAAAAATTGGAACTTTTTTTCCTATGTAGGATTTTATAGATGTTAAAACAGTTTGAAGTTCAGAAGGTGAAAGATTTGAAGAAGAAGTATCGTCAAAAGCTATAGCTTTTCTAGCAGGTGCATATCTCCATCCACTTCCGTGATCCCATAATACAAGCATATAATTTGAAGCAGGATAATTATCAATACCGTATTTATAAAAATCAATTATTGTCTGTGGATCAGAACTATACTTTTCTGTAGATGTACTTAGAACGGTCGAATTGATTGTTTGAAAATCCGAATCATTACTTATTTCATATCTTGTTGAACCATCATTATCAGCAAAATCTGCTTCAACAATAACAGATATATTATCTCCCAGGTCAGCCTCTTCCATTTCGTTAATATCTATAACAGCCTGATTTGAAAGATCATTATCACCAGCCATATATACAAGTATAGTCCAATCTCTTGTTGAAGGAGCTTCTCCGGTATAATAAGCTTCAAAAGTGTCTAAAAAATCATCATAAGAACTATTTTGAGCAATCTCAAGGGATTTATATTCAAGTCTTTCATTTGACCAACCATTGTTTTTAATATCAGGTACAAACAATGATATTCCACCTGGATTTCCCTGCATACCAGTATAAACATTATATTTAATAAGATCTGTTAGGGCGTTTGAAAAATCGGAAATCTTACTTGAAAGATCGAGATTTGTTATATTTGTATTTAAATTTAATAGAAAGTCTTTAAGGTCAACATTGGAATTATCATTGTCATATTTTAATGATTCACTCCATGCAGTGTAGTATGCATCAAATTCCTTTGAGTCGATTAATGATAAACAGAAATCTTCAAATGCCTGCTTTATATTAAGATAGGTTGATGTATCAAGAACAGATATTGTACCAAAATCATTTCCTTGATACTCATCTAAAAATGACTGAGTAAAATTTTCAGCAACTTCCAGTGGAGTTGATTCTCCATTATTATCATTAATAAACTTTGCTATTCTATCATAGGGGAATCCATTACCTGGTGAGGTCTCTGATGAACCTATGAGAAGATCTGTTGAATTGTAAATTTCAAATAAAAGTTCCATATTTTGCATAAGACAGGCATCAAGTGCCAGGATATCAATTTTTTTACCAATTGAAGTGCTTATATCAGACATTACATTAGACAGCTCCGATATAGTCATGCTGTTTGAGGAAGTATCATCAAAAGCAATGGCTTTTCTGACAGGCGCATTTCTCCATCCTGTACCATGATCCCATACTACAAGAATAATATTATTTGATGGATAATTCTCTATTCCCCATTCAAAAAATTCCTTCATTGCAACTGAATCTGAACTATCATTTTCAGATATTGTCTCTATAACAGGTGAAGAAAGAGTTGTCTCATCGGAATCTTTGTTTATCAAATATCTTTTTGTACCATTATTTGTAGCATCATCAATCTGNNNATATGCAAGATCTGAAAGATTATTATCAGCGGCCATATATACAAGCATTGTCCATTTTGATTGACTTGCAGCTGTTATAATAAAAATCGAAGCTTCGGTTATCTTATTTCCAGATAGATCTTTGGCAATTACATCTACTTTATTTACAATAACATCTGAAAGCCCGGTAAGTTCAATAGAGTTTGAGTTATAGTCCTCTTCAATCAGTTCCCCATTTACATAAATATCAAAAACCAATAATCCTGCTTGTAAATTCCAACTAATTGTTGCCTGCTGACTCTGCACATTATCTGTTGTTATTAATAATTCTTCGTTTGAAAGTATTATATCTATAGTGATGTTTTTTCCGGTATTTTCAGATGTTATTGAAAATTCTGTTATTTTTTTCTTTGAGTCTTTTTCGACAACAAGATAATAATCTCCGCTAGATAAACCTGTAAAAAGAAAATCACCATTTGATCCAGTAAGTATCTTGGAATACTGTGAAAGTTCATTTCCGCTGACAGTACTTGCAAGATACACTTTTGCATCTGAAACAGGAATAGAGTCCTGTTTTACAGTGCCGGAAATAGAAGTTCCTGAAATTCCAATACCTGATGGTTTTAATTTGATTATACCCAGATCAACACTTGTTTTTTTAGATACATCATAACTTGTTGTCAAACGATTTTCTTCATATCCAGGAGCTGTTATCAAAAAATCATATGTTGTATTATCATCCTTAAAAATAAAATCTCTGAAATACCCATTTGTATTTGATACTAAAAAACCGGTATCAAATTTATTATTAATTGGATAAATTCTTGCACCTGATATTGGCTGATTTGTCTCATAATCGTTTATTATCCCTTTTATTTCAACAAAATCATTTTTTTTCAAATCGATATATGGATCATTTTGCTGTTTCCATGACCCAGATGGAATATCCCAATAAAAAGGATATACAATTACTCCACTTTTATCCTCTGATATTTTTGAATCAATTGATGTTGTTTCTTTTAATAATAGTATGAAAGAAAAACTGACTTTGGCAGTATCGCCATCAATGGTTATAGTTTCTTTCTTATTAACATTAAGAATATACTGATCAGATGTGCTTACTTTATTGATTGTCTTGATTATGTTTCCTGAAAGCTTGTAAACAGCTTCAACTGGTAAGGATGTAAGAGTTTCTGTTGTTGTTTTTTCAAGAACTTCTGCACTACCGCCACAAGAAACTATAAATAAATAAATAAATAATAGACTAATTAAAAATAAAATGTTTTTTTTCATATATATGTTACGACATATAAGCATAATAAATTAAATCCAATTTTAGTTTTTTGTAAAAAAAAAGGGGGGTACTCAAACGAGCACCCCTCTTTGTTATTATTTTCAACAAATAAATCTCCTTAATTAAGGAGTAGGAACCCAACTAGCTATATCCCAGCCAGGATGATTTGCATCAAACCATGCATCCATAAAATTATCCCAAGTACTTGCCTGAGCAAATGCAGTTCCTGAATATACAGCACCACTCCAAGTGTAAGTTGTAACACCATCTGCTGGATTTACTCTTGGAGTATCTCCAACCCAGAACCAATCATAAGTTGTTGGATTTGGCATATATATACTAAGTCCGGTTGCATTTGGATCAGTACTAGTCTCAACTGCATTTTGAATCACTATACTAGCTTTTGCATCAATTACAGCTTGTGCTGCTGTTTCTACTGCTGTTGATGCACCCTGATCAATCACATTCTGACAGAACTCAAAAAGGTCTCTGTTTGCATCATCATTATTGAACTTAGATGTATAATACCATGCCCAGTTAATACATGTTTTTGCATCTGCCTGAGTAGCCGGATCAGCAAGCCATGAAGCCATAGAAGATGCAAAACTGCTTATAACACCCATCGCATTTGTTAAACCTGTAGTGCTAACTGAAGATACCGTTCTAACTAAAGTATCACACTGAGCTGAAACTATATTTGATGAGACGGCTACAGCTGTAGCAGTTGGATTGGCACTAAGATAAGTAAATATATCTTTCATATTCCATGAATCACCATACATATTCTGCTGTGAAGCAATCTGAAAATCAACTGAAGGTGCAACTTCATAAACAGTTTCAGCACACTGCATAATACATGCATCATACATAAGAATATCCATATTTTTACCGGCCTTAGCCTTAAGTGCAGCCATCATAGTACCAACTTGAGAGTTAGTTATTGTCTCGCCTGGATGATAAACATCCTCACCTATTGATCTTCTAGGAGAAGCAAGCGGAGATTCAGTAATAGATTCCCCTCCTCTCCATCCACCACCATGGTTCCAAAGCATGACAACATAATGATCTGCAGGATACTTTTCAATACCCCATTCAAAGAAACTCTGTGCATGATTAACATCTACAGAGTTAAGTTCATCAAAATTAGCTATAATTGGAGATGTGACTTCAGCAGAATCTCCATCATACTGTATCTTATATCTTTTCGAACCTTCATAACCATATGTATCCATCTCAAAAAGATAGTTAATCTGAGCATTATCAGGAATTTGTTCAAGTTCATTTATGTCACCCATTGAATAATATGTTCCATAAGTATAACCTGTACCATAAGCTGATAGATTATTATCACCCATTGCATAGATCATAACAGTCCAACTTGATTGACCTTTTATTGGTTGAACAAAACCTGTTTGAGGTTTTCCAACAATATTTCCACTAAAGTCTTTTGCAATTACTTTAATAAAATGTGTTTTATCTGATGAAAGACCAAGTGTTACAGGATTGAAATTATATGTAAGAGTTGCTGCTGAAACATTACCAATAAGTGTATCACCAGCATAAATATAATAATTACCAGAAAAGGATGTGCCATCAAGATTCTTTGCAGCATCCCAAGCAAGAGCTATTGATGTAGATGATGTATTGGTAATATCAAGTGTGGTTTCAGCATTTAAATAAATAATTTCATACCCACCAGCATATGTAGGATATTCACAAACTGCTTCACAAACACCTGGTTTGATCGCATATAGTATAAATTCCTTATACCAATCCCTAGGTACATTTTTTAATTCAAAATAACCTGTAGCATCGGTTAAAGCTGAACCTGTATGAGCAACCGGTTCACCAGTGTTTATATCTCTTAAAAACACCTGAGCACCTTCTATTCCAGTTGTTCCAGTTGAATCTTTCACATAACCTTCAATTGGATAGTCAGCATAATTTTCTGAAACATCTGGAAATAATGTAACAGTACCAAAATTTAATTTAGTAGATGCGATCTCTATGGTTCCAGCAAGAGATTCAAATCCAGGAGCTGTTACAGTATAATAAAAAACAGAAGTGGGATCATTAAATAAGATCGCAGAAAATTTACCCTGATCATTTGTTTGAACAGGTCTGTTTCCATGATTTGCTGAAGTAAAAAATATCTGTGCATTAGCAATCGGCTGAACAATTACACCAGCCATTACAGTACCAGTTACGGTAATATTATTTTTCACAGTATTTACTTTTGGATTTGGGTCTAAAGTGGTACTTTCTTTTGGAACCCATTTTCCACCACTCCAAACAAATTTATAAGTGATATCACCTGAAATATCATAAACTATATCACCAGTTTTACCATCAAGAAAGTAAAATATAAAATCATAAGTTATTGAACTTGAGTCATTTTCTGCTAAACCTGAATACTTTTCATCAACAATAAACATATAATCATATAGATATTTACCATCTGATTTTCTTGGAGCTAGATTCTGAAGAGTATCTTCATCATTAGAAGGAACTAATTCTTCATATTTTTTATCTGCATAAAGCATTATATCGTTTGTAACTTGAGTTTTTGTTAAAGCAACATCCTCGATCGAAATGTTTTGATCAGTAGAAATATTGGAAACAGTCTCAAGTGATCCGCCACCACCACAGTTAATGAAGGTGATTGATGAAACTATAAGTAAAAAAAGTCCTAAAATTCTGTATGATTTGTTATTCATTCAAATCACCTCCTTAATATTCTATATCTGTTGGATCTTGAGCATAACCATAAACATCACCGACATCTATAGTTTCACCATTTTCAGGGTATGAAGTTAAATCAATATAATCTGAATATGTTATATAACCATTTACCATTATACAAAGACCATATTCTCCAGGCGGCACATTAGTGATTGTAAAATACCCATTTTCATCAGATAAAACTGCTTGAGCAACTATAGGAGTTAACCCTTGCTCTACATCATAAATTGCAGGATCATATTCACAAAGATATAATGTAGCTCCGGTAGCATATGAACCATCAATTCTTGCACGACCTTTTACTGTGTTTCCAATAATAGGTTTAGGATTTAAATAGATTGTTCCTAAATTAAGATGAGATTCGATATTATTAAAGGATTTAGAATAAACTTCAAATCCATCTCTCATTACTGAGACAACATAATTTTCATAAGTATCCGTTGTAAAGACAGGAATGGCAAAATAACCTTTACTATCTGTCTTAACAACACCATACTGATATCCAGCCATTGAAACGATTACATCTGCACCTTCAATCCTAAATGGTACAATTGGATCATACACATAACCATATACATAAGTATCAGGTGTTTTGTACTCAACAGCAGGATTAGCACCAACTAAAGCTGCAGGTACAAAAGTATAATCATAATTTTCATCATAATAAAGTCTGTAAGTAATAGTTCCAATATATTGCCTTCCCTGAATAACTCTCGCACTTGGATCTCCATAAGGTTTGTCAAGCCATTGCATAACAAAGTCAAACTTTAGAATATCATAATCGTTAACACTATCATAATCACTAGTATAGTTTGGATTAACAGTAAAACAAAAATAATTACCATCTGTAGCGTTAATTGCTGCTTTTCTGCTTGGAGCTGATTCTAAATCAGGAAGATCTTCGATATTAAACTGAGATCGAATATCACTTTCTACGAAAGAAATACTTGGTACTGCCTGAGCAAATAATTCTTTCTGCTCATCTGTTATTGAATTTGTTGATTGATCGTTTGAATTTCCTGCGATATCAGTTGGAGTTACCTCCAAGCTGCCACCCCCACCGCATCCAAGGAATACGAGGAAAGCCAAAACAACCGTAATAGAAAAAACTCTTCTGAGATTTTTCATACGGAACCTCCTGTTTTTTATTTTTAGTTTATTATTTTTTCGGGAATCACAATAGGAGATCTATTAGAATATATAATTACATTGACTAAAT
>PKTG01000065.1 GCA_002869225.1 Candidatus Muiribacterium halophilum | reverse complement strand
GTGGTTCCTCAGATAGCTGCAATAATGGGTCCTTGTGCTGGCGGAGCTGTTTATTCACCAGGAATAATGGACTTTATTTATATGGTCGAAAATACTTCAAATATGTTTATTACAGGACCTCAGGTAATCAAGACGGTGACAAACGAAGATGTTACAAAAGAGGAGCTTGGTGGTGCATCTGCTCATATGGAAAAAAGTGGTGTATGTCATTTTACTTATCCTACTGACGAAGAATGTATAGAAGGTATAAGAAAACTTTTATCGTTTATCCCATCAAATAATATGGAAACACCACCTTATGTTGATAGTGGTGATGATCCTAATAGAATGGAAGAAGAACTAAATACAATTATTCCTGAAAATCCAAACAAGCCATATTCAATGAAAAAAGTAATAAAACTTTTAGTGGATAATGAAGATTTTCTTGAGATTCAGGGTGGATATGCTGAAAACATCATTATAGGTTTCGCACGACTTGGTGGAAGAACTGTTGGTATTGTTGCAAATAATCCACAGCATCTTGCAGGTACGCTTGATGTTAACGCAAGTATGAAAGGTGCAAGATTTATTAGATTCTGTGATTCTTTTAATATTCCACTTCTTACTATGGTTGATACTCCTGGATTCTTACCAGGAAAAGACCAGGAACATGCTGGAATCATAAAACATGGAGCAAAGATGCTTTATGCTTATAGTGAAGCTACAGTACCTAAGCTTACAGTTATAACAAGGAAAGCATACGGTGGAGCATACATCGTTATGTGTTCTAAGCATCTTGGAGCAGATGTAAATCTTGCATGGCCATCTGGTGAAGTAGCTGTTATGGGACCGCAGGGAGCAATAAATATTATATTTAGAAAAGAACTTGGTGCAGCTGAAGATTCTGAGGCAAAAAGGCAGGAACTCATAGATAACTATAAGGAAAAATTTGCAAATCCGTATATGCCAGCAACACTGGGATATCTGGATGACATTATAGTTCCAAAAGAGACCAGACCTAGACTTATAGTGGCACTTGATTCTCTTATTAATAAAAGAGAGACTCTACCAGCTAAGAAACACGATAATCTACCACTATAATAGGAGGAATAATATGTTTAAAAAGATCCTAATAGCAAATAGAGGAAACATCGCTGTAAATATAATTCGTGCATGTAGAGAGATTGGAATAGATACTGTAACTGTCTTCTCTGATGTTGATAAAGAATCTATACATGTAAGATATGCAGATAAAGCTTATTTTCTTGGAAAAGCCAAGTATCAGGAAGATTACACTCGAAAAGATAGAATCTTGCAAATTGCTCAGGAAGAAAAAGTGGATGCTATACATCCGGGTTTTGGTTTTCTTGCTCAGAGCAGAGAGTTTATGTCTGAATGCAAAGAACTTGGTATTACAGTTATCGGAGAAGAACCTGATAAGCTTATAGAGTTTATGGATAAAGTAAGGACAAAAGAGATAGCAAAAGAACTTAAAATACCTGTTGTTGAAGGAAAGGTAATAGAATCTCTTGAAGACCTTGATTCGATGAAACCTCCTTTTTTAATAAAACCTATTTTTGGTTTTGCAGGAAGAGGAATGCATTATGTAGAAAATAATTCTGAAAAAGAAAAGATTTACAAGATGGCTTTAAAGGAAGCTGAATTTATTTATGGAGATAAAAGTATTTATGCTGAAGAGTATATTAAGAAGGCATACCTTATAGAAGTTTGTGTAGTAGGTAATGGAAAAGATTACAAATGTCTTCCTACTATAGATTCATCTCTAAGGAGAAAATTCCAGAAAATAATATCTGAATGTCCAGCCGAATATATTGATCTCAAGATCAGAAAGAAAATAATGGATTATGCAAAAAAACTAGCGAAAAAATTAGAAATATCAAATATGGGAACATTTGAGTTTCTTGTGGATGGTAAAAAGATCTATTTTCTAGAATTTAACTCAAGATTGCCTGTTTCTTACACTGTTCTTGAGATGCTTACCGGTTTCAATCTTATCAAAGAACAGATAAATATTAGTGCAGGAAATAAAATGCAGGTTGAAGAAATTGCTCTTGATAAGATAAAAGGAAATGCTTTTGAGTGTAGAATCCATTCAGAGGATTATTTCAACAGATTCAAACCGTCAACCGGTGTAATAGAGAATCTTATAATACCTGGTGGAAAAGATGTAAGAGTTGAATTTGATTATTTTAACGGAGACGAAGTATCCTCTTATTATGATTCTCAAGTAGCAAGAATACTAGTTAAAGCATTACATAGAAACGAGATGATAAACAAGATAAGATGGGTCCTTGAAGGAACGAAGATAAGTGGAATACCGTCTACTTTGCCATTTATCTACAATGTTGTTAATACAAAACTTTTCGAATCTGGAAAGATAGTGTCTGATTTTATAACTCACATAATGAGAGAAAGAAGATTTAAAAAAGTCAGAGAAAAAGGTTATGTAGCTTAAATAATATCGTGTCTTAGTTTCCATAATGAAAACCAGAAGAAAAACCTTCTTCCTAGGATGAATATGGAAAGAAAACAGTACAGTCCTTGGACTGTTCTTGGAAGAACAAAAATACTCAAAAAGTGGGAGTGATCTTATGAATTATAAGATGATAATCGATAATAGAGATAAATTTAAAGTCTATTTAAAGGAAAATGCAGACCTTAACTTTTCTAATGAAGTCAAAGTAAACGGAAAGGAACATAATGTTGAGTTTGTTAACTTTGATAGACATGGAAATATCAGATCGGTATTTATTGATAATAAATATTATGATGTTGAGATCGAAAAAGGGCCTGACGGAATACCGGAAAACATAGTCATTGATGGTCAAAAATATCCTGTACAGTTCACCCGTGTGGGTAGAGACAGATTTATTGTGAAGCAGGAAGCAAGAGTTAAAAGCGGAAAGATAGTCGCGCTAATACCTGGAAAGGTCATAAACCTCATGGTAAAGACTGGAGATCAGGTCAATGAGGGAGATCTTGTCCTACTTCTTGAAGCGATGAAGATGGAAAATGAGATAGCAGCACCTAGAAGTGGTGTTGTAAAACAGATTCTTGTTGATGAAAATGATAATGTTGAAAAAGGTCAGGTGATGGTAGTAATAGAATGAAGCATCCTTTAGCTCAGGAGCTTCGACCTTCTTCTATTGAAGATTTTTTTGGTCAAAGACATCTGCTTGATAAGGAAAAGATACTTTGGGATGTTCTAAACTCCAAGATACCAGTATCTATGGTTTTTTGGGGACCACCAGGTTGTGGCAAGACCACACTGGCAAGAATTTTTTCCAAAGTGTTTAAACTTCCATTTATAGAGATATCTGCTGTTATAATGGGAATACCAGAAGTAAGAAAACTCATCGCAAAAGCTGATGAAGAGTTTGAGATGTTCCATACTCCGACTATTCTTTTCATTGATGAGATACATAGATTCAATAAAGCTCAGCAGGATGCATTTTTACCTCATGTTGAAAAAGGCACTATAATAATAATCGGAGCAACAACTGAAAATCCTTCTTTTTCTCTTAACAATGCATTGCTTTCCAGACTTAAGGTGATAAAATTCCAACCACTTTCCAAAGAAGATCTTCTAGAAATACTTCAGAAAGCAAAAGATAAGTTTGGATTTTCCTACGAAGATGATTCGGATAGATTAATAGCAGAATATGCAAATGGTGATGCCAGAAAAGTTTTGAACACTTTAGAGATATTTCTAAAAAAAGGAACATTCACAGTTGTAAAAGAAGAACTTCAAAAGATACTTTCAGGTGAGATAAATGTAAAATATGACAGAAATGGCGATTATCATTATGATCTTATCTCAGCGCTTCATAAATCACTGCGTGGATCAGATCCGGATGCAGCAGTGTATTATATGATGAGAATGCTTGAAGGTGGAGAAGACCCTCTTTATATAGTCCGTAGGATGGTAAGGTTTGCATCTGAAGATATTGGTCTTGCTGATCCGCATGCTTTGACTTTGGCAATATCGACTTTAGAGACCATAAGATTTCTTGGAATGCCTGAAGCCGATACTGCACTTGTTTCACTAGCGGTTTATCTTGCACTTGCTCCTAAAAGCAACTCTTCCTATATATTCTCAAAGACTATGAAAAAACTGGCAAAAGAAAGGGGAGATCTTCCTATTCCTCTATCAATGAGAAACGCACCTACATCAGTGATGAAAGAACTCGGATATTCTGAGGGTTATAAATATGATCATGATTTCGAAGGTGGTATGGCTTTTCAGCAACATCTTCCTGATGATCTTAAGGGGCAGTCCTGGTATCAGCCAGGTAGTCGAGGGTTTGAGAAGAAGCTAAAAGAGAGACACGAGAAGATCTACAGAAAAAGAAAAAAAGAGTCTTGAGCTACGAGACAATTTTTTAATATCATTTTTTATATTGCGGGTCCTGCTGGTACCTTTAATAGAGCATTTTTCGAACATATATTAATTGTCTTCAATTATCATAAAAGCTCAAACTTCATTGAATTAGCGTTGCTAGTCCTGCTTCAGTTTTCACTTCTCTAATAATCGAATTCTGCATAATCTATTATTCTAAATATACTCTCTTAAAGGTATTAATGAAAATCTTATATTTAAATCTTTGTATCACCCACGATTAATATTTCTACTATTAAAAAATTTTAAATCAATCCTCAACTCCCAACTCCACCCACTGACAAATGTTTTCCCTTTTTAGAATTAATTCCTTATTTCAATGTAATTTTTCTTTTTCTTCCGAATTTGGATTAAACAGGATTTTTGTTTTTGAGAAAATCAAGACCAACCCAAACCCCAAACCGCAAACCCATAAATCCAAATCCCTCGATTCTATTGAATCTGGGAAAATTGACATGAGTGCAAAAATAATGTTATAATAATAATATAGAAGAAAAGGTTTTAAGTTACAAAAAACATGGATGTTTATGCAGTTAAAGAAAACAGGGAGGTGATTTCAATGATCGGTAGAATCAATAACAATT
>PKTG01000017.1 GCA_002869225.1 Candidatus Muiribacterium halophilum | reverse complement strand
TTCAGCTTTCTTGGACAGTTAAGATTTATAGATTTTTTAAGATTTTGTAAAAAATATCGTATAGAAGCTATTACTTTTTTAAAAAACGGGGTCAGGTCTACAAATAACATATAAGGAAAATCAGTTTTCTTTTAAATCCCTAGTTATTAAAGATTTTTAATCATAATCTTTTCAAAAATGTAAAACTTACAACACCGACACCCAATTTGACATGTTAAGCACCGACACCGAAGAACTTATTTTTCTCGAGAGGTTTGACAAGATTTAATTATTTGTATATTATTGCAAATGTACAAATAATTAAACAGAAAAGGAAATAGTATATGGATAACAAGCAAAAATCTCTTCTTGAGGAAAAGGCTGCGATATTAAAAGCTCTTGGAAATCCTGCCAGATTATATATCGTTGAACGATTGAAAATAAAAAAGACCTGTGTGTGTGATCTTGTTAAAGATATTGACCTTGATTTTTCTACAGTTTCCCGACATCTAAATACATTAAAAAAAGCAGGAATAATAACCTCCGAAAAAAAAGGCAAACAAGTGTTTTATAGACTGGAAGTTCCCTGCATTCTTGATTTTATATCATGTGTTGAAAGAGTGATCATAAATAATATCGAGAAACAGAAAAATTTAATAAATTGATGGAGGCATTGTATGGAATGGAAAAATGAATGGAAAAAACTGATGCTTATAATCGTAGTCTTTTTGATTACTTATTATTTGCCGGTAGGGATGAAGCGATTTGATAATGCGATTTTAGAAGCTTTCCATCTTGCAAAATGGTATGCAAGAGAACATGTACTGCTTTGTCTTGTTCCTGCTTTTTTTATTGCTGGTGCAATTGGTGTCTTTGTCAGTCAAAGTGCGGTTATGAAGTATCTGGGTCCGAAGGCGAATAAAGCTTTGGCTTATGGTGTAGCATCGGTATCAGGTACTATACTGGCGGTTTGTTCATGTACTGTTCTTCCCTTGTTTTCAGGAATATACAGAATGGGAGCAGGGCTTGGACCTGCTACGAGTTTTTTATATTCTGGTCCGGCTATAAATATTCTAGCGATTGTAATGACCGCAAGGATCTTAGGTCCTGAACTGGGTATAGCAAGAGCTGTAGGTGCAATAATATTTGCTGTTATAATTGGTTTACTGATGCATTTAATTTTCAAAGATGATGAGGATGAAAAGAAAAGAAATGGTATGTTTGTAGCAACTGAAGAGGAAGGCAGACCGCTTTATCAGACCGCATTATACTTTGTTTCTATGGTAGCAATACTTGTTTTTGCTAACTTTGGTAAGCCACAGGATGCGACTGGTCTCTGGGCAAATATATATAATATGAAATGGATGCTCACTTCTATATCAGCTATTCTTATGAGTATTATTCTTGTGATATGGTTTAAGATAAAACTTGTAAAGATGGTAATAACTTCTATACCGGTTGTGGCAAGCTGGTATTTTTATCCTGAAAATCCACTTGTGGTCTTTACTGTGGGTTCAATAGGTCTTTCAATTCTTCTTTTTACAAATGATGGAGAAGGTAGAGAATGGTTTGATTCTTCATGGGAGTTTGCTAAACAGATACTTCCGCTGCTTCTTTTTGGTGTGCTTGTTGCAGGAGCACTTCTTGGAAGAGTAGGTCATTAAGGTTTGATTCCATCACATTGGGTTGCAAGTATGGTGGGTGGAAATTCGCTTTGGGCAAATTTCTTCGCTTCATTTGTTGGTGCTTTTATGTACTTTGCTACTTTAACAGAAGTACCTATACTTCAGGGTCTTATTGGAAACGGTATGGGAAAAGGTCCAGCTCTTGCTCTGCTTCTTGCAGGGCCAGCACTTAGTCTTCCTAATATGCTTGTAATAAGAGGAGTACTTGGTAATAAAAAGACCATAGTTTTTGTATCTTTAGTCGTTGTTATGGCAACAATAGCCGGAATGATATTTGGGACATTTTATTAAGACCGTAAACGGTAAAACGGTAAACAGTAAAAACTTAGAACTAATTTAGAATTTACAATGAAGAATTGAGAATTAAATAAAATATGGAGGTTATTATGAAAAAATTACAGATCTTAGGAACCGGGTGTCAAAAATGTAAAAAATTAATGGAAAATGTTCAGATTGCAGCAAAGGAACTTGATATGGAAGTTGAGTTCGAAAAGATTGAACAGCTTGATAAGATAATGGAATTTGGAGTTATGATGACACCAGCTCTTGCAATTGATGGTGAAGTAAAAGCAGCAGGAAAAGTCCTGAATGTAGAAGAAATAAAAAAAATTTTAAATTAATTGGAGAATCTTAATGGTTAAATGTGCTTGTGGAAGTGAATGTAATGTACAGATATATAGCTGCTCTGGTGCAGCTGATGTTGGACAAATAGCTGATGTTGCAACAAGAGAGATAAATAAAAAAGAACTGGCAGCGATGGGGTGTCTTGCAGGAATCGGTGGAAATGTTAGTGGAATAGTCAAATCAGCCGAAGGAGCGGACAAAATAGTTGTTGTAGATGGATGTCCTTTAAAATGTGCAAAGAAGAATTTTGATGAAAAATCAATAGATGTATCAGAACACTTTGTAGTAACTGAGTTTGGACTGAAAAAGGGGTGTAGTCCTGCAAACAACGAAAACATACAAAAAATAGTTAAAGAGATAGAAAACAAATTAAAATAATTTATACGGAAAGGGCAGATGCTAAATGAATAAAAGAAAATTTACAATAGTCGCTTTACTTGTTATTGCAATTGTAGGAGTAATTCAGTTTAAAGAAAATCGGAAACTTTTAAGCGAAACAAATAATATTGAAAAAACATCAAACATAAAAACTGATGTCAAAAAAGAAATACCTACATTCAAAAACAATGTTAAAGGAAAACCGAAGATAATAGATCTTGGTTCAAAAACATGTGTACCATGTAAGATGATGGAACCAATACTTGAAGAACTTAAAAAGAATTATAGTGATTGTTTTGAGACAGAGTTTATTGATATAAATGCAAATGATTTTAATCGACAGATCGCTATGAGCTATAAAATAAATGTTATTCCGACACAGGTATTTATGGATTCAGAAGGTAGTGAATTAAAAAGACATGTTGGTTATATCTCAAAAGAAGATATTTTAACTATTTGGAGAGAACTCGGATATGAATGCTCTAAGGATATGGATTAAGTAAAATGCAGCAGATATTTATCTACTTTACCGAGGCAATTAATGGAGCACCCGCTCTAGCACTTTTTGCATCTTTTATGTGGGGAGTGTTATCTATTTTATTATCGCCTTGTCATCTAGCCAGTATACCTCTTATCGTTGGTTTTATTGATGAACAGGAAAGCTTATCGACAAAGCGAGCGTTTTATATTTCATCTATCTTTTCTTTTGGAATACTTCTTACAATAGCACTTCTAGGGATTATAACCGCATCTATGGGAAGGATGGCTGGTGATATAGGAAATATTGGTAATTATATTGTATCTATTGTTTTTTTTATTGTCGGTCTTCATCTTCTTGAAGTGATACCTCTATCTATTCCCGGAGCTTCAAATGTAAAGACAAAAAAGAAAGGAATATTGGCTGCATTTTTTCTTGGTCTTATCTTTGGTATAGCACTAGGTCCATGTACCTTTGCATACATGGCACCGGTATTATCACTTACTTTTAGAATAGCTTCGTCAAGGATGTTGTTTGCTATAATGCTTTTACTTTTTTACGGAATAGGACATTGCAGTGTTATCGTATTTGCAGGTACTTTTGCAGAATTTGTACAACATATTCTTGATCTGAACAAGAAGTCTAAGGCAACAATAGTTATAAAAAAAATATGTGGAGTACTGGTTATAATTGGAGGTCTATATAACCTTTATCTGGCTGTATAAATTTGAAAATAAGGAAAAAAATGAAAAAGAAAATTCTTTTTATATGTACTCATAATTCCTGTCGTTCCCAGATGGCAGAAGGTCTGGCAAATCGTCTTTTATCAGATAAGGTCACTGCTTCTTCAGCAGGTACAAAAAAAAGCAAAGTGGATCCTTATGCAATCGCTGTTATGAAAGAGCTTGGAATTGATATATCTGCAAATAAATCAAAGACTTTTGAAGAGCTGAAACAAAAAGACTTTGATTTAGTTGTCACCGTCTGTGATCATGCAAAAGAAAATTGTCCTATCTTTTTCGGAGGTGAAAAAATTATTAATAATAGTTTTCAAGACCCTCCTAAAATAGTTAATGAAAAAAAAATCACCTCAGAAGAAGGAATACTGGATGTTTATAGAAGAGTAAGAGATGATATTAAAAAATTTATTTTGAAAGAATTATTATGAACCTATATACTCTTAAATCGATAGGATATTAAGGAGAAGAATATGTCAGAACATAATCACGAACATTGTCACGATCATCATGGTCATCATCATAGTATAGAAGGTGTATCTGGAAAGAAGCTATTTTTCGTAGTCGTTTTAAATGCAATAATAACACTTGCTGAGTTTATAGGTGGATTTCTTTCCGGAAGTATTGCACTTGTCTCTGATGCTGTTCATAATCTAAGTGACACAGCTGCAATAGCTCTTAGTTATTTTGCTAATCTTGTTGCCAGAAGACCAGTTAACGAAAGAAAGACCTATGGATACAAAAGAATAGAGATAATCTCGNATCAGCTTTTCTAATCTATGAAGCGTATGAGCGTTTTATGAATCCAGTGAAAATAAACTCTGATCTTATGCTTATTGTTGCTGTAATAGGTCTTTTTGCGAACCTTATATCAATGTTTCTTCTAGAAAAGGATGCTCATGGAAACCTTAATATTAAAGCGAGTTATCTTCATATAATGGGTGATACACTTTCTTCTGTAGGGGTCATTATCGGTGGTCTTTTAATAAAATATTTC
>PKTG01000037.1 GCA_002869225.1 Candidatus Muiribacterium halophilum | reverse complement strand
TTGGTTTAAAAGTTGGTTTTATCGGTCTTATTCTGGAAAAGACAAAAAATACGTTTGATTATAAAATCAAAAAGAAAATAGATATACTTGATCCTCTTGTAGTTGGAAAAAACTGGATTAAATACCTTAGAGAAAAAGAAAATTGTGATCTAATAATACTGATTACTCATCTTGGTTATGATACTGATCAGGTTATTGCAAGAGAGTTAAAACCTGATTTTATTATAGGAGGTCACTCTCATACAACTCTTACAATAGAAAAAAAGATTGGTGATACGGTGATAATGCAGGCAGGAAGCTATTATAGAAATCTTGGACATCTTACCCTTAATATTGAGAATAAAAAACTTGAGTCTTATAAATATCGACTTTATTCAGTGAGTTCTAAATATTCAGAGCCTGATCCGGAGATAGTCCGTATACTTGAACCGTATGAAAAAGAAGTTAAAGGAAAGATGGATGAAAAGATATTTCATCTTTCTGAACCATTAAAAACAAGACCGTATAAGCAAAATAACAAACTTTATCTGTTCCTTTGTAGAAATTTCGAAAAAGCTACTGACGCTGATCTGGCTCTCTTTAATACAAAAGGAATAAGGGAATCATTGCCTGCTGGTGATATTACCCGTAGAGATATTTACAATACACTTCCATTTGGAAATCAGGCGGTCAAAGCAAAGATAAAAGGTTATTATCTGATAAATGATAAAGGTTTCTATGATTATAAAGGTATCTTAAAGCCTGATGAATATTACTGGGTAGTTACCAACTCATATGTTGCTGAAAGATCTTATCTTTTTACCAGATATGCAACGGAGAAGTATGAGATGGAAAAACCGGTTCGAGACTATATAGCTGACTATCTTAGAAGTTCAATTGCTGATAAGTAAATAATTGTTATTTTCATCTATAAAAAACTCCATTTTACTCGACGTAGCTAAGGCTATGCCTCTGTCAATGTCGTCTTTTTTAAATAAAAATTCCTAATGATTTCTTTTATCATCAATCAAACTTCTAAGATGGAATTTCAATTGCTGATAAGTAGATACCTTAAGCAACTTAACTTTCTATTATTAAAGAATATATTTATAAGATTCACAATATCTATTAGCTTAATCCTGCATAATCTATTATTCTAAACATAAACTCCCCACTCCCCATTCCCAACTCTATATTCTGTTTCTATATATCGTTAGTTTTTTTATATTGAACATTAATTTAATTTCAAATATCTATTGAATAGAAAATTAAATTAGTTATAGCTTTGTGAATTGATTAATTAATTATATAGATGTAAAATATAACAATGAATCAATTTCGATTTTCTGACAATATGATGACTTTTTGTGTATCAGAGATATGCAATATAAAATGTATTTTCTGTTATCATTGTGAGGACAAATACGATATCACTGGCCAGAATCAGTTCATAAAACAGGAAGATAGACGTTTTATGACTCTTGATACCTTTAAAAAAGTCTTTGATAATCTGGATTATGATTTTCAGGAAATCAGCATGGCTGGATTTGGAGAGCCTCTTCTTAACCCAGAGCTTCCTGAAATAATAAAATATTTTGTTGATAACAATAATAAAAAGGTAAGTCGTTTCTTTTTACCCACAAACGGTACTGTTCTTGATGAAGAATATGGTGAAAGATTACTGGATATTCTTAAAGATGCTGACTTTGAGACACAGGTGCTCTTTTCACTAAATGCCAGTAATAAAGAAAAGTATCAGGAACTTGTTGGTAGAGGTGATCTTTACGAAGATACAATAAGAAATATCAAGTCTTTTATAAAAAAAGTAAAGCAAAAACAGTTGACACATAAAGTCTTCACAAGTGTTCAAAGTGTTGTCGTCAAAGAAAATTCTGATGATGTAAGAGCTTTCTACAATCAGTGGTCTGAATTCTTTAATAAGAATGATATGGTCTTCAAACTCGAAAGAGCCTGTTCGTGTGGTGATACTTATGTTTCTGAGGAAACCCCTCACACAGTGGCTTTTATAGTTGCCGGACTTGCAAATCAACATTCTTCTAATGAGACATTTAAACAAGCAATGAAAGACGCCCAGTTTGATGAGATTGCAGATGAGGAAATAGAGACAACAAGACTTGAAGTCGACTACGCAGACCTTAAAGATATGAATCAGAGAAAGACCTGTTCAGCTTTGTGGAAACATCCTTTTGTAAGAGTTGATGGCAGACTCAGTATATGTTCACGAGATCTTTTAGGGAAAAGTGTTTTAGGAGACCTTACCAGACAGAGTTTTACCGAGATCTTTTTTGGAGAAAAATACAGAGAGATTCGACGAAGGCAGATACTTGGTGATTTTAGTGAGCCAAATCTTTGTTTTGATTGTAATGGATTTGAAGCTTCACCGATTCCTGAAGAAAAATTAAAGGAATATATATTAAGATTTGAAGACGAGAAGTTGTGGAGATTCTATAAAAAAAGGAAAGATGAAAAAGTCCTCTTCGACAAGACCTATTGTTGTATAAAGGATAATAATACTTTCTTATCGTTTTTAGAAGAAATAAATACAGAATTTCTTTTCACAAATTATTCCGATTGTATTCAAGATGATAGATTACTGGTTTTTAAAAAAGGAGCTGCACCTAAGGAACTTTCAGATAATAAAACATATCTTCCTTGCTATTTTCTTACATCTGAACTCTATTTTGAAGAAGATGGAGTATTTTGTGGTTGCGATAAGATCAAAGTCGATTTTAATAAATATAAAGATGCTATAATCCAATCTTTTAAAGGAAACAATTCTAAACTACCTGATACTTGTATAAACTGTATTGAAAGAAAGATGCCTCCGGCTTATATTTTCTATATTCATAAAGATCTACTTGTAAGTATTTGGAAGGAATTTTATATTGAAAGATCTGTTTATGAAAGAAATCTTCCTGATTTTAATACGACAGAGTTTGATAAGGCTTTTTTAAAGACAAACGCAGCAGAGTTTAGAGAGAGTTATATAAGATTTCTTTATAAGTATTCTGATAATGAGAAAAAATTAATAGAACTTTCAAATATACTTGTTGATTTTGATGATCCTTATCTTTATTTAATACTTTTATCGTTGATGATAAGAAAAGGTTTGATTGAAGAATGTTCTGAAATTGTAAAAAGAATAAAGAATATTTTACCATCGGATTATGTAAAGAAGATATGTGAAATATATAATAAGGTATCAAAAAATGAAAAGTTTGAATATTCTCTTCTTGAAAAGGAAAGATTTTCAAAAGAGGATAATATATATAAAGTCCTGGAAAGTATAGAATATTTTTCCTGGCAAAATAAATTGTTTTGAGGCCGCTGTGAGAAAAATAGAACCTGTTTTTACATTACTTAATTTAATAAATGATCTGAAAAAAGATAAGATAAACATTGTCTGTATAAAAGGACTTAATTTTAATCCTTCAACTGGGCAGGAAGAAAAGTACGCATTCTTTTATGTACATAAAGATATATGTTATCAATGCGATAATGTTATTAACATTCCTGAGATCGACCTTGAGTTTGTAAGATATTATAAGAAATATAACCTTATGAATCTATATCAGGACTCTATTTATACTGAGATGGGTCTTGATGAGAACGCATCAAAAAATGAAGAAGTTTTATGTCTTTCTAATATGGCAGAGGAAAAGAAAGATGCTTTTCTTAGATTACAGAAAAATCTGCTTAACCCTCATGGAAGATTACTACTTCATCTGAACGAATATTATTATGAGAATGCAATGCTGTTTATTGAGATTGGTTTGCAAAAGTATTCAAAATATTTTCTGGAATATCTTGAGAAGAACTTTCCAGTAGATGAAGAGATACTCAGAAAGTTATATGTTATAGATCTTCAGAATGAGCTTTTTGATAAAGTGAGAGAACGGTTGAAAACAATTGAAGAAGAATTTAACATGACAAACTTCGATATATCAAATCTTGCTTATATTGAAAAGATGCAGGGAAATTTCGAGAAAGCATGTGAGAGTTATGAGAGGTTACCTCTCGAAAAAGGTATGGAAGATTATATTTATCTTGATTATATATGGTGTCTCGAGAATATACAGAGAAACGATAAAGCTGCCGAGATCAAACAACTTTTTGAATCCCTAAAAGGAGGCAAAAAGATTGATAATCAGTAATCATCCTTCGTATAAAGAAGATTTTTCCTGTTGTGATGCACTTTATAAAGATGGTAAATGGATACATGTGGATAAATATACGATAATTCCATATTATCTTTACTTTGATGGAAAGTATTATTTTATTTCAAACGATATAAGATTATTAAGAAACATATCAGGTTCGCATTTTTCTATTCACGGTCTTATTCAGATGGCTCTGTATCAGGCTAATATGTATCCATATTCACT